>JAEUHB010000129.1 GCA_016794665.1 Opitutaceae bacterium
TGGACGGCGTTCTTCGTCACCCACTCCGTGCCCGAGGCGGTGTTTCTTTCCCGGCGCGTGCTCGTGCTTGCCGCGAATCCCGGGCGCATCCACGCCGAGATCGCGATTCCGCTGCCCTGGCCGCGCACGGTGGAGACGCGCCACTCGCGCGACTATCATGAATTGGTCGACCAAGTCTCGCGCACGCTCCGCTCCGTGCAGCCCGCGCCCCGATGAAAATCCCGGCGAAACAGCTTCTTTTCCCCGCCGCGACCGGCGCGCTTATGGTCGCCGCGTGGTATGCATGGCACGCGCGGCTACCGGAGGACTCGCGCTTTCTGCTGCCGACGCCGGACCTCGTGATCGCGGCGCTGCGGGAGCACCGCGAGGTCCTGGCCGTCGCCACGCTCAACACCGTCAAGGGCGCCCTGATCGGCTTCGGCCTCGCGGTCGTGATCAGCACCGCCACGGCCCTGACGCTGTCGCTCGCGAAATGGATCCGCGCAAGCCTCTACCCCTACCTCATGATCCTCCAGATGACGCCGATCATCGTCATCGCGCCCATGCTCGTCCTCTGGGTCGGCCCGGGCCTCAAGAGCGTCGCGGTCATCACCTTTCTCATCTCGTTTTTCCCGATGGTCGTGAACACCACGCAGGGCCTGCTCGCGACCGATCGCAATCTCCTCGAGCTTTTCCGCATGCAGCGGGCGACGCCGTGGCAGGAGATCCTGCACCTCCGCGTGCCGGCCGCGATGCCCGGTTTTTTCACGGGGCTGCGCATCGCCGCGGTGCTCGCGCCGATCGGCGCCATCGTGGGCGACTACACGGCGGGCAGCTCGGCCGGCGACGGCGGCGGCCTCGGCTTCCGCGTGATCATCTACGCGAGCCAGGCGAAATACCCGGCGCTCTTCGCCACCGCGGGCATCGGCTGCGCGCTGGGATTTGTGTTCACGGCCGCCGTCGTCAGCTTTAGCTGGCTCGCGCTCCATCGCTGGCACGATTCCTATGAGCGCCGGGACCACTGATCATCCATCATCATGAAACGACACACGGCTCTCGCCGCCCTTCTCGTCTGTCTCGCCGCGCCGGCTCCGCTCCCCGCCGCCGACAAGGCTCCGTTCAAGCTGATTGTGCAGCTCGACTGGATGGCCGAGCCGGAGCACGGCGGCTTCTATCAGGCGCAGGCGCGGGGATGGTTCCGCGACGAGGGCCTTGACGTCACGCTGATCCCCGGCGGCCCCGGCGCGCACGTGATGCCCAGCGTCGCGACCGGCAAGGCTCACATCGGCCAGGCGGGCGACGTCGAGACGCTGCAGAAGCAAGCCGAGGGCCTGCCCGTCGTGCAGTTTGCGGCCGTGTTTCAGGACGATCCCGCGGGCATTTTGGTGCACGCCGACAGCAGCGTGCGACGCTTCGAGGACCTCGACGGCAAGACCGTGATCGCGCGCCCCGGCTGGGTGTTCCTCGATTTCCTAAAGAAGAAATACGGCGTGAAGGTGAACACCGTCGCGCAGAATTTCTCCAGCGTCGCCTTCCTCGGCAACAAGGAGGCGCTCCAGCAGGGCTACTTCATCGCCGAGCCGCACCACATCGTGAAGGCCGGCGGCAAGATGCCGCGCTTTCTCTCCTCGTGGGACGCCGGCTTCCGCGGCTACGCCGTGCTGGTGACGAACCGGCGTTTCGCGCGCGAGCACCCGGCCGAGCTCCGGGCGTTCACGCGGGCCTATATCCGCGGCTGGCGGGACTACCTCGAGGGCGATCCCGCTCCCGGCCACGCCGCGATGAAGCAGGCCAACGCGAACAACACGGAGGAATTCATGGCTTTCTCGCGCCAGGCGATCATCGACGAGAAACTCGTGACCGGCCGCGACGCCGACGGCGGCCCCGCGAAGATCGGCCGCCTCGATCCCGCGCGCTTCGCCACGCAGATCAGGGTGCTCGAGGAGCTGGGCCTGCTCGCCAAAGGGAAAGTCACGGTCGCCGGCGCCATGACCACCGAGTTTCTGCCCAAGTGATCCGCCGATGACCGCCCCCGCCCAGCCGTCCCCGCGTGACCGCTTCCTCGCCCTCGTCCGCGCCGCCTTCGACGGCGGCACACTCGTCAAGCTCACGCTTGGCAAGCACCGCGGTGCCGATGCCACGCTGCAGAACGTGCACATCCGGCCGGTCGCGCTGCAGGCCGGCGCGCATTTCGCGTTCGTCTGGCGCCACGCCACGCGCGACATCACCAAGAACCATCCGCCCGCCGTCGCCATCGCCGAGATCGAGCGGCTGATCGGCGGTGATTTTTCGGACGCGCACCTGTTCACAACGACCCAGCGCGCCCAGCTCGAGCTGCGGCCCGATGGGGGAGGGCGCATTCGCGTGCTGGCTGCGGTCGCCGGGGCGGGGGCTCCGCCGGCTGGGGCCGTGGCGCACGACCGAACCAAGCGGCACTTCATCCCCGCGACCGCGCCGTGGCTGCGCGCGCTGGGCGTGACCAACGAACGCGGGCTGCCTCGCGAGGGCATGGCCGACAAGTTCCGACAGATCCAGAAATTCGCCGAGCTGCTCACGCACCTGATGGAGGAGGCGTTTCCCGGTGCCCGGCCCTCGGCGTCGGGCCCCCAGCTTCAGATCGCGGACATGGGCAGCGGCAAGGGTTACCTCACCTTTGCGCTCGCCCAGATCCTCGGCGACCGCGCGCACGTGCGCGGCATCGAGGCGCGCGCGGAGCTGGTCGAAGTCTGCAACCGCGTGGCGCGGGAGAGTGGCCTCACGCACCTCGCGTTTGCCGCCGGCCGGATTGAATCCGCTCCGGCCGGCGCCGCGCTCGACGTGCTGATCGCCCTTCACGCCTGTGACACTGCCACCGACGATGCGCTCGCCCACGGCGTCGCCGCCGGCGCTCCGCTGCTCGTCGTCGCGCCGTGCTGCCAGAAGGAGCTGCGCGCGCAACTCACTGCGCCACCCGTGCTCGCCGAGCCGCTGCGCCACGGGATTTTCCAAGAGCGCCACGCCGAGTTCGCGACCGATGCCCTGCGGGCGCTGCTCCTCGAGTGGGCTGGCTATCGCACCAAGGTCTTCGAATTCATCTCCACCGAGCACACGGCCAAAAATCTCATGATTGCCGCGATCAAGGTGCGCGAACGGGCAGCGCCGGACGGAGAACTCGCGGCGCGCGCGCGGGAGTTCGCCGCCTTCTACGGGATCCGCACGCAGGCGCTGGCGCGGGCGCTGGGGTTTTCATTTTCGGCATGACCTGGTCCAACCTCGACTGGCCTGCGCTCGATCGGCTGCGGCAGAAATTCCTGAGCGGTTCCGCGCAGAGCGGGCCCTACTGGGAGTCGCCCGCCGACCTCGCGAGCTACGATCTCACCTACGGCGAGCGCATCGGCTGGAAATGGGATCAGGTGCTGCGCGAGCTCCGGTTGCGCGCATGGAAACCAGCGGCGCGCGACGTGCTCGACTGGGGCTGCGGCAGCGGTGTCGCGGCGCGGCGCGTGATTTCGTTTTTCGGCGCGGAGAACTTCGACTCCCTGACCGTGTGGGACCACTCGCCGCTGGCGTCGGACTTCGCGGAGCAGGCGGCGCGCGCGGCGTTTCCCGCATTGCGCGTGGCCTCGGCCACGCCGGGTTTGCTCGCGGCCGACACACCGATTGGGCTGCTCGTCGTGAGCCATGTGCTCAACGAGCTGCCGCCCGTGGCGCTCGCCGCGCTGCGCGCGACGATTGCCCGTGCCGAGGCCGTGCTCTGGGTCGAGCCCGGCACGCACGCCGTGAGCCGCCAACTCACGGCGTTGCGCGACGAGCTGCGTGGGCCGTTGCACCTCGTCGCGCCGTGCACGCACGCACAGGCCTGCCCGATGGCCGAGCCGGGCAACCTGCGCCACTGGTGCCACTTCTTCGCCCCGCCGCCGTCCGCGATCTACGCGGATCCGGATTGGGTGAAATTCGGCCAGCGCGCCGGCATTGATCTCCGCAGCCTGCCCTATTGTTTTCTCGCCCTGGATCGCCGCGCGCCCGCGGTGCCGCCCGCGGATCTCGGCCGCGTGATCGGCCGCCCGGAGCACTTCAAGCCCTACGCCCGGGTCCTCAACTGCGACGCCACCGGGCTCGCTGAGTTGGAGCTGCCGAAGCGCGCCGCCCCGGCGCTCTTCAAGGAGCTCGAGCGCACCAAGGCTCCGCTGGTCTACCGCTGGCAACGCGAGGGCGTGAAGCTTTCGGGGGGAGAGCCTGTCGCCTGACTCGCGCACGGGCGGGGGCGGGCCAGCGGCACTTTTCAAGCCGGTGGCGCCGGGAGCGGTCGCGTGAGCAGCGCGGAGTTCAGGCCGGGAAGGCGTTCGGAGAACTCGGTGTTGCCGTCGGACTGGCGGAGCGCGCGCTGGACCATGCCCATGCGCGCATCGAGGTTGTCGATCATCGACACGAAGACGGCCTCGGGTGTCGCGGCGTAAACGGCCGCGCCCCACTCGGGTTCTCCTTGGTGGGAGAGGATGATGTGCTCGAGGCGTTCTAGGCGGTCGGCGTCGAGCTTGGCCTTGATGCCATGCTTGCGCGCGAGCTGGTAGCCGAGGACGACGTGGCCCTGCAGGATGCCGCGGCGGCTGCGCTTCGTCGCAAGCGTGCCCTCGTATTCGATGGCCTTGCCGGTGTCGTGCAAGAGGATGCCGGCCATCGCGAGATCGGCGTCGACCTCCGGATAGATCGGCAGGAGCGCGCGGCAGGCGCGCGCCATGTGGACGGTATGCTCGAGCAGGCCGTGGCGGTAGGCGTGGTGCATCGCGACCGCCGCGGGCGACCAGCGGAACGTCTCGCCGATTTCATCGAAGACGCCACGCACCGCGGCGCGGAGCTCCGGCAAGGTGATGGCGTCGATGAACGCGCTGAACTCGGCCCAGAGGGCGTCCGCGTTTTCCGGCGCGAGCTCGACGAGGTTGTCGATCAGGCCGGGGGCGCCGAGCTCGTCCTCCTTGAGCGTCTGGGCCTTGTTGATGCGCGGCGAGAGGCGGCCGTTGTAGAATTCAATTTTTCCCTCGATGCGGACGACCGCGCCCTCGCCGGCGGACTTGAAGACATCGAAGACCGGGCTGTCGCCAAAAATCGTGCAACCGAACGAACCGTGGCGGTCGCCGAGATCGGCGCTGAGGAAGGTGTTGCCGTTGGCCGCGGTCTTGGCGGCGAGTTTTTTCACCACCAGCAGCGCCGCGAAGGGACGGCCGTTGGCTTCGGTCCCGAGCACCTTGAGATCGCGGACGGAGGAGAGCATGGGGGAGTCGGGCATCGGGGGTGCGGTGAGGCGTGAAAGTGCTAGCGTCCGCCGGGCACGGCCGTAAACAAGAAAGCCATGGAGCTTCACCTGCAGCCGCTCGCGACGACGTGCTTTGTCTCGGGCGCACCGTTCACCGAGGGCGCCCGCGTCGCCAGCCATCTCGTGCGCACCGGCGCCGCGCTCGAAATCGTGCGCTACGATGTGCTCGAGGCGCACGCCGTGGGCTTTGCCCCGGAAGGCTTCGTCGCGTGCCGGTGGGTGCACGCCTACAAGCCCCGCCGCCACGGCGAGAACGCCGATCGCGCGCTCAAGCTCACGGCGGAGAACCTTTTTGTAGCGCTCGCGGACCCGACGACCGAGCCGACGGAGGAAAACACGCGGCTGGTGCAGTTCCTGGCGTTGATGCTCGAGCGGAAACGCGTCCTGCGTCCGCGCGGTTTGAGCACCGATGGTGCGCGCAATCGCTACGAGCACGCCAAGTCGAAGGTGATTTTCGAGGTGCCGGCGGGCGAGCTGACGCCGGAGTTTTTCGTCGCGGTGCAGCAGCAGCTCAGCGTGCTCGTCGGGGAGCCGAAGGCGAACGTGGAGCCGGCCCGCGCGGAGGCGGGCGAAGTCGCGCCCGCGTCCTGATGCTCATCGCCGCACGGGCACGCCGCGGGCGGCGAGATGGTTTTTCACCTGGGAGATCGTGAAGGTCCCGAAATGGAAGAGGCTCGCCGCGAGCACAGCGCTCGCGCGGCCGGCGTCGAGGACGTCCGCAAAATGATCGAGCGTGCCGGCGCCGCCGCTGGCGATCACGGGGACGCCTACGGCGTCGCTCGCGGCCCGGGTTAGCGGGCAGTCGTAGCCCGCCTGCGTGCCGTCGGCGTCCATGCTGGTGAGGAGAATCTCGCCGGCGCCCAACTCGGTGGCGCGCGCGGCCCAGGCGACGGCATCGAGGTCGGTGCGGTTGCGGCCGCCGTGGGTGTAGACCCGCCAGGACTTGCCGTCGGGCTCACGCTTTGCGTCGATCGCGACGACGATGCACTGCGCGCCAAAGCGGTCGGACGAGGCGCGGATGAGCTGCGGATCCTTGATGGCGGCGGTATTGAGCGAGACTTTGTCGGCCCCGCTGCGGAGCATGGCCTCGATGTCGGCCACGGTGCGGAGCCCGCCGCCCACGGTGAGCGGCATGAAGCACTGCTCGGCGGTGGCGGCGACGACGTCGTGCATGATGCCGCGGTTGTCGCTCGAGGCGGTGATGTCGAGGAAGACGAGCTCGTCGGCCCCCTGGGCGTCGTAGGCCTTGGCGCACTGCACGGGATCGCCCGCGTCGCGGAGCTGCTGGAATTTCACGCCCTTGACCACGCGGCCGGCGTTGACGTCGAGGCAGGGGATGATGCGGCGGCTTAGCATGTTCGAACTTCGGTTCTCGACCTTCGATCCCGGGCAATGGTGGCGGACGCCGCCAATCGAGAATCAAGAGCCAACAAGCGAAAATCCGTCAGCTTTCCATGTGCGCCACATCGGGCTCGAAGTTCACCGCAAGTCGGTAAACATGGCCGGGCCGCATGATCAGCGGGTGATCGCGGACGAGATACTGGAGGTAGTGGACCTTGCCGTAGTTGGTGCGGTAGGTTGGGTCCGCGCTGACGACCTCGGTCTCCTGCCAGGCGCCTTGGAAGTCATCCTTGGCCACGCTGCAGCGATGGCCCTGTGCGCCGAGCTGAAGCGCGCCGGCGACGTGGTATTTCGAGTGCGGCGCGGCGATCGCGAGGCAGAAGCGGAACTTGTCGAGCGTCACCTGCTGCTTCACGGTGTAGGCGAATTCGACGCCGATTTTGTTGCCGGCAAAGTTCCACTGGACCTTCACGCCGCCGATGCCCTTCACGAACTCCTCCTTGATGTTGATGAGCTCGGGCTGCTCGTAGCGGAAATAGAAGCTGTTGCGAAGGCCGAGCCCGGTGACGCAGTTCTTGCCATAGAAGGCCGGGAGCGTGACCTGATCCCCGAAGGTGAGCTCGGGGAGCATCACGGGCAGGTAAACGTTGTTGGGCCAGTCGAAAATCCCGGGGCAGTGGGGGAAGGCCAATGAATCGCTCGTGAGCGTCGTGCCCGAGCTGATGAGAGGCACCTGCAGGTGCAGGCCCGATTCGGCGTCGCGGTAAAGGAAGAGGCCCTGCTCCTTGCGGTTGGACTTGTCGAAGATGACGAAACGGCCGGAGGTCTTGACGGGCTCGACGCGCGGCGTGCCGGCGGGCATCTGGACCGTCTTGGCGAGGCGCGACCACTGGCAGAGGTAGCGCGCGGCGTCGAAATTCGCCATGCGCGTGGTGTGGTGGCTGTAGGCGGTGCGCTCCTCATCCCGGAGATCGAGGAAGCCGTGCTCCTGATCCAGATAGGTCGCGTAGAAAAACATGAACAGCCGGCGCAGGATGTCGTAGTATTTGACCTTCTGCTCGTCGGCGATCCAGCCGTCGCGCAGTCCCTGCAGGATGAGGCTGATGCAGTGCATCTGGCCGTAGGCGCCGGCCGCGCGACCAAAGGCCCAGCCGAGCCCGTCGTGGCGGACGAGGTCGGGCATCATCTTGATGTATTTCTCGGCGTAGGTGCGGAGCGTCGGCAGCTTGCGATCACGCACGCCGCTGTTGGCGTGGAGCTGCAGGGCGGAGCGGACGAAGACGAACGTCATCACGCCGTAGAGGTTGAAATTGCCGCCCAGGCCCGACGTGGAGTCGTCGAAGAAGCCCGCGGAACTCGTGTGCTGGATGCGCTCGCACATGCGCTCGATGAGGCGCGAAGTCTCGTCCTTCTTGGAGAGCCCGAGCGAGAAGCGCGCGACGGCCTTGGCGATGTTGAACGCCTGCCAGTGGTTGTCGTAGTCGCTGCGATGGAGGAGGGACTTGTCGATCCGCTGCTGCGTCTCCTCGACGAGCCGCTCCCAGACGGGGTTGCGCTCCTTGGAGGGACCAAAGGCGAGCAGGCCGAGCGCCGCGTAGGCGAGGCCGTTTTCGGCGGCGGGCTCGGTGAACATCTGCGCCGTGATGCAACGCGCCGCGAGATCGACGAGGTCGTGACCCTTGAGGGTCGTCTCGCCGGTCGCACGGTAGAATTCTCCGAGTGCGAAGGCGACGTGGCCGGGTTCGTCGGGGCGCGATTGCTCGCCGTTGGCGGGCAGGATCGTGCCGTCGGGCTGAATCGACTCGAGGTTGTGGGCCAACATCGATCGGGCCATGTCGAGGCACTGCTCGGAGAAACTATGCATGCTTGGTTGAGCTGGTGGCGGAAAGAGACGCGGGAAGGCGCCGAAAGGAACGGGTGAATCTCAGGAGATTTGCGGAGGGGGCAAGAGGGAAGTTCGGGCGGGAGCGGCGGCTCAGCGCGCGATCAGCTTCAGGAACTCCGCGTTGGTCTTGGTCTTTGAGAGGCGCGCGATCATGGTGTCGGTCGACTCCTCGATTTTCTGCTGCACGAGCGCCCGGCGGAAAAAGTGGATGCCCTCGAGGGTCTTTGCATCGATGAGCAGCTCCTCCTTGCGGGTGCCGCTGGCGGCGACGTTGATCGCGGGCCACAGGCGCATCTCGGCGCACTTGCGGTCGAGGACGAGCTCCATGTTGCCTGTGCCCTTGAACTCCTGGAAGATCACGTCGTCCATACGGCTGCCGGTCTCGACCAGCACGCTGGCGATGATGGTGAGCGAGCCGGCCTCCTCGGTCTTGCGCGCGGACGCGAAGAGCTGGCGGGGCTTCTCGAGCGCGCGCACGTCGAGGCCGCCGGAGCCGGTGCGGCCGGAATTCTTGGCCGTGTTGTGGGCCCGGGCGAGGCGCGTGATCGAGTCGACGAAGAGCACGACATCGCGGCCGGCCTCGACAAGGCGCTTGGCGCGCTCAATGCAGAGATCGGCGATGCGGATGTGGTTCTCGATTTGCTCGTCGTTGGATGACGCCCAGATCTCGCCGGCGGGGACGCTGCGCTTGAAATCGGTCACTTCCTCGGGTCGCTCGTCCACGAGGAGAATCATCACCTTGCACTCGGGGTTGTTCTCAAGGACGCCAAGCGCCATGTCGCGGAGGAGCGTGGTCTTGCCCGTGCGCGGCGGGGCGACGATCAGGCCGCGGGTGCCCTTGCCGATCGGGCAAAACAGGTCGACTGCGCGGGTGGTCAGGCGGCCGTCCTTCATTTCCATCTTCAGGTGCTGGTTGGGCGAGATGGTGGTGAGGGTGGTGAACTCGAAAAGCGCGCGGCGCTCCTCCAGTTTTACGCCGTCGACCGTCTCGATGAATCGCATCTTCGGATTCGGGAAGCGGCCGTCGGGCGGAAACGCCGTGCCGCCGATCATGGAGCCGGCCCGCAGCTTGAAGCGGCGGATGAGCTCCTTGGGCACAAATGTGTCGGTCGGCCGGCGCTTGCAGCCGCGGCTGACGTCGAGCAGCTGGCCGTTGCCGCCACGCTGCAGATCGATGTCGAGGAGGCCCTCGACCCGGATGGTCTCGACGGGCGCGGGGCCGGGGGGCACGGGAGCTTGCGCAGGCGCCTGGGAGTCCGTCGGGGCGGGATTGGGCATCGCGGACGCGGGTGCAGCAGCGACGGGAGTGTCCGCCGTGGCGGACGCAGTTTTCTTTTCCATACAGTGAGGTTGGGCAGGGCGCGTCCCTGTGCTTGACGCTTGAAACTCAGGGCGGGATAAGAGCCGCGATTTGCGACCTTAAACCCTAAACCGACACGCAACGTGCCAGATCAGACGATTACCTCAGTATCCCGGGAGTCCCGGAAATTCAGGCCTTCGGCCGAGTTCAAAGCCCAAGCCAATCTTGGGAGCGAGGCCGCCTACAAAAGGCTCTACG
>JAEUHB010000132.1 GCA_016794665.1 Opitutaceae bacterium
TCCCTTGTGATCGTGCGGTTCAAGGTCGGCACCGACATCGAGGCCGCGCTCGTGCGGCTGAACCAAAAGCTGCAGGCCAACTTCGATCGCATCCCAGCCGGCGTCAGCCCGCCGCTCGTCAAGCCACGGACCATCGACGACGTGCCGATCCTCGCCCTGACGCTGCACAGCGCGAGCCACGATCATCTCGCGCTCCGGCGGCTCGCCGCCCAGCTCGACGACGCGGTGAAGTCGGTGCCGCAGGTCGCCGAGACCACGATCATCGGCGGCACGCGGCGGGCCTTTCGTGTCGCGCTCGATCCCGCGGCCCTCGCCGCCCGCCGTCTCGCTGCCAGCGACCTCGCGCCCATCCTCCGCGCGGCCAACGCGCCGCTCCACGCCGGCTCGCGGCCGTTTGCCAACACCGAGGTGCTGCTCGAGACCGGGAGGTTTCTCCGCGACGCCGCCGATCTCGGCGCAGTGGTGATTGGCGTGTCCGAGGAGCGACCCGTTTTCCTCCGCGATGTCGCCACGATCACTGACGCGGCGGAGGAGCCGGCCACCTATGTCCTCCACGCCGAGCCGCAGCGCGGAGTCATCGAGGCGGCCGTGACGCTCAGCGTCGCCAAGCGCCCCGGCGCCAACGCCACCACCGTCGTCGACGCCGTGCTCGCCAAGGTCGCGGCCCTCCGCGGCACGCTCCTGCCCGCCGAGGTCGCGATCGCCGTCACGCGCGACTACGGCCACACCGCCGCGGAGAAGAGCGACGAGCTGCTGCTCCACATGGGCATCGCGGTCTTCGGCGTCGCCGTGCTCATCTTGATCTTCCTCGGGTGGCGCGAGTCGCTGGTGGTGCTGCTGGCGATTCCCACCACGCTCGCGCTCACGCTGCTGGTGTTCTACCTCTACGGCTACACCCTCAACCGCATCACGCTCTTCGCGCTGATCTTCTCGATCGGCATCCTGGTCGACGACGCGATCGTGGTGGTCGAGAACATCGTCCGCCATTTGCGGCTGCCCGGCGCGGAGAAAAAATCGCTCCCGCAGCTCGCGCTCGAGGCCGTCGACGAGGTCGGCAATCCCACCCTGCTGGCGACGTGGGCCGTGATCGCCGCGATCCTGCCGATGGCGTTCGTCGGCGGACTCATGGGCCCCTACATGCGCCCGATCCCCATCGGCTCGACGGCGGCCATGCTCTTCTCGGTCGCCATCGCGTTCACGCTCACGCCTTGGGCCGCGGTGCGCGTGCTGCGGCGCCGCGGGCTCGCGCCGGGTTCAGCCGCACCGGCGACGGACCACGACCACGCGCCCGACGATTGGTTCACGCGTCTCTACCATCGTGTGATGGGTCCGCTGCTCGACCGCGCGCGCTGGCGCTGGATTTTCCTCGGCGCGATTGTCGTGCTGCTGCTGGGCGCGGCGGCATTCGTGCTCACCGGCGCGGTCACAATCAAGATGCTGCCGTTCGACAACAAGTCGGAGTTCCAAATCGTGCTGAAAACCCCCGAGGGCACGACGCTGGAGCAGACCGCGCGCATCGCCCGCGAGATGGCCGACACGCTCCGCGACGTCCCCGAGGTGCGCGACTGCCAGATCTACGCGGGCACCGCGGCGCCGTTTAATTTCAACGGCCTCGTGCGCCACTCCTACCTGCGACGCGGGCCCAACGTCGCCGACATCCAGGTCAACCTCGTCGGCAAATCCCAGCGCTCCGACCAAAGCCACGCCATCGCCAAGCGCGTCCGTCCGCTCGTCGCCGCGGTCGCCGCGCAGCACGGCGCGACCGTCTCCGTCGCCGAGGTGCCGCCCGGCCCCCCCGTGTTGCAATCGATCGTCGCCGAAATCTACGGACCCGACGAGGCGCAGCGCCTCGCGCTCGCGCGGGAGGTCCGCGCCATCATGGCCCGCACGCGCGGCGTCGTGGACCTCGACTGGTATGTCGAGGCCGACCAACCCAAGGTCCGCTACACCGTCGACCGCGCCAAGGCCGCGCAGCACGGCGTGAGCGAAGGCGCGATTGCGCGCACGCTCGCGCTCGCCGCACAGGGCAACGCGATCGATCTGCTGCACGCGCCGGCGGAGCGCGAGGATGTGCCGCTCCTCCTCGAGCTGCCGGCCGGCCGCCGCTCGCAGCCGGAGTCGCTGCTCGCCCTCCACGTGCGTGCCGATCTGCCGCCGGCCGCGCTCGATTTCTCGGCGCCCCTCGTGCCCCTGAGCGAACTCGTGCGGATCGAGCGGAGCGTGGGCGAACGCAGCCTCTACCGGAAAAACCTGAAGCCCGTGACCTACGTCGTCGCGGATGTCGCCGGCGAAGTGGAGAGCCCGGCCTACGCGATGGCCGGCATCGACCGCGCGATCCGCCGGCTCGATGCGCGCCAGTTCGGCGCGACCGAGGCGGCGCTGCCGATTTTCCACCTCAACGTGCCGGCCGACGACCAGTCGCCCGCGCTCAAATGGGACGGCGAGTGGCACATCACCCTCGAGGTCTTCCGCGACCTCGGGCTCGCCTTCGCCGCGGTGCTCGGGCTCATCGCGCTGCTCATGGTCGGCTGGTTCAAGAGCTACACGACGCCGCTCGTCGTGATGGCGGCGATTCCATTCTCGCTCATCGGCATCCTGCCGGCGCACTGGGCGCTCGGCGCGTTCTTCACCGCGACCTCGATGATCGGCTTCATGGCCGGCGCCGGCATCGTGGTGCGCAACTCGATCATCCTGGTCGACTTCATCGAGCTGCGCCGCGCCGAGGGCCGGCCGCTCCGCGACGCCGTGATCGAGGCGGGTGCGGTGCGCTTCCGGCCGATGCTGCTGACGGCGCTGGCGGTCGTCGTCGGCGCGAGCGTGATCCTCGCCGACCCGATCTTCCAGGGCCTCGCCATCAGCCTGATGTTTGGCGAAATCGCCTCGCTGCTGGT
>JAEUHB010000341.1 GCA_016794665.1 Opitutaceae bacterium
AAATTCGATCCCGTCACCTACGCCGGCGCCGGCCACGGCTTCATGCGCGCCGGCGAGGATCCCGCCGGCAGCGCCGAGAACAAGAAGGCCCGCGCCGACGCGTGGAAGCGCATCAAGGAATTGCTCGCGAAGCTCTGATCGAGCCGCCTCCGCAGTAGGGCGGGCTTCAGCCCGCCCTTTTTTTCGCCCGCACGCCCCATGAGTCCCATCAGTCCCATTCGTCTCATCCTTCTGCTCGCGCTCGCATCCGCGCTGCCCGCCACGCTCGCGCAGACGCCCCCCGCCCCGCCGAAGAAAATCCCCCCTCCCGGCCTCACGCTTACGGACGCCGAGCGCGCCGAGCTCAGCGCTGACGCCGCCCGGCTGCGCCGCGAGATCGACGGCCTCCCTCACCTTCTCATCTCCTCTCCCGACCTCCTTGCGCTGATCCCCGACGTCGAGATTTTCCACAAGGCCGTCACGTGGTCGCTGCGCGACGACACCTTCTACGCGGCCAAGGACATCGCCTACGCCCGCAAACTGATCGCCACCGGCCTCGACCGTGCCGCCGAATTGCGATTGGGAAAACCGCTCTCGTGGCTCGACGCCACCGGCATGATCCAGCGCGCCCACCGCTCACGCCTCGACGGCTCGGTGCAGCCCTACGCGCTCTTCGTGCCCGCCAATCTCGACCGCACCAAGCCCGTGCCGGTGCTCGTCTGGCTGCTCGGCCGGGGCGAGAAGCGCACCGAGCTGGCGTTCTTCTCCGAACGCGAGGCCACCCCGCCGCAAATCGTGCCGAAGGACACCATCGTCCTCGTGCCCTACGGGCGCTTCTGCAATGCCACGAAGTTCGCCGGCGAGGTCGATGTCTTCGAGGCGCTCGCCGCCGTGCGCGCACAGTATCGCGTCGACGAAAACCGCATCGCCGTCGGCGGCTTCTCGATGGGCGGCGGCAGCACGTGGCACCTGGCCACGCACCACACGAACCTCTGGTGCGCCGCGGCGCCCGGCGCAGGTTTCGCGGAAACGCCGATTTTCACCAAGGCCCTCGCCCCGGGCAAGGAGCCGCGCGCGAGCTGGGAGCAGTTGCTCTGGCGCCAATACGAGGCCACCGGCATCGCCGGCAACCTCTTCAACCTCCCCACGGTCGCCTACTCGGGCGAGATCGACGGGCAAAAGGAAGCCGCCGATCTCATGGAGGCGGCGATGAAGCGCGAGGGCCTCAAGCTCGAGCATTTCATCGGGCCCAAGACCGGCCACACCTATCACGCCGAGACGAAGGCCGCGGTCATCCACCGCCTCGAGGAGCTCATCGCCAAGGGCCGCGACCCGCGCCCGCGCGAGGTCTGGCTGCAAACCTACACCCTCCGCTACCCGGACGGCCCCGGCGTGCGCCTCGAGGGCCTGAGCCGACACTGGGAGCTCGCCGAGGTCCGCCTCACCCTCCACGACAGCCACATGATCGCCGCCCACACGAAGAACGTGGAGGCGCTATCTTTCCCGGGCCGCACCGCCAGCACGGTAATGCTCGACGGGCAGGAGCTGCGCACGGCGGACGCGGAGCTGCAGTTTCACCGCGAGGGCGACGCCTGGAAACTCGGCCGCGCACCCGGCCTCCGCAAACGTCCCGGCCTCACCGGTCCCGTCAACGACGCGTTTATGGAGCCGTTCCTCTTCGTGCGCCCGAGCGGCCGGCCGCTGCACCCGGAACTCGGCGCTTGGGTCGAAGGTGAGCTCACCGCCGCGCGGCACCTGTGGCGGGATGTGTTCCGCGGTGACGCCCGCGTCGTGGCCGATCGCGCCGTGTCCGAAGCCGACATCGCGAACCACAATCTCATCCTGTGGGGCGACCCGTCGTCCAACGCCCTGCTCGCCAAAATCGTCGCGCAGCTCCCGTTGAAGTGGGACGCCCAGTCACTCGTTTTCCGCGGCCGCGCCTACGAGGCCAAGACCCACGCGCCGATCCTGGTGTTTCCGAATCCGCTGAACCCCGCGCGCTACGTCGTGCTCAACAGCGGCATCGATTTCCGCACCGAAGGCTATGGCAACAACGCCCACCAGACGCCGAAGCTCCCCGACTGGTCCATCGTCGATCTCCGCACGCCCCCCGGCCCCCGCTGGCCGGGCAAGATCGTGGACGCCGGCTTCTTCGACGAGAGCTGGAAGTGACGCGCGGGCGATTTGCGGCACCGCTGGGCTTTACGCGTCAGCGAAAACCGTGATAATCATTGCCTCATGAAAGCCCTGTTGCCCGAGCCGGAGATCGTCACGCGAAAAGGGAAACCCGTTTCCGTCATCATCCCGATCGACGACTACAAGGAACTGCTCGAGCGGGTCGAGGATGCGGCCGACATCGCGTGGCTGAAAAACGCACGCAAGAGGCCGCAACACTATCGGTCGCTCGAGGACTATTTGGCCGCCCGCAACGGCAAGTAGCCATGTATCGCGTCCTCCTCGAACGCGCCGCCGAGAAGGACCTCTCGCGATTGTCTGCCGAGAATCATGACCGCGTCGTCGCCGCCATCCGCGCGCTCGCGGACAACCCGCGTCCACCCGGCAGCCGCAAGCTGACCGGCAACAGCGACGACTGGCGCATTCGCGTCGGCGACTACCGCGTGCTCTACGAAATCGCCGACACCATCCGCATTGTCCGGGTCAACCGTGTGCGGCACCGCGGTGAAGCCTACCGCTGACCGACGCCCCGCATTCCCCTCCTCCCCATCTCTCCATCTCTCCCTCTTCGCCCAATGAACCGCCCCGCCCTCGCCGCCGCCCTCCTCGCCCTCATCCCGCTCGTCGCCTCCGCAGCCACCCTTCGCAGTGTCGCCGGCACCGGCGTGCGCGGCTTCTCCGGCGACGGCGGGCCCGCCACCGCCGCGCAGCTGAATGATCCCTTCGGCGTCATCCGCGGGCCCGATGGCGCGCTGTGGTTCTGCGAGTATGGCGGTCAGCGCGTGCGCAAAATCACGGCCGACGGAAAAATTATCACCGTCGCCGGCACCGGGGCCAAGGGCCACACCGGCGACGGCGGCCCGGCGCTCGCGGCGACCTTCAACCTGCCGCACGAGATCCGTTTCGATCGCGCCGGGAATCTTTTCATCGTCGACATGCAAAACCACGCCGTGCGCCGCGTGGACGCCAAGACCCAGATTATCACCACCGTCGCCGGCACCGGCCAGGCAGGCTATTCGGGCGACGGCGGGCCCGCCACCAAGGCCCAGCTCGCGCAACCGCACAGCATCCAGTTTGATCCCAAGGGCGACCTTTTCATCTGCGACATCCGCAATCACGTTATCCGGCGCGTCGACATGAAGACCGGCGTCATCTCGACGTTTGCCGGCACCGGCAAGGCCGGCGACACGCCTGACGGCTCGCCCATCGCCGGCACGCCGTTGCGCGGCCCGCGCTCGCTCGATTTCGATGCCCGCGGCGATCTCTGGCTCGCCACGCGCGAGGGCAACCAGGTCTTCCGCTTCGATTTCGCCGCGGGAAAAATCCGCCACATCGCCGGCACGGGCAAGAAGGGCTACACCGGCGACGGCGGGCCCGCCCTCGCCGCCACGCTCAACGGCCCGAAAGGCATCACCATCGGCCGCGACGGCCGCGTCTACCTCGTCGACACCGAGAACCACGCCATCCGCGTGGTGCATCCCGCGACCGGCCTCATGTCCACCCTCGTGGGCCACGGCCGCGCCGCCGACGGCCCCGACGGCGACACGCCGCTCGCCGCCGGTCTCGCCCGCCCACACGGCATCTGGATCGATCCCGACGACACCGTCTTCATCGGCGACTCCGAAAACCACCGCATCCGCGCGGTGAAGTAGCCTCCTTTCCCATGAGCCTCCTGATCAAAAACGGCGAGATCGTCACCGCCGACTCGCGCTACGTCGCGGACATTTTCTGCGAGGGCGAGACCATCACCAAGATCGACCGCGGGCTCACCCCGCCCGCCGGTTGCGAGGTCGTCGATGCCAAGGGGAAGTTTGTCTTCCCCGGCTTCATCGATCCGCACGTCCACATCTACCTGCCCTTCATGGGCACGTTTTCCAAGGACACCTACGTGACCGGCTCGCAAGCCGCGCTGGTCGGCGGCACCACCACGCTCATCGAGATGTGCTGCCCGGCGCGGAAGGACGACGCCCTGGCCTCCTTCGACCTGTGGATGGCGCAGGCCGTCGGGAAGAGCGCGTGCGATTTCTCGTTCCACATGGGCGTCACCAAATTCGACGCCGCGACCGAGGCCCAGCTCCGCGAGATCGTGCGGCGCGGCATCAGCTCTTTCAAAATCTTCCTCGCCTACAAGGGCGCCTTCGGGATCGACGACACCGAGCTCTACCGGACGCTCAAGCTCGCCAAGGAACTCGGCGTCGTCGTGACCGCTCACTGCGAGAACGAGACGCTCGTCGCGGAGCGCTGCAAGGAACTGCTCGCCGCCGGCAAGACCGATCCCGGCCAGCACCACGAGAGCCGCCCGCCCGCCGTCGAGGCCGAGGGCGTGCATCACCTGATGACCTTTGCCGAGCTGACCGGCGCCGCGACCTACATCGTCCACCTTTCGTGCAAGGAGGCGCTCGACCAGGCCATCGCCGCCCGCCAGCGCGGCGTGCGCGTGGGCGTCGAGACGCTCATCCAATACCTCACGCTCGACAAAACCTACGCCGAGAAGCCGAACTTCGAGGGCGCGAAGTTCGTGATGTCGCCGCCGCTGCGCGACGCCCGCAACCAATCCGTCCTCTGGGCCGGCCTGCGCGACGGCCTCGTCAACACCGTCGCCACGGATCACGCGCCGTTCGATTTCGAGAAACAAAAGCCGATGGGCCGGGATGACTTCACGAAGATTCCCAACGGCATCCCCTCGCTCGAGGAGCGGGTGAACCTCCTCTACACCCACGGCGTCGCGCGCGGCCGCATCGACCTCCACACATTCGTCAACGTCGCGAGCACCGCCGTCGCCAAGCAGTTCGACCTTTTCCCGCGCAAGGGCGCGATCCAGCCCGGCGCCGACGCCGACCTCGTCGTCTTCGACCCGAATTACCGCGGCACGATTTCTGCGAAGACGCAGCACATGAACGTGGACTACTCCGCCTTCGAAGGCTGGCCGCTCGAGGGTCGCGCGAGCGTCGTCACCGTCCGCGGCCAAGTCGCCGCCCGCGACGGCAAATTTGTCGGCACTCTTGGCCGTGGAAAATTCCTCCAAAGGAAACCGAGCCATTTTTAGCCCACGAAACACACCAAAAACGCGAAACGTTCCCAATCCAGATGGCCCACGGAACACACGGAATACACAGAAGGAATTTCCAGACTCAGCTCGTTCCGTGTATTCCGTGTGTTCCGTGGGCCGCTTTGCCTGAGCCTTTTCGTGTCATTCGTGTGTTTCGTGGGCACCTCATCAAATGCCTGAACTGATCGATTCCACCGCCGCGCTCGCCGGCGCGCGCGATTCGCGGCTCTACAACGACGACCTCGCGCCCGTGCCGCCCTCGGCGCGCAAATGGGGCCTCGGGTCCATCGCCGCGCTCTGGATCTCGATGGCGGCGTGCATCCCCACCTACATGCTCGCGTCCGGCCTCATCGGCAGCGGCATGAATTGGTCGCAGGCTGTCGTCACGATCTTCCTCGGCAACGTGATCGTCGTCGTCCCGATGATCCTCAACGCCCACGCCGGCACGCGCTACGGCATCCCGTTTCCCGTGTTCTGCCGCGCGTCGTTCGGCACCTCCGGCGCCAATATCCCCGCCCTGCTCCGCGCGCTCGTCGCCTGCGGCTGGTTCGGCATCCAGACGTGGATCGGCGGCGACGCCATCTACAAGATCATCGGGGTCTTCGCCCCGTCGATCACCTCGGGCACTCCGCTGCCCGTGCTCGGGATCAGCCCGGCGCACTTCGCGTGCTTCCTTCTTTTCTGGGGCGTCAACATGTGGGTCATCTGGCGCGGCATCGACACCATCCGGGTGCTGTTGAATCTGAAGGCCCCGCTCCTGATCGTGCTCGGCCTGTTGCTGCTATGGTGGGCGTGGAGCGCCGCCGGCGGCTTCGGCCCGATTCTCTCGCAGCCGTCGGCCTTCGACGCCGGCCAGCCCAAGGCCGGGCAATTCTGGGGCATCTTCTTCCCGTCGCTCACCGGCATGATCGGGTTCTGGGCGACACTCTCGCTCAACATCCCTGACTTCTCCCGCTACGCGAAATCGCAACGCGACCAAGCCCTCGGCCAGGCGCTCGGCTTGCCGGCGACGATGGCCCTCTACTCGTTCATCGGCGTCGCCGTGACGAGCGCCACCACGATAATCTACGGAAAGACCCTCTGGGATCCGGTCGACGTGCTGACGCGTTTCACGAACCCGCTCGTGCTCATCGGCGCGCTGTTCGCCCTCTGCCTCGCCACGCTCGCGACCAACATCGCCGCCAAC
>JAEUHB010000144.1 GCA_016794665.1 Opitutaceae bacterium
CGGCTACGACGTGCGCTTCGTCGAGACCAACACCTCCGACGAGGACCAGTCCCTCCAATACAACCAGCTCGCCTCCGCCTCCTCGCTCTTCGACGGCCGGCTCGCGCTCCTCCTCGGCTACCGCTACGACACCCACGAGCGGAAGCAGCAGCGCCGCGTCGCCGGCAATCCCGACGGCACCTCCATCCTCGGCGCCACCGCCGGCCCCGGCACCCTCGACCGGAGCAAGATCAGCGTCGGCACCTCCTCCGCCGGCGCGGTGTTCTTCCCCGTGCGCTGGCTCGGCGCCTATTTCAACTACTCCGAATCCTTCAACGCCCCCGGCAGCGGCGCCTCGCAGCTTGACGGCTCGACGATTCCGCCCGCGTCCAACGACGGCATCGACGTCGGCCTCAAGCTGGAGTTCTTCGGCGGCAAGCTCGCCGGCACGATCGGCTACTACAAGATGAAGCAGATCGACCGCGCCCGCACGGGCGACGGGATGGCCGACATCAACGAAATCTGGGGCGACCTCGGCCTGCCGCAGAACCAGATCCTCGCCTACCGCGACCTCGAGACCTACAAGGGCGACGGCCTCGAGCTCGACCTCACCGCCAACCTCACGCGCTCGTGGCGCCTCATGGTCAACTACTCGCTGCCGAAGACCCAGCAGGCCGACATCGGCCCCGGCCTCCGCGCCTACGTCGCCGCCAACCTCGCCGAGTGGCAGCGCGGCGCCAACAACCCCGCCCTGCCCAACGCCGCGCGCATCGCCACCAACATCGGCGACCTCAACCGCACCATCTCCGGCTACACCGAGGGCCGCACCCTCAACGGCACCGTCGAGAAAATCGGAAATATCTACACCACGTATTCCTTTCGCGAGGGCCGCCTCAGGGGTCTGTCGATCGGCGGTGGCGCCAATTACCGCGGCAAGCAGGTCGTCGGCAACCGTGCCAACCAGCCGTTCAACTACCTTTACGCGAATCCCTACACGATGGTCTCCGCGCACACGAGCTACGAGCTGCGCCTCGGCAAGATCCGCCCGCGGCTCCAGCTCAACGTCTCCAACCTCCTCGACGAGATGGACGTCATCTACACCGCCTACACGACCAACGCCGCCGCCGGTGGCGACGTGCCCAACACCTTCCGCTACCAGACCCCGCGCCGCTACTCGCTCAGCGCCACGGTCAATTTCTGAGCGCGCCGGCACCTGCGCTCCCGGTCTGGTTGCCGCGTAGGCTCAGCCACTCGCCCGCTCGGTTGCCGATCACCTGGGCTAAAATTCTCGGTCGCTCGGCGGAGGCCGTCGGCCGCAGCTCGCGGGCGCCGCGCCGACCCGGATCACCGGGCTGCCGTGCCCTCGGACCCGAGCCATGACTTTCGGCATAACCCGAAAGGGCTATGGCGGGCCAAAACTAACAACTTGCCGGGGCGAGTGGCCTCACCGATAGCTGACCGCCTCAGATCCCCCCCGCCCGCCCACGTTTGGCGCGCAGGACCCCTTTCCCATGAAAACCCCACGCAAACCCACATTGCTTCTGCTCGCACTTCTGTCGGGCAGCCCGCTCGCGGCCCAGACCGCACCGATGGCCAAGCCCGCCGAGCCCACGGAGGCCAAGAACGACGTGCTGCAGCTGTCACCCTTCGAGGTGCGCACCGATCAAGACCGCGGCTACCAAGCAGCCAACGCCGGCTCCGGCGGCCGCGTCGACCTGCCGCTGAAGGGCATAGCGTCCGCGACGTCGGCCTTCACCAAGGAGTTCCTTGAGGATTGGAACGTCACCGACATGCGCGATTCATTCCGCTACGCGATGAACGTCGACCCAGGCAACTTCGCGCAGATGGGATCACCCTACGGCGAGTTTGAGTTCAACTTCCGCGGAGTCGGCTCCTCGGGCAACTACCCGACGCGAAACTACTTTCTCTTTTACGGCGTGAGCGACTCCTACAACACGGAGCGCTTTGAGATGTCCCGCGGGCCCAACTCCATTCTCTTCGGCGACGGCCAGATCGGCGGCGTCGCCACCACCGCGACCAAGGTCCCGCGCCTCGACCGGAATTTCTACGCCGGCAGCGCGCGCTTCGACGACTGGGGCGGCATCCGCACGACGCTCGACACCAACCAAAGGCTCGGCCGCATGACCGCCGTCCGGCTGAACGCGAAATACCAAAAGAACACCGTCTTCAGCGCGTGGCGCGACAACGCGCATAACGAGGACCAGGCCGTCACGTTGGCCGTGGCCCACGCTTTCAACCCCCGCACCAAGCTGCGCACCGAGATCGAGTTCGGCCGCGAGAACCGCATGACCTGGGCCAACACCTACGCCGACCAGATCGCCTACTACACGCCGGGCTACCTCTTTGATCGCAACACCCCGAACCTGCCGGCCAACCAAGGCCTCGCCGGCATCACCGCCGTCAGCACCAACGCGCAGAACTGGGTTTTCATCCCCGCGCTGGCGCAGGCCGGCCTCCTTAACACCGGCGGCGCCACGGCGAACGAGCGCTCCTACCGCTCCACCGGCCACGGCTCACCCATTCAGCCCGAGGGCCGCACCGACCTGCCCGGCATTCCCAGCCCGGCGCGGCTGCCCAGCCGCGAGTTCAACCTCGGCGCCAACGACACGATCGGCCGGTTCAAGAACCAAGTCTACAGCTTCTACCTCGACCACCGGATCACCGACAACCTCTTCGCCCAGATTTCCTACTACCACTACGACAACGACCGCAACGAGCGCTCCAACGCGCGTGCCGGCACGCTCCAGCTCGACATCAACCGCTTTCTCCCGAACGGCCAGCCCAACCCCAAGGTCGGCATCGCCTACGCCGAAGCGACCCCGGGCAAGAGCCATCAGGACAACTGGGTCCGCGAGTGGCGCGGCCTGCTGAAGTGGAACACCAAGCTGCCTTTCCGCGGCAAGGGTCAGTTTTCATTCATCGCCGGCGAGCGCAACGAGCGCTTCGAAGCCCGCGCGTTCAGTCCGGCCCGCCTCGACGGCCCGAACCAAAACTGGCTCGCCGCGGAAAACACCCTCCGCTATCGCTACTACGTCGACGAGCCGGGCAAATACGGCAGCCGCTTCCTGCCCGAGGCGCGCCCTGGCTTCACCTACGGCTACGTGCAGACCGGCTTCGCCTCCACCGAGTTCAAGGACATCAAATACCTGCAGGGCGTCGCGGCCACGTCGTGGCTCGATGAGCGCATCTCGCTCGTGCTCGGCCTGCGCCGCGACGACCAGTTGAACCGCCAGCAGGGCAACATCGCCGGCTTCCCCAACGCCAACGGCCTCCAGAGCTACGGCGGCTTTGTGCCCGGCGTCGGCAATCGCCCCGGCGCCTGGAACATCGGCAAAGCCAAACCCATCACCGGCAACGTGGGCGCGGTCGCCTGGATCGACGAGAAGCAGCGCTTCGGCCTTTTCTACAACTACTCGGAGAATTTCGCCCCGCCCACCTCCGGCGCGGCCAAGATTACCGGCTGGAACGCCGACGGCACGATTGTGAGCCAAGGCTTCGGCGCGACGACCGGCAGCGGCACCGAATATGGCGTCCGCCTGAACCTCCTCGACGGTGCGATTTACGCCGAGGCCCGGCACTACGATAACGAGCAGGTCGATCGCATCGACGGTCCGCCGGTCGGAAACTTCAACAGCATCTGGACGAATGCGGGCAACTTCTACAATTCCAACCCAGACTACACCACCGTCTCGTGGCGCGACGTCGCGGCCCTCAACACCAACGGCTACGAGTTCCAGGTCACCGCCAACGTCAAGGGCTGGCGCCTCACGACCAACTATGCGCTGCCAAAGACCGAGAACATCTCCATCCGTCCGGTGAGCCAAGCCTACTTCGCCGCGTTCCTCCCGAAGTGGACCGAGTGGGCCAACACCCTCCGGAACGACAAGGGCGACACGCTCACGACCGACAACGCCACCCAGATCCGGAACCAAATCCTGAACCTCCAGAACAACTTCGCCGGCGTCGCGCCCGGGACCGTCAACAACGGCACGAACAAGTGGACCGGCTCATTCAACGCCAACTACTCGTTCTCCCGCGAGAGCAAGCTCGCCGGCTTCTCCGCCGGCTGGGCCATCAGCGGTCGCGGACCGCGCAAGGTGGGTTCCGTCAGCCCCAACATCCTGTTCAACCTCCCCGTCGGCGCCACCGCCACGCCCGACCAGAACAAGCAGGCGTCGTTCGCCTACGTCTACGCCACCTCCTACTGGGTGCAGGACATGAACGCCTCCTACACCAAGCGCTTTGGCCGCTACAACTGGCGCTTCCAGATCAACGTGAACAACATCTTCGACAAGGACGACCTCCTGTTCAACAGCTACACCACCTACCGTGTGCTGGGCCAGGGATCGAATCCGTTTGTCGGCGGCATGGTGAACAACGGGTTCACCTACCTCGACCCGCGGAAGATTTCCTTCACGACGACGGTGAGCTTCTGAGCGAGCGTTTGATTCGTGAAAAGCCCGGGGCCGCCTGGCCCCGGGCTTTTTTCTTTGCCGCCGTTCGCTGGGGCCGCGGCACCGCCCACGCGGTCGAGTCACCCAAAAATCCCAGGCTCGCGCGCGGCCGTGCCCTCGCGCAGTTTTCGCATCGCGTCCCCGCCTCGTCCCGCTTCGCTTCTCCCCCTCCATGCCGGAAAACCGCCGCGCCATCTGGTCCTGGGCCTTCATCGACTGGGCCAACTCGGCCTTCTCAATCGTGGTGATGACGGCGTTCTTCCCGATCTTCTTCAAGGAATACTGGTCCGCGGTCCCCGGCATGACCCCGGAGAAAAGCACGTGGTATCTCGGCCTGGCGAACAGCCTTTCCAGCCTTGTGATCGCGGTGCTCGCCCCGCTCCTCGGCTCCATCGCGGATCAGGGCAATGCGAAGAAAAAATTCCTGTTCGGCTTCACGCTCCTCGGCGCGGCCGCGACCGCCGCGCTGCCGCTCGCCGCCAAGGGCCAGTATGCCCTCGCCGCGACCCTCTACGCCATCGCGGCGCTCGGCTTCTCGGGCAACAGCATGTTTGCCGACGCGCTGATCACGGACGTGGGTGAGAAGGAGAACTTCGACCGGGTGTCGGCGCTGGGCTACGCGCTGGGCTACGTGGGCAGCGGCCTGCTGTTTGTGTTCTGCTCGGCGATGACGGCTGCGCCCGCGAAGTTCGGCCTGGCCGACGCCGCCGCGGCGGTGACGCTCTCGTTCTGGATCACGGCCGGATGGTGGCTGCTGTTCACCGTGCCGTGCCTGCTGTGGGTGCGGGAAAACCCGGCGGTCGCCCCGGCGGGTGAGGGCTCGGTGCTCACGCGGGGATTCCACCAGCTCGTGAAGACCTTCGGCGAAATCCGCCGCGACCGGCGCATCCTGTTTTTTCTCGCCGGGTATATCCTCTACATCGACGGCGTGAACACGGTGATCAAGATGGCCGTCGATTTCGGCAAGGCCATCGGCCTCGACTCGGCGGGCATGCTCAAGGCGCTCATCGTCACCCAATTCGTGGCGTTTCCGGCCGCCATCGTGTTCGGGCGGATCGGCGAGAAATTCGGCGCGCGGCGCGGCATCATGCTGGGCGTCGCGGTGTATGCGGGGCTGTGCGTGTTTGCCACGCGCATCGACTCGCAGGCGGAGTTCTTCACGATGGCCGTGGTCGTGGGGCTCGTGCAGGGCGGCGTGCAGTCGCTCAGCCGCTCGTATTTCGCGCGGATCATCCCCGCGGAGAAAGGCGGGGAGTATTTCGGCTTCTACAACATGGTCGGCAAGTTCGCCGCCATCCTCGGGCCCACGCTGATGGGCGTCTCGGCGCTCTACGTGGGGTCGCGCCTCGCCATCCTGTCGCTGCTCCTCCTCTTCGGCGGCGGACTGTGGCTCATCTCGCGCGTCCGCGACGAGGCGCCGGCCGCCTGAACGTTTTTCGCGATGAAAGATCTGCTTCCCTGGCTCACCGTCCCCGCTGCGTGGCTGCTCGGCGGCGTCTCGCCCGGCTATTGGCTGGTGCGGCTGCGCACGGGTGGCGATGTCCGCGCGCAGGGCAGCGGCGCCACCGGCGCGACCAATGCCGCGCGCGTGCTCGGCGGCGGGGGCTTCGCCCTCGTGTTGCTGCTTGATGCGGTGAAGGGGGCGGTCGCCGCCTACGGCGCGAGGCTCGCGGGCCTGGCCGGCGGATGGGAATTTGCCGCGGCGGCCGCCGTCGTGGCCGGCCACGTGTGGCCGGTGCAGCTGGGTTTCAAGGGCGGGCGCGGCTTCGGGCCGCTGCTCGGCGCCTGGCTCGCGCTCGCGCCGCTGGCCATCGGCGGCTGCCTCGTCCTGGCGGGCCTGGGCTGGGCGGCGACGCGGAAAAAGGTCTATTCCGCCCTCGGCGGGGCGCTGCTGCTGCCGGTCGCCACCTGGTGGGAGACCCGATCGCTCCCGGCGGCGGTTTTCACAACCGTAACATTTGGCATTGTCGCCCTCGCCCATCGCTCGCATTTCGTTTCCCCCGCGACTGCGGTTCCCAAACCCCCGCCATGAAACCCCCCGCCCCCGAGCTGCGCATCAAGGTCGCCACGGAAACGTGGGAATTCGAGCAGATCCATCAGCTCAACTACCGCACCTTCGTCGAGGAAATCCCCCAGCACGCGCCCAACCCCGAGGGCCGCCTCGTCGACCGTTTCCACGCCGAGAACAAATACGTCATCGCGCTCCACGGCCGGGACCTCGTCGGCATGGTCGCACTGCGCCCGCAGCGGCCGTTCTCCCTCGACAGCAAGATTCCCAACCTCGACGCCCACCTGCCCGCCGGCCGCAAGCCCATCGAGGCGCGGCTGCTCGCCGTCGTCCCGGAGTTCCGCAAGACCGCGGTCTTTGTGGCGCTGTTCGAGGCCGCCGTGCGCCAGTGCCTCGACGACGGCTACGATCTGGCCGTGCTCTCGGGCACGACGCGCCAGCTCAAGCTCTACCGCCACCTCGGCTGCGTGCCGTTCGGTCCGCTCGTGGGCAGCGCCGGCGCGCTCTACCAGCCGATGTATCTCACCTGCGAGGCCTTCGGCCAGACGGCCGCCAAGAGCGCGGCATTCCGCGACGTGCTCGCGCAGTCGCGCGGCGTCGAGCGCGCGCTTAATCTCCTGCCCGGTCCCGTCATCACCGCGCCGGAAGTCGACGCCGCCTTCGCCGCCCCGGCCGTGTCGCACCGCGGCCCGGCCTTCCTCGATCAGCTCGCGAGCCTGCGGTCCGGGCTTTGCGCGCTCACCGGCGCGCGCGAGGTGCAGGTCCTCCCCGGCTCCGGCACGCTGGGCAACGCCGTCGTCGCCCAGCAGCTCGCGCTGCGCGACACCACCGGCCTCATCCTCTCCAACGGCGAGTTTGGCGAGCGCCTCGCCGCCGAGGCGCGCCGCGCCGGCCTGCGTTTCGACTGGCTGCGCCTGCGCTGGGGCGACCTCCTCGACCTCGAGCAGGTGAAGACCTTTGCCGCCCGCGTGCCCCGCGGCGGCTGGCTCTGGTTTGTCCACCACGAGACGTCCACCGGGGTCCTCAATCCCCTCGACGAGCTCAAGGCCATCGCCACCGACCGTGGCCTCCACCTCTGCGCCGATTGCATCAGCTCCATCGGCGCGCTCCCCGTGGACCTGCGCGGGGTGCACCTTGCGACCGGGACCAGCGGCAAGGGCCTCGGCGCCTACCCCGGGCTCTCGCTGGTGTTCCACGACTACAAGCCGCGCCCCGAGCCCGAGCGCATCTCCGGCTATCTCGACCTCGGGCACTGGGCCGCCTTTGCCAGCGCGCCGCACACGCACTCGTCGAACCTCGTCGCGGCCCTCGCCACCGCCACGGGCCTCGCGACGCCCGCGCGCATGGCCCGCATCCGGGAAAACTCCCTCTGGCTCCGCGCCGAGCTCCACGCCCTCGGCCTCACCCTGCTCGCGCCCGACCATGCGGCGTGCCCCGCGATGGTGACTTTCTCCCTGCCCGACGGCCAGAGCGCCGCCCAGCTCGGCGAGGAACTCGAGCAACGCGGCTTCGCGCTCAGCTTCCGCAGCGCCCACCTGCTCGCCCGCAACTGGATTCAAATCTCGCTCCTCGGCGATCCCCCGCGCGTCGGGCTGGCGCGCTTGCTGCACACACTCCGCCTCGTGCTGGCTCCGGCCAGCCGCCGCAACGCCACCCCGGCCCATTCGTCCTAGTCCCTACCTTCCCCCCTCCCATGCGCCTCCGTCCCTCCCTCCTCCTCGCCGGCACCGCCGCGCTCGCCCCCTTCGCCACTGCGCAAAACATCCGCGCGACCGGCAAGATCAACGAGACCTACACCCAGCTCTGCGCCAACTGCCACGGCCAGAAGCTCGAGGGCGGCATGACGCCCGGCAACAACAAGGTCCCGTCGCTCCTTACCGGGCCGTTTCTCCACGGCGACGACGACGCAAGCCTCGCGAAGAGCATCAAGGCTGGCTACCCGGAGAAGGAAATGCCGCCGTGGGGCGGCGCGCTCAGCGACACGGACATCCGCGCGATGGTCATCTTCATCCGCGAGCAGCAGTTCAAGTTCAAGCAGGGCCAGACCAAGATCGAGAAGCTGCCCGACTCGTTCGCCGGCAAGAGCCAGCTCCACAATTTCCAACTCAACACCTGGATCAGCGATGTCATCGAGCCGTGGTCGCTCGCCTTTCTGCCCGGCCCCGGCAACAAGGCCATCGTCACCGAAAAGCTCGGTTACGCCTACCTGATCGACAACGGCAAGCGGGCGGCCCGACCGCTCCTCGGCCTGCCCGCCGTCGACACGACCAGCCAAGCCGGACTCTACGACGTGGTCCCGCATCCCGACTACGCCAAGAACGGCTGGGTCTATTTCGCCTTCAGCGATCCGCAGGCCCGGGGCGGCCAGCCGGTCGCCCTCACCCGCATCATCCGCGGCAAGATCAAGGGCAACGCGCTCGTCGAGCAGGAGACGATTTTCCAAGCGCCGGTGGAGATGTATCCCAAGGCCGGCGGCCCGCACTACGGCGGCCGCATCGTCTTCGACGGCAAGGGCCACCTCTTCTTCACGATCGGCGATCGCGGCACCGCCGCCAACGCCCAGAACCTCGCCGTCGCCATGGGCAAGGTCCACCGCCTGAAGGACGACGGCAGCCTGCCGGCCGACAATCCGTTCGTGAAGGATGACAAGGCCCTCAAGTCGATCTGGAGCTACGGGCACCGCAACCCGCAGGGCCTCGCCCTGAATTCCGCCACCGGGGATCTCTACGATCTCGAGCACGGCCCGCGCGGCGGCGACGAGGTGAACCACGTCCTCCCCGGCCGCAACTACGGCTGGCCGGTCATCAGCTACGGCATGGACTACCCCGGCACGCCGATGGCCGGCAGCGAAGGCACCGCCAAGGCCGGCATGGAGCAGCCCGTGACATTCTGGGTGCCGTCGATCGCGCCGTGCGGCGCGAATTTCTACGCGGGCGACCTCTTCCCGAAATGGAAAGGCCACCTCTTCGTCGCCACGCTCGCCGCGAAGGAACTGCGCCGCCTCGAAATCCAAGGCGGCAAGCTCGTGGCGCAGGAAGTAATCTTCAAGGGCGAGACCGACAGCAACCGCATCCGCCACGTGATCGGCGGCCCGGACGGCGCGCTCTACGTCCTCTTCCGCGAGCGAATCGCAAAGCTGACACCGGCGGAGTAAGCGCACTCTTCACTTCGCCACCATCTTCCACACGTTGGCCTGGTCGCCCTTGAGCGCGCGGCGGCGGGCGGCGGTGTTTTGCTCGCGGCCCTCGATGCTGAGGCGGATGTCCTGGTTCACCCAGCCCTCGAGGTAGTAGCTGTGCTCGACGAGGCCGGTCACGAGATCGGCGCAGTCGACCTGGTGGACCTTGTTGTGCAGGAGCGCGGGGCGCGCGACGCCGTAGCTGCCGAGGCGGTCGGGGTTGCCCTTGGTGTAGTCGGAGATGTGCAGCGCGACGTCGCCGGGGTTGTGGTAGACGGTCACATGCCGCGCGAGCTCGTGCACGCGCCCCAGCGGGTGGCCCGGCTCGAGCGCGTCGTCGTCGAGGTCGGGTGCGCAGAGGAAGATGTGCTCGAAAAGCCGCGGGAACGCGTCGCCCGGCGTGAAGTCGTCGAGCTTCGGCAGCGTGTTTTGCAGGACGAAGTTCCCCATCGAGTGGCAGAGCAGGTGGATGTCCTGCTCGCAGAGCTTCACCTTGGAGTCCTTGGCGCGGTCGCGC
>JAEUHB010000153.1 GCA_016794665.1 Opitutaceae bacterium
GAAGGTCGCGCCGATGCGCACGCGCAGCTTGCCCTCGCCGATCCAGGTGAAGATTTCGGCGGCGCGGCGGCGGAGTTCGTCGGGCGTCGCGATGTAGTTCGCCAGCGTGGGGCGCGTGAAGAAGAGCGAGCCTTTCTGCGAGAGCAGGAGCGGCGCAAACGGCGGCACGGCGCCGCTGGCGTTGCCGAACGAGGCGAACATGCCGCGCGGGCGCAGGCTCGCGAGCGAGCCGTCGAAGGTCGCCTTGCCCACGCCGTCGTAGACGACATCGACGCCGCGGCCGCCCGTGAAGGCGCGCGCGGCGTCGGCGAAGTTTTCCTTGGTGTAGAGACACACGGCGTCGGCGCCGGCCTCGCGGGCGAGCGCGGCCTTGGCCTCGGTGCCGACGGTCGCGAGCACGCGCGCGCCGCGTTTCTTGGCGATTTGCACGAGCAGCAGGCCGGTGCCGCCGGCGGCGGCGTGGATGAGCGCGGTGTCGCCGGGCTTGAGCGCGAAGGTGTCGCACGCGAGGTAGTGCGCGGTCATGCCCTGCAGCAGGACGGCGGCGGCGAGTTGCGACGTCACGTCGGCCGGCACGCGCACGAGCTGCGCAGCGGGCGCAATCGTCTCGGCGGCGTAGGTGCCGGCCGCGGCGACACTCGCGACGCGGTCGCCCACGCGGAAGTCCGTCACGCCCGCGCCGACGGCGGTCACGGTGCCCGCGGCTTCCTGCCCGAGCGTGTGCGGCAGCGGCACGGCGTAGAGTCCGCCGCGCTTGTAGGTGTCGATGAAGTTGAGGCCCGCGGCCTCGACGCGGAAACGCACCTCGCCCGCGGCGGGCGCGGGGACGGGGATTTCCTCGGCGCGGAGTTTCTCCGGGCCGCCGGTTTCGTGGATGCGGATGGCGAGCATGAAAGCCACACTCGCGCGCCGCGGGCACGCAGGCAAGCGGCGGCTAGGGCAAAAAAAAGCCGGGCGCCCATGCGCCCGGCTGGGCGGACGAAGCCTCACTTCGCCTCGAAGACCTCGGTGAGCACGATGCCGCCCGTGCCATTGGCGCCGTTGACGACGACCGTGTAGGCGCCGGGCGTGAGGACCGCGAGGAGCGCGGCGTCGAGGCTGCCCGCCGCGAGCGGCAGCGCGCCGACCAGGGCGGCGGCCCGGGCGAGCTCGGGACGGTCGGCCCAGTCGTTGTTGGTGCCGACCAGCTGTCCCGCGGCATTGAAGACATTGAGCAACGGATTCGCGAGCAACGCGGGCCGCGTCGCCGCGGGAACGACCGGAGCGAGCGAGGGCCCGACCGCCCGGATGAGCACCGTCTTGGGCTCCGTGCCGCCGATCACGAAGCCGGTGATCGCGAGGTCGTCGCCCGTGCCGACACGAGCGCGGTTGGCGACGTTGATCAGCGAGGCGTCGGGCGCGAGGGGCAGCGGCTCGCCGAACATGAAGTCATCGGTCGCCACGACATCGAGGCTCGCGGTGTCCGTGTTGCCCGCCGCGAGCGGGAGGTTGCCGTGCGTGACGCGCACGCGCGCCACGCGCTCGCCGTCCTGGAAAAACACGCCGACGAACGACAACCCGTTGTCCGCGACGGGCGCGAAGAACTTCCCGAGCGACTTCCCCGCGGCATCGAAGCACTCGACGCCGGAGACGTTGGCGAGGTCGACGTCGCAGAAGACGACGCCGAAGCCGTTGACGGTCGCGCGCACGGTGGGCGAGCCGGGCACGAAGAACGTCGTGTCGATCACCGTGCCGCCGACGGCGGCGAAGAGCCGCTGCTCGGTGAAGGCCTTGAAGCGCGCCGGGTAGCTCGCGTCGAGGTGGCCGAAGCGCACCGCCGTGCCGGTGGCGTTGCCCGTGGCGGCGCTCACCTGCACGATGCCGCCCGGCGCCGTGAAGACCGCGCCGCGGCGCACGTTGTTGTTGAAGAAGTCCGCGGGCATCGCGTTGGGCGCCGCGGCGGCCTCGGCGGTGCCGTCCCAGTTGATGTTGCGGAAGCCGTCGGCAAACGGGCCGTTGGTGGTGTTGCCGGGCCCGCCGAGCGCGATCTCGGCGCGGAAGGCGCCGACGGCGGCGGCGAGGTCGGCCGGGTTGGCGCCGGCGGCCACGGTGATCTTGGGCGCGGCGACGGCCGCGAGGGGAGCCAGCGCGAGGCCGGCGACAAGGGAGGACAGGATCGATTTCATTTTCGTTGGATGCCGCGGGGATCGCGGAGTGCGATCGGGCGGCGCCGTGTTTCTACCAGCGCGCATCGGAAAGGGCCATACGACACCCGGGGGACATTTTGTTGCGGGACTGTTACGCCCGCGGCGCCGGACGGGCCGGAAGGCCCATGTCTTCCGGACGGAATATCGTCATGATAAGGTCGTCATGCCGTCTCTGCTCGAAACCGCCATCCTCCCGCCCTCGCCTGATGCCCGTGATCTGAGCGCGGCCAGCCTCCGCGCCCTCAACGACACCCTGCCCGAGCTCTACGCCACGACCGACCAGACGCAGCTCCCGCGCATCTTCACGGATGTGCTCGCGCGCCTCGTGCCCGGCGACTCGCACGGCGTGGTCGTGCACGATCGCGCGCAAGGCCGGCGCTACTGGCACCTGCGGCCCGCCGCCACCGGGCACGAGAAACTGGTGCCGGTGTTCTTCGCCAATTTCCACGAGTTCACGCCTGCCGACTACCGGCGTCAGACCGGCACGGGCGAGGCGCTGGCCCTCTCTGATTTTGTCAGCGCCACCGAGGCCAGGCGGCTGGCCATCTACGCCGACTACTACGAGCGGCTCGGCATCGCGGACGATCTCAGCATCAACGTCCAGCGCGGGCACGTCGTCACCTGCGCCGCCGTGCTGCGCGGGCAACGCGGCTTCCGGCGCGACGAACGGGCGCTGCTGAACGCGCTCCGGCCGCACTTCCACCAGGCGTGGGCGACCGCCGAGATGATCGGCTCGCTCGCCGTCGCCAGCGCCGCCGCGCCCGTGCCCGCCCCGCAGTGGTCGCCCGAGCGCCTCGAGGTGCGCTACGGCCTGACGCCCCGCGAGGCCGAGGCCCTCATCTGGGTGGCCCAGGGCAAGACCAACCCCGAGGTCGCCGGCATCCTCGGCATCAGCGCGCACACGGTGCGCACCCACCTCGAGCGGATCTTCGCCAAGCTGGGCGTGGAGACGCGCCACGCCGCGGGGCTGCGCGCGCTGGAGGTGCTCGGCCTGCCGCGATGACGCGGCCGACACTGTAGCCCGCCTCATAAGCGGCGGGACCAAACGAGCTGTAAGCTCCCGCCAGTCCCGGCTCTCACGAGCCGGGCAACGCCGGCAAAGTCAACCGACCACGTTGACGTTGCCTTTGTATTTCTGGATCGGGCGGACGCCGACGGGCTTTTCCTTGAGCGCCTTGATGCCCTCGACCGCGGCGGCGGCGCCGGTGATGGTGGTCATGATGCAGACGTTGCCGGCGTAGGCGGCGGAGCGGATCTGGTTTTCGTCGCGGCGCGGGATCATGCCGCCGGGCGTGTTGATCACCATCTGGATCTGGCCGTTCTTGATCAGGTCGACGGTGTTGGGGCGGCCCTCGGCGATCTTGGCGACGCGCTTCACGGCGACGCCCGCCTCGGCGAGGGTCCTGGCGGTGCCGCTCGTCGAGTAGATCACGAAGCCGAGCTGCTCGAGGTCGCGCGCGAGCTTCACGGCGTGCACCTTGTCGGAATCCTTCACGGAGAGGAAGACGTTGCCCTTGACCGGCAGGCCGCCGCCAAGCCCGGCCACGCCGAGGTCGTCGTCGAGGCCCATGACCTCGCCGGTCGAGCGCATCTCGGGCCCGAGCGCGATGGTGGCACCGGGGAAGCGCACAAAGGGAAACACGGCCTCCTTCACGCACCAGTGCTTCGGCGTCTGCTCCTGGGTGAAGCCGAGGTCCTTCAGCTTCGCGCCGGTCATGACCTTGGCGGCGAGCTTGGCGAGCGGCACGCCGATGGCCTTGGCGACAAACGGCACCGTGCGCGAGGCGCGCGGGTTCACCTCGAGCACGTAGAGGACGTCGCCTTTGATCGCGAATTGCACGTTCATCAGGCCGACGACCTTGAGGGCCTTGGCGAGCGCATGGGTGGCGCGGCGCACAGTCGCGAGCATCTCGGCGCCCAGCGTGTGCGGGGGCATCACCATCGCAGCGTCGCCGGAGTGCACGCCGGCATACTCGATGTGCTCCAGCATGCCGCCGATGACGGAGGTCTCGCCATCGCTGATGCAGTCGACGTCGAGCTCGATGGCGTCCTCGAGGAACTTGTCGATGAGCACGGGCTTGCCGGGCATCACGTCGAAGACCTGGCGCACGACGGCCTTCAGCTCGTCCTCGCTGTAGAGGATGAACATGCCGCGGCCGCCGAGCACGAACGACGGGC
>JAEUHB010000195.1 GCA_016794665.1 Opitutaceae bacterium
CGGAGCGTCGGTCGAGATGCTGGCCACTTCAGACTGCTTGATGGCGATGGTCCCGGCGAAAGCCGTATCGACCGACACCGTGCCGGCATCGATCTTGACGACCTTGCCGACGATCTTGGCGCCGTTCTTGGTTTCGACGACATCGGCCGAGGCCGACACGGCAATGGAGGCAGCGATCAAAGCGAGGAGACCTCGCGTCAGGGATTTGGTGGGTGTCTTCATACGGAAAAGGTCGAGAAGACGCGACCCGTTTGCATAAGTCAATGTTCCCAAACTGTCCGGTTTCTTCTCACCGCCGGCTCGACAGCACTGGGCGGCCGGCTTTGCCTCGCGCCTTCCCTGCCGCCCATGTCCGCCCTCGTCGCCCGCCCTGCCCTCCTTATCGCCGATCGCTGGCGCGACTATACCCTGCTCGACTGCGGTGACGGCCTGAAACACGAGCGCTGGGGTGACATCGCCCTCATCCGGCCCGATCCCCAGATTATCTGGCCCCGGCATGGCATGGAGAAAGGCGCCCGATGGGACGGCTGGGATGGCTTCTACCATCGCAGCGAACAAGGCGGCGGCCGGTGGGAATTTCGCCGCCCCCTGCCCGACTCGTGGCAAATCGGCTACGCCCCGCTCGGCCTCACCTTCAAGATCCACCCGACCTCCTTCAAACACACGGGGCTCTTCCCCGAACAAGCCGTGAACTGGGACTGGTTCGCCGCCAAGATCAGCGCCGCGAAGACCGCCGGCCGGGAAATCAGTGTCCTCAATCTCTTCGGCTACACCGGCGCCGCCAGCGTTGCCGCCGCCAAGGCCGGCGCCGCCGTCACCCACGTCGACGCCGCCGAGGGCATGGTCAAGTGGTGCAAGGAAAACGCCGCCCTCAGCGGCCTCGCCGCCGCGCCCATCCGCTACCTCACGGACGACTGCCTGAAATTCGCCCGGCGCGAGCTCAAGCGCGGGAAGAAATACGACGCCGTCATCATGGACCCGCCCACCTACGGCCGCGGCGCGACTGGCGAGATGTGGAAGCTCGAGGAACACCTCTGGCCCCTCCTCACGGAGTGCGGCGCGCTGTTGAGCGAGCAACCCCTCTTCTTCCTCATCAACGCCTACACGGCGCGCCTATCCCCCACCGTGGTCGCCAACCTCCTCGCCGAGCTGATGCACGCCCGCGGCGGCACAATCACCGCCGGCGAGGTCGGCCTGCCCATCCAGCGCGACGGCAAGGTGCTGCCCTGCGGCATCTATGGCCGGTGGGAGAGGTAGCCGGGAGCGCTGACTCCACTCCGCGTTTCCCCGGTGGTGAGTGCCCCTCGGCTACGCGTCACCGATACTCGCACAGCTCCAGAATCACCCCGTCGGGATCGAGGAAGTAGCAGAGCGACTTGTCGCCCGCCGCGAACTTCACCACGCCCTGCGGCACTTTCACCGGATCGGAAAACAACGTCACGCCCGCCGCGCGCAGCCGCGCCGCCATGCCTGCGATGTCGTCGGTGCGAAACGCGATGTGCCGCAGCCCGTGCGTGTTGGCCCGCGAATTCGCCGGCAAGACCGCACCCGCCGGCGCCACATATTGCAGCAGCTCGATCCGCGGCCCGCCTCCACCCGGCAACTCGACAAACGCCACGAGGCCTTCGACGCCCTTGAGCCCGATGATCTCCTCGATCCACGCGCCCTTCATGTGGACATCCGCCGTCTTCACGAATCCGAGCACCTCCGTGTAGAATTTCACCGACCGCGCGAGATCGGCGACGACGAGGTTGATGTGATCGATGGCGCGGAGCATCGAAGCACGCTACGGATGTGCCGCTCTCGCGCGCAACGGCGTTCCGCGCCTTGACGCCGCGGGGCCGGTCAGCGCTCATCGCGCCTGCCTCGCCATGAGTCGCTTCACTCGCTGGATCTGGCCGCTGCCGCTGCTCGCCATTTCGGCGGCACTGCACGGCCAGCCTGCTGCGGACGCAAAGCTGCAGGCGACCTATGACGCCCATGACTGGTTCGCGCTGCGCGCCGCAGTCGATGAGCGCAGCCCGTCGTTTTTCCGCGGTGCAATCGCCGTCGCGTTTCACGATCAGGAAAACGCCCGACGTCATCTCGAGGTCGCCATCGCCGCCGCACCCGCTTCGGATCAGGCGTGGGAAGCACAAAACCTCCTCGTCTCGCTCGCGTTTCGCGCCGGCGCGCATCGCGATGCATTCGCGCGGCTCGACGCGATGCTCCGGCAACGTCCCGCCGACGCCGGCGTCGCCAACGCCCTGCCACTCGCCGCCGCGCTCGCCGCGTCACCTGACCAAGCGGTGCTCCGCCGCACCGGCGTCCGCCTCGATCCGAGCGGGACGCGCGGCGGCCACTTCCTACCTATCGCGATCAACGGGAAGCCAGCCCGCTACGTGCTCGATACTGGCGCAAATTTTTCCGTGATGACGGAATCAGAGGCGCGCCGCTGCGGCCTCACGGTGCGCGACGCCGCCACGAAAATCGCCAACGTCGGCGGCACCGCCATCGGCCTTCGCGCCGCCGTAGCGGACGAAGTCACCCTCGGCGACGCGCGGCTCGCTCACGTAGCCTTCCTTGTCTTTCGCGACGACCAGCAGCCCTTCGACGAAATGGCGCCCGCCGAGCGCGGCGCCATCGGCCTGCCCGTCCTCCTTGCCCTGCAAACCCTGCGGCTCCACCGCGACGGCGCGATCGATCTCGGGTTTCCTAGCGCGAGCGCAGATGCCACGCCAACGCCGCCAAACCTCGCCTTCGACAACCTCCACCCGATCGCCCGCGCCGAGTGCGCCGGCCAGCCGCTCACCTTAATCGTCGATACCGGTGCGCGCACGACGCAGCTCTGGCCGCCGTTCGCGCGCGCGTTCCCGGCCCTCATGGCGCAGGCCGGCGCGGAGCAGGCGCACGCGGTCGCCGGTGTCGGCGCCACTCAGTCGGTTCGCGCCGCGACGTTGCCGGAGGTCACGCTGCGCCTCGGCGGCTTCCCGGCGACGCTTAAGCCCGCGCGCGTCCACCTCAAGGAATCCAGCGCGCAGAGTCACTACTTCGCCGGGAACCTCGGCCGCGACCTCCTCGGCCAAGCCGCCCGCGCGACCGTCGATTTTGCCACAATGCGGCTGACAATCGAGTGAGTGAGCCCGGCGCGCAGCGGTGGAGCCGCCGCCGTCGTTTTCCCGCTTCCCCTCATTCCCTCACTCCCCCATTCCCTCCCTCATGTCCCCGCTCGCTTCCGCCTACCATGAACGCTCGCTCGCCATGCTCGCCACGGCGCGGGAGAAAAACGCCGCGACCATCGCCGCCCTCGCGCCCATCCTCGGCGCATCCGTCGCACGCGGCGAGGTCATCCACACGTTTGGTTCCGGCCACTCCGAGATCATCGCCCGCGAGATCGTGGGCCGCGCGGGCGGGCTCGTCTGCATCACGAGCATCAACGATCCCACCGCCGGCTTCATCGAGAACCTCGTCGGCTACGGCACCGCGCTCGTCGAGCGCTACGATCGCCAATACGAGCTGCGCGCCGGCGAGGTCGTCATCGTCATTTCCAACTCGGGGAAAAACTCCTCGCCCCTCGAGGTTGCGCTGCACGCCAGGAAAAAGGGCTGCGTGGTCGTCGGCCTTTGCTCCGTCGGCATGTCGTCCACGGCCAAGACCGTCCACCCGGGCGGCAAGAACCTCCACGCGCTCTCCGACTACGTGCTCGATAACGGCGGCGTGCCGGGCGACACCGTGATGCAGCTCACGCCCGAGATCGCGACGGGCCCGACGAGCACGTTCATCGGCGCCTCGCTGCTCAACTGGCTCATGCTTTCCACGATGGAGTGGCTGAAGCAAAACGGCCATGACCTCCCGGTGCTCCGCTCGCAGAACATCCCGGGCGCCATCGAGCACAACCGCAAGGTCGGCGCCAAATACAAGCACCGCCTGAGCAAGCAGCTCGCATGAGATTGGGCGCTTAGTTTTTGAAACCACGAAACACACGAAAGACACGAAAACAACGGAAGCCTCCTCCTCTGCGTTTCCTTTTCGTGTCTTTCGTGTGTTTCGTGGTTAACCCAATTCGATGAACTACAAAATCGGCATCGACGGCGGCGGGACCAAGACCGAGTGCATCCTCGTCGACGCCGCCGGCGCCATCGTCGCGCGCCGGCTCGCGCCGGGCTGCAATCCCAACGTCGTCGGCCTCGAGCAGGCGCGCGCGATCGTCACCGCCGCGATGCAAGGGCTGATCCTCGACTCCAAAATCGACACCCACGCCACGCCCGTCGCCGCGACGCGACTCTACATGGCGGGGCAGCCCGCGTTCTGGCAGGAATTCGCCGCCACGCTCGCCGGGTGCGGCCGCGTCACCGCCGCACCCGACTCGCTGCCGGCCCTGGAGCTCGCCACCGGCGGCGCGCCCGGCCTCGTGCTGCACGCGGGCACGGGCTCGTTTGTCGCGGCGCGCGCGCCCGACGGCGCGATCCACTACGCCGGCGGCACCGGCTGGCGTTTCGGCGATCCCGGCAGCGGCTACGAGCTGGGCCGCCGCGCCATCGCGCGCGCGTTGCTCGAGCTGCAGGGCTGGCTCCCGCCTTCGCTCCTCGGCCCCGCCGTGCGCGGCCACACCCAGCTCGGCGAAAACGCCGACGTTCGCGCCGTCACCCGGTTCTACTACAGCCACCCCGAGCCCAACCGCGCAATCGCCTCGCTCGCGCCTGCGGTCCTGCGCCTCGCCAGCGAGGGCGACGCCGTCGCGCGCGAAGTCGCCGCGGCCTCCGCCGGCGAGCTGCTTGAGCTCGCGGACCGCGTCGCGGAGAAGCTATTCCCGGGCGTCGCCCCCGCGCGCATTCCCGCCGGCCTGAGCGGCGCGCTGCTGAACCACCCGATTGTCGCCGCCGCCCTCGCCGCCCGCACAACCCTCGCGCTCACGCCGATCACCGATCCGCCGATCGAGGGAGTGCGCCGCCTGCTCGTGCGCGAACGTTGATCCGGTTTCCATGAATGTGCGGCGCACCATGCCACTTTGCCTGCTGCTGGCGTTCGCTATCGCACATGCCTCGGAGCCGCTCGAGCGAAAGCCGGGGCAGTCATACTACTTCAGCTTTGATCCCTATGTCGAATATGTGGCTGGCGATCTGCCGATCGTGCTGACCTCGCCCCACGGCGGTCGTCTCAAACCGGACACGATCCGCAATCGCACCAAGGGCGTCACCGACATGGACGTGAACACGCAGGAACTCGCCCGCGCGGTGCTCGACGCCCTTCACGCGCTCTCCGGCCGGCACGCCCATCTCGTCGCGAGCCACCTGCACCGCAGCAAGCTCGACCCGAACCGCGAGATCGTCGAGGCCGCCCAGGGCGACCCGATGGCGGAACGAGCGTGGCGCGAGTTCCACGACACCGTCAGGCTGGCGATCGACAGCGCCGTCGCGCGGCACGGCTTCGCTTTTCTCATCGACCTGCACGGCCACGCGCACCCGATCCCGCGCCTCGAGCTCGGCTACGCGCTCTCCACCCGGCAGCTCAACGTCCCCGATGCCGAATTCGATCGCTCCGGCGTGATCGCGGTCAGCACTCTGCGCGATCTGCACGCGCGCCGGGGTGGCAGCGCCGCCGCGTTGCTGCGCGGCCCGCGCAGCCTGGGGGCGCTTTTCGCTGCCCGCGGGCTGCGCGCAATCCCCAGCCCGGCGGAGCCGCAGCCCGAGGGGCACCCCTACTTCAACGGCGGCTACATCGTCCGCCGGCACGCGGCCGCGCCCGACACCCCCAAGGTGGACGGCCTCCAGATCGAGTGCCCGCGCGCGGGCGTGCGCGACACGGCCGAGGCCCGCGCGCGCTTTGCGAACATTACGGCCGAGGTGCTCGCGGTCTTTCTCCAGGAGAACCACGACTTCCGCCTCGACGCGAAGAAATGACACCGACGCTGACCGCCACGATTCTCACGGAATCGCAGTGGCGCGCCCGCGCCGCCGTCCACGAATCGCGCGTGCGCCGGTGGACCGATCCGCACCAAGAACGCGCGGCCCGCGGCGAGAAGCACCCCGTCCTCGACTTTCTTTTCACCTACTACGCCTTCCGTCCCGCCTGGCTGCGCCGCTGGCATCCGGGGCCGGATCTCGCGCTCGCGGGCGACGGCGCGCGCGAATTTCTCCGCTGGCCGGAGTATCGCGAGACGCCCGCGGGAGTCGCCGTTGATCCCGCTGCGTTGCCCGCGCACCGCCGCGAATTCGTCGCCTGGCTGCGCGCGATGCTCGCCGCGATGCAGACGCGGCCCGCGTTCTTCGGGTGCTTCGGGCTGCACGAGTGGGCGATGGTCTACCGCCAGACGCCCGACGAGGTGCGGCACAACGCCTGGCCGCTTCGCTTTGCCCCCGCCGAGCTCGCGCGCGTGGTCGAGTCCCTGCCGATCACCTGCACGCACTTCGACGCGTTCCGTTTTTTCACCGCGCCCGCGCGCCCGCTCAACAAGCACCAGCCCACGCGCGCCGACACCGCGCAGCTCGAGCAGCGCGGCTGCCTGCACGCCAACATGGACCTCTACAAGTGGGCGTTCAAACTCGCGCCGTTCGCGCCCGCGGAGCTGATCGCCGACTGCTTTGCGCTGGCGCGCGACATCCGCGAGGTGGACATGCGGGCGAGCCCCTACGATCTCCAGAGGCTCGGCTTCGCCCCCATCGCGATCGAGACGGCCGCCGGCCGCGCGGAGTATGAAGCGCAGCAGCGGGAGTTCTCGACGCGCGGCGAGCCGTTGCGCACCCGGCTCGTCGCGCTGTGCGACCGGCTGCTGGCCGGCTGACGCGCGGCCTACTCGAGCCGCACGTTGTAGAGCGCGAAGCCCAGCTCACGCGCCCCGGGCTGCGCCGACTCGCGCGCAGCGGGCGCGTCGGAGGAGAACTCGAGCCGCGCGACGCCGGCGCCCAGCGCGAGATCGCGCACGAGCACCGGGACGAGTTTCTCGCCGACGGGGCCGCGCCAGACTTCCTTTCCGTCCACCCGGATGACGACGAGGCGCGGCCCGAGGCTGCGCAACCCGCACCGCAACGTGGCGCGCGCCCCCTCCGATCCCGCCTCCACGTGGACCCGCAGGCTCGCGTCGCCGCGGCTCCACCGCCACGTGTCGCGGCCGTGGCTCTCCGGGCCGAACCAGCCATCGCCCGCAACCACGCTCGCCGCGCCGCCCGCGACGCGCGCGGACGCGATTTCGTTCGGCGCGAGCTGGCGATCCAGCCGCCAAAGCACGAGCGCAACGAAGACGATGCCCGCGCCTCCGATCGCGAAACGCAGCCTGCGTCCGATCGGCGCCGCCGTGGACGCGGCCTCGCCGGGTGGCGCCGCGAGCAAGCACCACAGCAGCAGCGCGGCCGGCCACAGTTGTAACAGCAGCCGCACCAGCGACGATGCGAGATGCCCCGCGAGCTCCCACGGCGTGATCAAATAGACGACGTAGTAGCCCGCCAACGTGAGCCCGAGCACCCACGCGCCGATGCGCTCGCGGCCGGCGAGCCGGCAGGCGCCGGGTGCGAGCAGCGCGAGTGCGAGCGCCGCCAGCGGCACCGCGCGCCACTCGCCAAACCCGACCACATCGCGCACCAGCGCCGACCCGATTTGCGCATGCCGCTCCGGTGACCACAGCTGCCCGAGGCGGCCGAGCAGGTCGCGCGACACGAGGTCATTGCCCGGCGCGAGCGTCATTTTGAAATAGACCAACGGCAACGCGGCTACGGCGAGGCCGGCCCAAAACGCCCGGATCTCGAACTGGGCCGCGCGCCGCCAACCCCACGCACTCCACACCGCGGCGGCCACGCCCGCGAAGAGGAGGCCCTCGTTTTTCGTCCACGCCGCGAATCCCGCCATCGCACCGGCGAGGGCGGCGACGCCGGGCCCTTTCTCGCCGGCGGCGAGCAGCGCCACCGTCGCGAGCACAAAGAACCCGAGCGGCACATCCGCGTGCGCGTTGGCCGCAAACGTCACGAGGAACGGCGTCCCCGCGAGCGTGAGACCGCCGAGCCACGCGACGGTGGCACCGCGCAACCGCGCCGCCGTGGCGATCAGCAGCGCGACGCTCGCGGCCGCAAGACCCCAGCCGATCAAGCCCGGCGCCCCCGGCGCCTCATGGCCGATCCAGGACCACGCGCGCGCGACGCTCGCCGGCACCAGCAACGGATAGTCGAGATGCGACCAACCCAAAGGCACCTGCCGCAGCGACTCGATCCACTCGGGTCCCGCGCGAAACATGAACCGCGCGCGCATGTTCCAGATCGCCCAGCCGTCCCAGCCGCCCAGCGGCTCCGCGGCCCAGGCCCGCCCCGCCGCCACGCCCGCCGCGGCAAGGACCGGCGCCGCCGCCATCGCGATGAGCCAATGTCGCAAACTCACATGCGGCGCCGCCACCTCGGCCGCATCTTCGCGCCGCCGCCACCCGATCCAGGCGGCCGCCGCGGCCACCAGCGCATCGATCACCGCGGCCGGCAGCGCCGGCGCCCGCGCGACCAGCGACGCGGCGAAAAACGTCATCGAGGTCACGCCCAGGCCCGCGCCAAACCCCAGCGGCAGGATCAGCGCGGCATCGGCGCGCAGCGCCCGGGCGCGCGGCCACACGGCGCACACGATCAGCCCGCCCACGAGCCAAGCCGTGAAAAAAGGGAGCAGCAGCGCCGCGCTCATGGCGCTGCCTTTCGCAGCAGCGCCACGCCCTCGCCAAAGTCCTCCACGACGACGTAACCCGCCGGCATCCGCTGCGCGAGGGCCGCGGTGCGCAGGTTGGTCACCACCCAGCCGTGCCGCTCGGCGACCAGGTCGAGCACCGCGGGTGCGAGCGCGAACTGCGCCTGATAATAATCCACCGTCGCCTGCGCCTCGCCGGCCACACGCTCCGCCGGCACGTCGGCCACGTAGCCAACGACGCCGCGCAGGCGGCGTGTTTCGAGCGCGTGCCGCAGCCGCGCCAGCCGGCGCTCCATCCGCGCCACGGAATCCGGCTCGGCCGCCGACGCCACGCGCGGCGGCACCGGCACGCGCCGCAGCACGTCGGCGACGTTCACCCCGGCGAGGACGGCCACGATGAGCAGCGCCGCCCGTGCCAGCACGCGACGGGCGCGCAAAAAAAACGGGGGCGGGGCGGCGTCCATTCCGCGCAGCAAAGCCCCGCGCCTACTTCACCGCCAGATCGTAAACGGCGAAACCCCGAGCGCGCGCGCCCGGCGCGGCGCTCTC
>JAEUHB010000205.1 GCA_016794665.1 Opitutaceae bacterium
GTCGGCGTCGTAGAGCTCGAGCAGCGCGATCCCCGTGCCGTTGTTGGCGCCGCCGGCGCTGGCGGAATACTGGCCGGGCGGCAGATCGACGAGGAGCGCGGAGTCGCCGCTGCCGGTCGCCAGCGCGAAGGCGCCGAGCGAGGCGGTGGTGGTCGTGAGCGTGAGCAGCGGGACATTGGTCCCCCAGTTGTCGTTGCCCGCGACATCGACGTAGGCGGCCGTCGCCGGGTCGTAGCGCTTGAGCGTGAGCACGGGATCCGCGAGCGCGCCGGTGACGCCAAACGTGCCGAGCGTGGGGCCGACGTTGCGGAGCAGCACGCGCTTCGTCCCCGTGCCGGTGACGACGAAACCGGGCAGAAGCGCATTGGCGCCGGCGAGCGAGCTGGCCCGCGTGGCGAGGTTGGCGAGGCGGGCCGCGGCGGTGTTGGCTGGCGCGACGGTGAGTGTGATCGCATCGCTCGTGACGGTGTTGCCCGCGGCGGTGACGAGCACGCGGTAGGTGCCGGCGTTGAAGACCTGCGTGCTGGCGATCGCGAGGCTGGCGCCGTTGGCGCCGCTGACGGCGACCCACTGGCCGCCGATGAGCTGCTGCCACTGATACGTGACTACGCTGTCCGCCGTGGCGCGGACGCCGAGCGTCGTGGCATTGCCCGCGGTCGTGGTGAGCGCCGCGGCGGTCACCAACGTGACACTGACGCCACCAGCATCGGCGGCGCCGGGATTGCCGTTGGCCGTCGTGGAAGCGCGCCACGCGGAGCTTTCCGCCCAGTTGCGCGCGGCGGTGAGGGCGGGCGCGCGCACGACGAGCGAGCGCCCGCCGCCGGCCGCCGCGGCCGCCCACGACGATTCGTAGCGGAACTTGAGGATGTGCACATACCACGGCGCGGGCAGCGTGAGCGCGATGTTCTCACCGTTGTTGTCGAGCGCGCCGGAGAAACTGCCGGGCGCGAGCGAGGCGACGGCCGCGGGATACCGCGCGGTGAAGGCGCTGCGGCTCTTGGCGACGACGGTGTAGGCACCGGCGGCGAGCGTCGTGCCGGCGGGGAACGTGTAGTCGAGCCCGTTGGTGAAGCGGACGCCGGAGAGATCGAGCGAGGCGGTGCCGATGTTCACGAGCTCGATGAACTCGGCGTCGCCGTCGCCGCTGGGCTCGAACATCACCTCGGAGATGCGGAGGTTGGCGAGCAGCGCGGCGTAGGCGGCGGGCAGCGCGGTGGCGTTGGAAATGCCCGGCGTGGGCGTGGCGAAGCTCGCGATCGCGGCGCCGCCGTCGGTCGCGCGACCCGCGGAGTAGTCGGCCGGCTGCGAGACGAAATCGATCTGATCGACGATCGCGCCATTGGCGCCGAGGAGCCAGAGGCCGTCGAAGTCCGCATCGAGCGCGAACGGCAGATCCGCGCCGTAGAGCGGGAGGAAGCCGCCGGGCGCGATGAAGCTGAGCGCGGGAAACACAAAGCGGCTCGGGTAGTTGGTCGTGTCGTCGGTCAGCCGCGCCTCCGCGAGCGCGACGGGCGACGCCGAGGAGTTGTGCAGCTCGATGAAATCGTGATCGACGCGGAAGGAGATGCGGCCGGCCCACTCGTTTATTTTCACCGCGTTCAGGGCGCCGAGCGTGGCGGCGGCGGCGTTGGCAGCGCCGGGCGTCGGCGTCGTGAGCGCCCACGTGCCGCCGGTGCCGGTGCGCGCGACGGAATAGTCAGGAATCTGAAAACCAAACGTGATCGAGTCGAGCAACGCGCCGCCGCTCGCGGTCGTATCGTGGAGGCGCACGGTGTCGCCCTCGGCATCGAGCGAGAAGCCGGTGTGCAGGCCGGGTGCGTTCGTCGCGGTGTCGGCGTAGACCACGATGTAGCCGCCGGCGGCGATGCTCGTGCCCGCGGGGAAGACATACTTGCGCGGCGTCGCCGGATCATCGGTGAGGCTCTTGCCGGCGAGATCGATCGCGGTGGCGCCGGAATTATGGAGCTCGATGATGTCGGGGAAGGTGGAGCCGTTGGCGATCTTGGTGTTCGTCGCGAGGACCTCGTTGATGCGGAGCGCGGGCGTGGCGGCGGCGGCGAGCGTCGCGGTGCTCGTGCCGGCGGCGGGCGTGATTTTCGCGGCGCCGATGAGACCGAGAAGGTGCGCCTGGCGTGCGGTCATGAAGGTCTTGATCTGCGTGCGGTAGGCGGCGGGCGTCCAAGCCAGATGGCTGTCGACGAATTGGTGAAAGGGCGGGTTGGCGTTCGCGGTTGTGTCGGAATCAAACACGGAGCCGAGCATCTCGCGGATGGCGGTGAGGTATTTTTGGCGGAAGGCGGCGTTGCCCGCGCGGTTGGTGTCGCCGAGGAGCGGCTGGAGCGGGCGCATGAGCTGGTCCTGAAACATGCCCGCGTTTTGACCGGTCTCGGTCGCGTCGTAGAGGCCCTTGAGCGTGGCGGTGACGCTCACCTCGCCGAGGCCGAAGGTCGTGTCGAGGTCGTGCGGGATTGGGTAGAAGCGCGTGCGCGTGCCGTCGGAGACGAAGGCGCCGGCGTAGTCGTCGTCCTCGCCGGTGGAGAGATTTTCCTCGGCGTTGGGCAGAATCGTCATCGCCGCGAGGTAGCGCGCGAGGTAGTCGAGGTCGGCGACCGTGGAGAGGGTGGCGGTCTCGGCATCGGTGAAGGGCACGCCGTTCCACGTGCCATTGGCGACGCTCGTGGCGGTGGCGCCGGTGAAGTGCGAGAACGCGGTCTCGGTCCAGACCTTGGAGAAATTCATCACGTCGGCCCAGTTGTTGGCGGCGGCGTTGTTCTGCTTGGACCAGCCGCTCCACGTGAGGTCGGGATTGGTGGGCGCGGCGGCGGGCGGGTTGGCCCAGCCCGTGATGGTGACCTTGCGGTAGATCTGCGCGTCGGCCGCGAGCGGGAAATGATTGTCGAGGTAGTCGCCGTTGATCTCCTCGATGCGGACGAGCTGGCCGTGATCGGCGGTGGCGCCGGTCGTGACGGAATATTTCACGCCGTTGCGGCGGACCTCGATCGCGGCGGCATCCGCGGCGATGATGCCGGCGGCGCGGAGCGCACGGTGCGCGAGGAATTGCACGGGCGCGCCGCGGGGGTTGATCAGGAAGTCGCTCACGCCCGACCAGGTATCGTCGGTGGGGATCGAGACGCGCAGGGGCTTGATGGTGTAGTTGCGGCTGCTGTTGCCCCGAAAGCGCAGCGAGGCGAGGTAGCGGATGGCGATGTCGTCGCCGGTGGCCGCGACGAGCGTGAAGTTGAACTGGCGGTCGCTGCGGGGATTCGAGGTGGAGAGAGAGTTGTAGGCCGCGTTCTCGGCGCCCGTAAGGATCATCCGATACGCGGGCGACGGTCCGGCGATGACCTCGTTGTCGACCTGGTAGGCGGCGTTGGCGTTCTGCCCCTCGCTGGTGGGCGCAGGCCACGTGCGCGCGTTCGTGCCGTCGGTCGCGGAGACGTAGAACTCGACGATCGCCTTGTCCGCGCGCGGATCGAGCGTGGCGGAAAACGTGCCGCGGCCATCGTTGGCCATCGGCGTGGATTGGAACGCGCCGGGCGTGGCCGTGGTGGCGTCGCGCCAGAAGAGCGTCGCGGCGACTCGCGCGTCGCCGGCGGCCAATTCGTCGGTGAGGTTGGCCGAAATCACCACGGGATCCGTGCTCCGCGGAATCGCGGGCGTGTGCTTCACGCCGGTGATGAGCGGGGCGACGTTGGCGGCGCGGAGGCTGTTGGCGGCGCCGGGCGTGCCACCGACGGCCGAGGCGCCCCAGTTCTGGCCGGTATTCTTCGTGAGCGTGGGGCTGCGCTTTTCAAGCGAGGCCCCGCCGCCATCGGCCGCGCTCACCCACGACCAGCCACCGAGGCTGTCGCGCGTGCGCACGGCCCAGTCGCCCTCGTTGGCGTAGGCGACGGAATCGACCTCGATCCACTCGCCCGCCGCGGAGCCGGGGCGGGCGAGCGTGATTCTCTCACCCTTGTTCGCGAGTGTGGCGCCGGAACGCCACGGCCCGAGCACCGTGCCCGCGGCGGCCTGGGCGCTGGCGGCGCGGAGCGCGGTGGGATTGGCGGCGACGACGAGGTAGCCGCCCGACGCCAGCGACGTGCCGGCGGGAAAGGTGTAGTCCACGCCCGTCGTGAGCGCCCAGCCGGCGAGGTTCACGGCGGACGAATCGGGATTGTGGATCTCGATGAACTCGAGGGCGGTGTTCTCCGGGTAACCGGGGCCCGGCCGGAACATGATCTCGTTGATCACCGGGGCCGCGGCGAGCGGCGAACCCAGGCCCAGCGCGAGGCGCAGGAACAAACGACGGAGCGAAACGAAGGGAGAGTGCATGGCGGACTGCGCCGGATGACTCCCACGACGGCGCCTCTGTTACAAGTTGGCGGCGGCCGGCGGAAAAAAGAACCGTAACAAATCCGGAACAAATTTCGCGCGCGCCTACACGAGCGAGGTGCCCTTCGGGACGCGCACGACAATCGTGCCGGCGATCTTGTCGTGCCACGACTGCTGCTCGTCGTCGAACGCGATCCAGATGAAGCCAAGGCCGGCGACCACCATCGAGAGGAAGCACCCGAGCGCGCGCACGACGGCCGTGGGCCAGTCGAACTCGCGGCCGTCGAGGCGCACGACCTTCAGGCCGCATACGATGCCGCCGATGGTGGTGCCCTTGGTCTTCCACAGCGCCGCGCCGTAGAGCGCGAGCACCAGCAGGAAGCCGCCCGGGCCGTCGTGAAAGTGGAAGAATCGCGGCGTCATGCTCGACAGCATCCCGAGCAGCACGCCGACCAAGATGCCGTCGAGCGCGAGGGCCGCGAGGCGGATGAGCAGGTTAGCGCGCGGCAGCGTCGTCTCGTCGATCGCGGGGCGCAGCCGCGGCTGCGGCGCCGGCGCGGGCATCGCCGCGCGCGGGACGTAAGCGGGCGCGGGCACAGCGAAGCCCGACACGGCGGGATTGGGCTCGACCTCCGGCGCAGGGGCCGGCGCGGGTTCAACGGCGGCGGGCGCGGGTGGCGGCGTGCCCACGAAGCCCATCGAGGCGGGAGCGGTCATCGCGGCGACGGGAGCCGATGGCGCGGGCGCCGGGGGCGGCGTCAGCGGCACCGAGCCCGAGGGGGTGGCCGCGGCAGGCGGACGCTTGTTGCGCCGCATGGCTTCCGCGATGGTCAGCACCACGACGCCTAGGCCGAGCCAGGTGAGGAGCTTGTAGGTCGCGAAGCCGACAAACGGAATCGTGTAGATAAGCATCACGACGAGACCGCCCACGAGCACCGCGAACACAGGGCCCCCGAGCGGGCCGTCGCCAAAGAACTTGGTGAACCGCCGGCCGATCCAAGCGAGCATCACGACCTTGCCGAACAGCCCGGCGAAGAACAGCGCCGCCGCAAGGAACGGCACGAGCAGCCCGCCCACGATCGTGAGCGCGAGGATCACGAACACCACGGGCGAGAGCAGCACCGTGAGCACGGAGGCGAGAATTGACATCGCCGGCCGGCGTTCGAAGGTCTCCGCGCACTTCGTTACATTGCCGCCGAAGAGCAAGGCGAGCAGCAGATAAAAACCGAGGAAACCAAACGCGATCGCCCAGGCCCAGCCGAGTTGGCCGTGGAAGCCGAGGGGACGCGCGAGCATCGCGCACTCGCGCAGCCACGTGACCAGCCACTCGAAGTCGCCGAGGCCGGGCACGGAAACGTGGTGGATGCTCCCTTTCACCACCGCCTCCGGGTCACGGATGAGCTGGCCGCCGACAACGGTCACGTCGTCCTCGATGACCGCCTTGGGGCCGAGTTTCAGGCTGCCGAGGACCACCACTACCTCACCGCTCGCCGGGCCGTTGATCTCGGACGTGCCCCCGAGCACACTCACCACGTCGCGCGTCGAGCCGAGCATCTCGACGCGACCGAGCACCGCCACCGCGGCCTGACCGACCTTGGCGCCCGGCGCGACGCGCACGCTGCCGAGCACGGCGACAGCGTCGCTTTGAACCGTGCCCTCGACATCAATTGAGCCCGAGATGGCGACGGCCTCGTGCACAGTCCGGCCGGCCGCGACGATCTGGTTGCCAAAGGGCGCCCCGTCGCGCGACGCGGCGCGGACGTTGCGCTTCTTTTTTGCGGCCGGCGCTTTTTTCTCGGTGGGCGCGGCCTCCGCCGTGGGGTCATCAAGACGGCGAAGAGTGGGATCGGCCGGTTGGGCCGTCGGCTCCGGTTGCGCCGGCGGCGCGGGCTGGGCCGCCTGCCCGAAAGCCACGGCCACCGCAGCCAGCAGCAGAGCGACGGAGCGAAGCGACGAGAGTGAGGTGAACTTCATGGGACGAATGCGAAAAAGTGAATTGAAAGGGCGGCGGGCTCAGCGGCCGGTGGCTTGGAGGTGGCGCCACGTGGCGGCGCCGAGACCCATCAGCAGCGCGTAGGCGGCGCCGCAGAACGCAAGGCCGCCGTAGAACCAGAGCGGCGGCAGGCTGCGAACGATGGTCTCGCCGACGCCGGCAATGCCGCGGGTCACGGCGAGGCCGCCTTCAATCCAGGCGAGCGGTGTCTCAAGCGCGCCGGATTGCGCGGGCACGGCGCCCGAGAGCGCGAGCACGGCATAAATCGCGAGCGCGGAGAGCACGCCAAAGCCGGCCTTGGCCGCGATCGGCCAGTGCGCGAAGCTGCGGCGCCACCACGGCAGCGCGGCGCGGCGCGCAATCTCGGCGCGCACGCGTTGCTCGAGCGAGAACGGCGCGCGGCGCGGCGGCAGCGCACGCAGGGTGCGGTCGACGGCTTGTTCGAGTTTCTCGTTGGGATCGGGCGTCATGATGTGAAATTGTCCGGGGTGATTTTTTCGTGGGCCGTGCCGCTGCGCGCGAGGATCGCGGCGAGCGCGGCGCGGGCGCGCAGGATGTCGGTCTTCACCTTGGCGAGCGAGACGCCGAGCTTCCTGGCGATCTCGTCGTAGGGCAGGTCCTCGAAATGGAACAGCACGAGCGGCACGCGCTGATGCTCGGGCAGCTGATCGAGCGCGCGCTCGACGATCTCGCGGCGGTCGGCGGCGTCGACGTCGGCGAAAAACGTGTCGGGCGCCGCGAAGTCCACCGCGGGCGCCTCGCGATCATCGCCGGCGTCGTCGCGCTTGAACTCGGAAAAGAACCGCCAGCGCTTGCGGTAACGGGAGAGGTGGTTGAGGGAGAGGTTGGTGGCGACGGTCTTGAGCCAGCCGCCGGCGGTGGGGCTGGTCGCGAGGTGGTGGTAGTTTTCGTAGGCCTTGAGGAAGACCTCCTGCGCGATGTCCTCGGCCTGCGTGTCGTTGCCCGTGAGACGCGCCGCGGTGGAGAAGACCATGTCCTGATAATTGCGCATGAAGGTCGTGAAGTCGGGCGGCGGGGCTACGCCGGCGTCTGGGTTGTGCACGGAGAAGTCATCGTTCGGGGGCAAAACCCCGGACGGTGGCGGAAAGTTGCACTTATCTTCCGGGCCGCGCGGCGGCATGGCGGCGCAGGCTCAGACCGCGGCAAGTTGGCCGCAACGCGCGAATCGCGGCTTTCCCGCCCCGCGGGGGGGGCGGGACGTCCTGTCGATCGCCGGCGCCGCCCCTTTGCGGCTCTCACAAGCCGGGCGGCAACGGCTCCCTCAGGCGACGCTCGCGCACAGCAGCACGTAGTGCGCGCGGGCGCGGTCGGAGCATTCCTTGAGGTCGTCCTCGGTGATGCCCGCCAGCGTGAGCTTGGCCGGCGTGCATTCCCAGTCGCCCTCCTCGCCGGGCAGCTCGAGGCCGAACCGGGCGGCGACGCCGCACGCGAGGTTGAGGACGCCGGCGCTCATGTTGGGGCCCTCGGCGCCGAGCGGCTCGTAATGCTGGCTCACGGCCTCGACCAGCTCCGCCGGGAAGCGCCAGTGGGACAGCAGAATCGTCGTCACCTCGGCCGAGGTGATACCAAAGGTCTTCTTCTCCCACTCCGCGACCGAGGGCCACTCCGCCGGGCCGGGATAGACTTTGCCGAAGGCCGCGCCGTCGAGGATCACGCGGCCGATGGTGCGGAGCAGGCCGGCGGTGTAGGCCAGGCCGGCATCGGCGCCGGCACGCTGCGCGATCAGATCGGCGGCGGCGGCGGTGGCGACCGAATTTTCCCAAAGACGCGAAGCCGGCAGGGCATATGTGATCAAGTCGCGCTGGCAAATCTGCTGCACCGCGGCGAGGCCCACGAGGCGGAAAATCTCGCTGAGGCCCACGCGGCCGACGGCCACGTCGAGCGACTCGGTCTTCTCGCGCACGCCGAAGAGCACGCTGTTGCTCAGACGGACGACGTGAAAGGTAAGCGCCGAGTCGAGGCGGATCAGGGAGACGATTTCCTGCAGCTCCACGTCGGGATCGAGCAGGAGCAGCCGCAGGCGGGAGAACGTGGCCGCCGCCGGGGCGAGCTTGTTGCCGAGCGTAACAATAGATTCGCGGGTGAGTGGCATGGGACGCTAAACGCTCCCGTGTTTTTCGGCACGCCGGCCATCCGGCCCAAACGAAAATCCGCCATCCGCCCCGACGCTCAGAAATCGATGGCCTTGATATCGCCGATCTGCACCTCGAAGCGCTCGTCGTAGGGCTTCACGCGCCTGACCTCGGTGCGGGAAATACTGACGGAGCCGCCGATGCTGACGAAGAGCACGGAGGCGGAGGCATCGCCATTCACGGTGACAAGCGCTGGGGCGTGCTTGGGATCGACCGAGGCAAAGTCGAGCGTGCCACCGCCGGACTTGACCTTAACGACCAATTTGGAGCGAAAGGACTCCCGCAGGCGCACGGTGATATTCTCCAGCGCCTCGCCCTCCTTGCGCACGCGGGCCAGCAACTCAAATTTCTCGGGTGGAAAACGCTCGTTGCCAAACTGCCGCAACGGAATCTCGAAGACGTAGTGGGTCGCGTTCTCCCCCGCCAGCGAGGCGCGCGGCACATCCATGAGCTCGCCGAGCGAGACGCGACGGCGGAGATTGCGGGCCGCCGCGGGCTTGCCGGGATCGGCGGGGGCGGCGCGCTCGCCGAGCTTGCGGTATTTGTCGCGGTCGCGCGCCGAGGGGTCCTGACCGTCGACCTTGAGCAGCGTCCATTGCTGCGCGTAAGGCTGGGAGGGATCGTAGCGGAGGAGGACATCGGATTTAACCCGGCCTTTCTCGTCGCGAATGATGCGGTGCTCCGTGTAGGCCCAGCGCGGGTAGTCCGCAGCGGTGCGCTGCAGGACCTCGTTGAGGAGCGCGACTTCGGCCACTGTGGCGACGCGCGGCCCCGAGCCCGACGCAAAAGCGCGGGACACCACGAGGATGAGGAAACAGCAGAGGGCGCGGGACACAGCGACGGGGACCGGAACGGCACGCGGATGTTTCGCGCCCCCGCCCTCCCGCGCAAGCCCATCCCGCCTCAACTCGCGATCGCGGAAAGCGTGGTCTCGAATGCCGTCTCCGTGTGCATGATCGCGGGCTCGAAGTCATCCACGGTGATGCCGGCGGCGTCGAGCTTCTCGGGCGTCAGCTCCCACCAGGCGGTCTCGCCGGTGAAGCTGTAGGCGACGCGCGAAGCGAGGCCGTTGGAAACGTTGAGCAAAGCGGCGAGCCGGCAGGTGTAGTCCTGCGGCTTGGTCAGGTAATGCGAGCGAACCGCCGCCGTGATGTCGTCCGGGAAACCGAGATCCTCGAGGATAATCGCTGCGACCTCGCAGCTGTCGAGGCACAGGGTGCTGCCCTCCCAAGCCGCATACGTGGGCCAGAGACCGGAGGCGTAGCGGTGCGAAAGGCCGGGATGAGCGCGGCAGGCGTAGTCGAGCACCATGATGCCGAGTGGCCGGAGGAGGCCCGCGGTATAGGCGAGGCGGGTATCGACACCGGCGGGCCGGGCCAGCGCCTCAGTGGCAATGGCGGCATAGAGCATGTTGTTGCGCAGGTCCTTCCCCGGGATGCCGTAGATGTCGAGGCTCTGCTCCGTGAAGCGCGCGGCCGTGGCGCTGCCCACCAGCTTGAGAATCTCGCCAAAACCCACGCGGCCTACGGCGTCCTCGATGGTCGCCACCCGGGTGCCCTGGGAGTAGATGGCGCTGTTGCTAATGCGGACGATGCGGGTGGCGAGCGCCACGTCCCGCCGCAGCAGCTTGGACACATCATCCAAGTCGCTGTTGGGGTCCTGCAGCATGGTGCCCAGCTGCGCCAGCACACCGACATCGGCGGGCAGAGTGCGGGCGATTTTCAGGAGATTTTCGCGGGAGAATTGGGGCGGCGTGAAGATTGCGGCGGACATTGGGCCCCTCAAATCGGCACGGCGCGCCGAGAATAAACCCGGACTTTGCGCGCCACGGAGAGTCCCGGTCACATCCGGCAAATCAGCAGCTCGCGCTCGTAAATCAGCTCCTTGGGCAGGTGCGAATGGAGGTCGATGAAGAGCTCCTCGTGCCCCAGCACCTCGGCCCGCCACGCGGCGCGGTCGAAGGCCTGCAGCTCCTCGAACTTCGCCTCCGGGAAGTCCATCCCGGTCCAGTCGATGTCGCGGTGCCGCGGCACCCAGCCGATGGGCGTCTCCTTCGCGCGGCCGCCCGCGCGCACGCGGTCGACGATCCACTTGAGGACACGCATGTTCTCCGAGAACCCGGGCCACATGAATTTCCCGTCGGCATCCTTGCGAAACCAGTTCACGTGGAAGATCCGTGGCGTCTCGCTCAGCTTCCGCTGCATCGAGATCCAGTGGCGGAAATAGTCGCCCATGTTGTAGCCGCAGAAGGGCAGCATCGCCATCGGGTCGCGCCGCACTTTGCCGATGGTGCCGGCGGCGGCGGCGGTCATCTCGCTGCCCATGGTCGCGCCGACATACACGCCGCTCGACCAGTTGAAGGCTTGGTAGACCAGCGGCATCGTCGAGGCCCGCCGGCCGCCGAAAATGAACGCGCTGATCGGCACGCCGTCCGGGTTTTCCCAATCGGGGTCAATCGTCGGGCACTGTTTCGCGGGCGCGGTGAAACGGGCGTTGGGGTGCGCGGCCTTGGCGCCCGTGGCCTTGGCGATCTCGGGGGTCCAGATCTTGCCCTGCCAGTCGGTGCACATGGCGGGCGGCTCGTCGGTCATGCCTTCCCACCAGACGCCGCC
>JAEUHB010000256.1 GCA_016794665.1 Opitutaceae bacterium
GTGTTGCGGTCCTGCCTACGATTGCAGGGCCAGAACCGACAAGGCCGCCGCGAAAAGGCGCGGGTGTCAATTCCGCTGCGGGGCGAGGGTGGGGGCGGCTTTTTTTCGTTGTCATTGCGAGGAGCGGAGCGACGAAGCAATCCAGCTAAAATTTCAGATGGATTGCCGCGCCCGCCGAGCCGGGCTCGCAATGACAAATCAAAATGAGCCGCGAAGGGGATGCGGTTTCATTTTGCGCCCGCTGGCGTTTTCGTGGCTAGTGCGCGGAATCATGGCTGAGATTCGTCCCGTCGCGATTCTGCGCACGCCCTTCGCCGAAAAATTCGGCGTGCCGCGGCAGTCCGGACTCGTGCTGGCGGCGGAGGGGCGCGTGGAGTTTTTGCCGGAGTTCGCCGCGCCGGAGTTTGTGCGGGGCCTCGAGGATTTTTCGCACGTGTGGCTCGTCACGGGCTTTCATCTCAATCCGACGTGGGACGGCGCGGCGACAGTCCGGCCGCCGCGGCTGGGCGGCAACGAGCGAGTCGGGGTGTTTGCCTCGCGCTCGCCGTCGCGTCCCAACGGTCTCGGGCTCTCGCTGGTCGAACTGGTTGCGATCGAGCCGGGCGCCTTGCGCGTGGCGGGCGTCGATGCGGTCGACGGCACGCCCGTCTATGATGTGAAACCGTATCTGCCGTGGGCTGAGGCAAAACCCGACGCCCGATCGGATTGGGCGAAGGACGCGCCGTCGATGCGCGGCGCCGCGGACGTCGTGATCCCGCCGGAAATCGCCAGACAATTTTCGGAGCCGGTGCTCACGCTCGTCCGGCAGCTGCTGACGATGAACCTCCAGCCCGCCTACCAGCCACCCGAGGCCGGACGCGTGTATGGGATGTCAGTCGCCGGTTGGAACGTGCGCTGGAAATCGACGACGGAAGGAAAAGTCGAAGTGGTCGAGGTGCGGCGACTCGATGGGGCGAGTGGTTGATGACACTTGCTCCGCGGGGCGCGTGAGTCAGTTTGGGCGGGATGAAAAACGCAGACCTCCACGCGCTGCTCACAAATCCCGAGGTGTTCCCGGTCGAGCTAACCCTGACGAGCGGAGACAAAATCAAGATTCCGCATCCCGACTACGTCCACTTCGCGCGCAAGCTTGGCCAGATTTTTTATTATCCGGAAGAAGGTGGAGGTCTGTTCGAGTGGATTGCTCCGGATCAGATCGCCAAGATTCGGGGCCGGATCAAACGCGGCAGCCCGCGGGCAGCGTGATTATTTTTTGACCGGCTCGAGCTTGTAGTCGGTCTTGCTGTCGAGCATCGACCAGCCGGCGGCGGCGAGTTCCTTGCGCAGGGCGTCGGCGGTGGCGAAATCCTTCGCCTGCTTCGCGGCCCAGCGTTTTTCGGCGAGGGCGGTGATGGCGGCGGGGACTTCAGAATTCTTCCGCTCCACAATCGAGAGGTTCGCGGATCCTTTCAGAGTTCCAGAACCGGACAGCGAGGCCGACATCTCAAGGGTGTGAGGAATACCGAAGGCCATAGCTTTGCTCTGCGTTAACCCAATGTAGAGATCCTTGGATTCACTTTCGGAGAGCGATGCGAAGGGTATCTGATCGATTGCGGTGAATAGTGCACCGATTGCGGCCGGGGTGTTTAGGTCTTCAACCAACGCCACCCAAACCGGCTCGAAAACGCCCCAGTGAACTTTGCGCGTAGGGACTTCCGGGAGAGTTTTGAGTTTTGTGTAGAGCTGTTCGAAGCACGCATTCAATTTTCTCAGCGCGCTCTCCGCCGCGCGTAGCGAATCCAGCATGAAGTTCAGCTGCTTCCGCGGATGCCCCATCAGCAGTGCGTAGCGCACGGCCATGGGGGAGTAGCCTTTCTCCACGAGGTCGCTGAGCGTGTAGTAGTTGCCCTTGCTCTTGCTCATCGTCGTGCCTTCGACGAGCAGGTGCTCGCTGTGATACCAGTGGTGCGCGAAGGTCGTGCCGTTGCAGCATTCGCTCTGGGCGATTTCGTTCTCGTGGTGCGGGAAGAGCAGGTCCACGCCACCGGTGTGGAGGTCGATGGTGTCGCCGAGGTGTTTCTTGCTCATCGCGCTGCACTCGATGTGCCAGCCGGGGCGGCCCTCGCTGGCGCCGCGCGGGCCGGGCCACTTCACGTCGCCGTCCTCCTCGGGCTTGTAGGCTTTCCAGAGCGCGAAGTCGGAGACGGAGTCCTTGTGGTCGGCGTCGGCGACGGTGTTGGTGACCTTGAGCTCGCGTTCCTTGATGCGCGAGAGGCCGCCGTAGCCGGGGAAGGAGTTGATTTTGAAATACACCGAGCCATCGGCGGCGCGGTAGGCGTTTCCTTTTTCCATCAGGCACTCGATCATCGAGACTTGCTCGCGGATGTGGCCGGTGGCGGTGGGCTCGACGTGCGGGCGCAGGCAGTTTAGCGCGTCGCAATCAGCGTGAAACTTGTCGGTCCACTTCTTCGTGATCTCGGCGAGCGGGCGTTTCTCCTTCTGCGTCTGGCCGATGGTGCGATCGTCGACGTCGGTGAGGTTGCGGACGTGCTTCACCTTGTCCGCGCCGAATTCCAGCTCGAGCAGGCGGCGGAGCACGTCGTTGACGACGAAGGTGCGGAAGTTGCCGATGTGCGCGGGCGCGTAGACGGTCGGGCCGCAGTTGTAGAAGCGGAAGACGCCGTCGGGGTGGGAGGGCTTGAGCTCGCGCGGCTCGCGGGTCAGTGAGTCAAAAAGTCGGATCGGCATGAAGCGGTGAAGGGAAGAGCACCGCTAACAGGTTTTCGCCGACGGCGGAAAGGTGTTTTTCGCCGTCGCGGATCTACGGGCGAAAAGCGCGGCTGCTTGTCAGCGGTTGAGGTGCCAGAGAGCGGCGTTCAACGCCGAGGCGAACGACACCCACAGCACATACGGCGTCCACAACGCGCCGGCGACACGATCGATTTTCCAGTAGCGCACGAGCATGACGACGAGGACGATCCATAGCAGCGCGATTTCCACCAGCGCCAGGCCCGGTCGGCGCAGGCCGAAGAAAAGCACGGACCACAGCGCGTTGAGCACGAGTTGCGCGGCGTAGAGCCAAGCGATGCGCGTGCGCGCCTCGCCCTCGGTGCGTCGCCAGACGCGCCAGGCCGCGACGGCCATCGCCCCATAGAGCGCCGTCCACACCGGCGCGAACCACGTGCTTGGCGGGGTCCAGGCCGGCTTCGCGAGCGTGGGATACCACGTCTTCACGTTCTCCATGGTCGCGAGTGAACCGATGGCGGCCGCCAAAAATGTCGCGGCGAGAATAACGATGAGTGAGACGAGCGGGCGCGATGGCATCAGGGAACTTGTAACATCAGCCGAAATAGATCGAACGGATAAGCGGCGGGATGTTCCGCCGGCCCCATGAAGCGCGCCGGGTGAAATTCGGACCGCGCGAAATCCTTGGCGGCAAAATCGTGTCGCCCTCGCTGCGCCCGCCGCCCAGCGTGGCGCATTCGCATGCCCTCCGACTTCCGCCTCGATCTCGTCCAGCGGCCCCGTCGTCTCCGTCGCACCGCGAGCCTGCGCGCGCTCGTGGAGGAGACCGTGCTGCGGCCCGCGGACTTCATCGCGCCGCTCTTCGTGGTCGAGGGCAAGGCCGCGCCCGATCCGATCGCGTCGATGCCGGGAGTGTTTCGCCTCAACGTCGCCGATCTCGTGAAGGAGTGCCGGGCGCTCGCGAAGCTGGGCGTGCCGGCGGTGGCGCTGTTTCCCAAGCTCGATCCGAAGCTGAAGGACGACGAGGGCACGCAGGCGCTCAACGAGGACACGCTCGTCCTCCGCGCCGTGCGCGCGGTGAAGAAAGCCATGCCCGAACTCACCGTGATTACGGACGTCGCGCTCGATCCCTACACCAGCCACGGCCACGACGGCGTGCTCACGCCCGCGCGCGACGACGTGGAAAACGATCGGACCGTGCGCCTGCTCGAGAAAATGGCCGTGCTCCAGGCCCGCGCGGGCGTCGATCTCGTGGCGCCGAGCGACATGATGGACGGTCGCGTGGGTGCGATTCGCGCGGCGCTCGATGCGGCGGGCTTCACGGGCACGGGCATCCTCGCCTATTCGGCGAAGTTCAACTCGGCCTACTACGGGCCTTTTCGCGACGCGGTCGGCAGCGCGCAGGCCGCGGGCACGCGGCTGCTCAGCAAAGCCACCTATCAGATGAATCCCGCCAATCGCCACGAGGCGGTGCGCGAGGCGCTGCTCGACGACGCCGAGGGCGCCGACATCCTCATGGTCAAGCCTGCCGGCGCCTACCTCGACATCATCCGCGAGGTGCGCGAGGCGACATGGAAGCCTGTCGCGGCCTACCAGGTTTCCGGCGAGTATGCCCAGATCCACGCGGCGGCCCGCCTCGGCTGGCTCGACCTTGCGCGCTGCCGCCATGAGTCACTCCTCGCGATCAAGCGCGCGGGCGCGGACGTGATCCTGAGCTACTTCGCGAAGGAGATGGCCGCGCTGCTGAAGTAGGGGCTGCCCGGCGGGCAAAAAAGAAGGCAGCCGGGATGCGGCTGCCTTTGCGTGGCGGAAATTTCCAAACGCGGGCTAGCGCTTGCCCTTGGACTTCTTCTTGGGCTTCTCGTCGTCGTCCTCGTCGGCGTCTTCATCCTCATCCTCGTCATCGTCGTCATCATCATCGTCGTCGAGGTCATCGTCGTCGTCGCTGGAGGCCTTGCCGTCCTTTTCGCCCTTTTTCTTCTCGGCGCCTTCCTCGTCGTCGCCCTTCTCGCCCTCTTCGTCTTCGTCCCACTTGAGCGACTCGTCGTTCTTGAGCTTTTCCTCCTCCTCCTCGTCGATCGGGAGGTCGTCCTCGTCCTCATCCTCGATGCCTTTGGCGGGCGCTTCCTCGTCGGCGTCGTAGCCGGCGGGCATGTAGTCGAGAATCGAGGTGAGCTCCTCGAAGGTGTGGACGGCTTTGCCTTGGATGAAATTGCTGTTCTGATCCTCGCGGATCTCGTCCTCGACTTCGTCGACGGTAAGCTTGGACTCAAACTTGAAGAGGTCGTTGAGCATCTTCACGCGGCAGCGCGTGATGTGGTCCAGGAGGTCGGCGTAGGGCCCGTTTTCCTCGTCGAGGATGTCGGGGAGGCCGAAGAGCTTCTCCTCGGACTCGAAGAGGGACTCCTTCACGCGCTTGAGGCGGACCTTGCCGTTGCCCTGGTCCTTGTCGATGCGGAAGGGTATGAAGGCCGCGTCGAAATGGTCCTGGTTGAACCCATAGTCGCGGAGCGGATCGAGCAGCTCGATCAGGTGCTGGACTTGGCGCGGATCAATGATGCTGAGACCGTCGACGTCCCACCGCACGGGGTCGCTGGTCTCGGCGACCCACCAATTATGATCGTCGCCGATGCGGACGACGCACCAGTTCAGCGTGGAAGTAGCTTTGGCCATGGGTGTCAGGTCGAATTTTTGGCGCAGCGTGCGAGGCGAGTTTCAAATAACAAGAAGAAAATGGCGCACGAGCGCGCGCGCGTGGAGGCGGGGTTCGCCGGACGGAAAATCCTGTGGAAACGTAGCTTCGGATGCGCGGCTCTTGCCAACGCCAGCGCGGGATTTCACCGTCCCGTGACATGGCAAACATCTACGAGACCCTCGTGCGGCCGCAGCTTTTCCGGCGCGATTCAGAGGAGGCGCACGAGCTCGGCGTCGATGCGCTCGCGCTGCTCGGCCGGTTGGCGCCGCTGCGCGCCGCGCTCGAGTGGTGGGCGCGCCGCGGCACGGCGCGGGCGCGGCCGGTCGAGGCGTTTGGCCTGAGATTTCCGAACGCCGTGGGCCTCGCGGCCGGCTTCGACAAAAACGCCCGCGCCTGGCCCGCCGCCGCCGCGCTGGGCTTTGGCCACGTGGAGATTGGCACGGTCACGGCGCTCGCTCAGCCGGGCAACGCGAAACCGCGGATGTTCCGCTATCCCGCGGAGGAGGCGGTGATCAACCGGATGGGGTTCAACAACGAGGGCTCCGAGGCCGTTGCCGCCCGGCTCGCGACCCAGCCGGGGCCGGGGCACCGTCGTATTCCACTCGGGGTAAACCTCGGCAAATCGAAGGCCACGGAGATCGAGCGCGCGCCCGAGGATTATCTGGCGAGCTTCGCCCGGCTCGCGGATTTCGCCGACTACCTCGTGCTCAACGTCTCGAGTCCCAACACGCCCAATCTCCGCCAGCTGCAGGACGAATCCCGCCTGCGCGAGCTGCTCAGCGCGGTGACCTCGGCCAACGCCGCTCGCGCCGCCCACGCTGGAAAACACCGCGTGCCCATCCTTCTGAAAATCGCGCCGGATCTGACGTGGCCGCAAATCGACGCGGTGCTCGGCGTGATCGCGGAATATCGGCTCGACGGCGTCATCGCGACCAACACCACGCTCGCGCGGCCGGGCTTCTTCGCGGGTGTCAACGAGGCCGGCGGCCTCAGCGGCGCCCCGGTGCGTCGCCGCGCGACGGAGATCGTCGGCTACATCGCGCGCGCCACGGGCGGCCGGCTGCCGATCATCGGGGTGGGGGGCATCACCGATGTCGAAGGAGCAGCCGAGAAGCTCGATGCGGGTGCGGCGCTCGTGCAGGTTTACACCGGGATGATCTACCGCGGGCCCTTCTTCGCGGCGGACCTCGCGCGCGGGCTCGTGGAGCGGCAGCGGGTGCGGGCTTGAAGACGGGCCGTGGCGACCGGCTGGCGGCACGCCATTTCAGTGCTGGACAAGCATCCGCCGATCTCGCTTAGTCCGCGTTCCTCTTTTCCCGCTGCTCGGGTGGTGGAATTGGTAGACACACATGTTTGAGGTGCATGTGCCGCAAGGCGTGCAGGTTCGAGTCCTGTCCCGAGCACCATGGGAAGAGGCGCGCCGCGGGAAAGCCCGGGCCGCGTGCGCTCGTGTTTCCCGTTGACCGGCCCGCGCCCGCCGCGATTCATGGCACGCATGGCGCCGAGCGTTCTCATCGTCGACGACGAGAAACACACGCGCGAAGGCCTCCAGCAGGCCCTCGCCGAGAGTTACGACGTGACGGTCGCGGCCAACGCCGAGGAGGCGTTCAACCTGCTCGATTCCCAGCCCTACGACGTCGTGCTCACCGACCTGCGCATGCCCGGCAAGTCCGGCCTCAAGGTCATCGACAAGGCCCTCGCGCTCCCGCAGCGGCCCGCCGTGCTCATGATGACGGCCTACGGCAGCATCGACAGCGCGGTCGAGGCGATGAAGCGCGGCGCCGTGGATTTCCTCACCAAGCCCGTGAACATCGAGCGCCTCGAGGTGCTCATCCAGCGTGCGCTCAAGACCAAGACCCTTGAGGTCGAGGTGCAGCAGCTCCACGAGCGCCTCGACGAGAAGTTCAAAATCGAGGGCATCATCGGCACCTCGGAAAAACTGAAGGCCTTGATCGACAAGATGCGCCTCGTCGCGCCCTCGCGCGCCACGATTTTGATCGAGGGCGAGTCCGGGACGGGCAAGGAGCTGATTGCGCAGGCGATTCACCAGGCGAGCCCGCGGGCGCGCGGGCCGTTTGTGGCGGTGCACTGCGCGGCGCTTTCGGAAAACCTGCTCGAAAGCGAGCTCTTCGGCCACGAGCGCGGCTCGTTCACCGGGGCGACGGAGCGCCGCGTCGGGCGGTTCGAGTCCGCGGCCGGCGGCACGCTCTTCCTCGACGAGATCGGCGAGATCTCGCAGTCGACCCAGGTGAAGTTGCTCCGCTTCCTCGAGACCAAGTCGATCGAGCGCGTCGGCGGGTCGAAGCCCATCGAGCTCGACGTGCGCCTCGTCGCCGCGACCAACCGCAATCTCGAGCAGATGGTGCGCGACGGAAAATTCCGCGAGGATCTTTTCTTCCGGCTCAATGTCGTGCGCCTCACGACGCCGCCGCTGCGCGAGCGCCCGGAGGATGTGCCGGTGCTGCTCGCGCACTTCATCCGCGTGTTTTCGGAGGAGAACGGCGTGCCGCCCCTCAGCGTGGAGCCTGGCGCCCTGCGCACGCTGCAGGCCTACGCGTGGCCCGGAAACATCCGCGAGCTGCGCAATTTCTGCGAGAATGCCGTCGTGCTCCGCCGCGGCGGCAGCCTGACGGAATACGATCTGGAGCCGAAATTCCGCGGGACGGCGCCCGTGGTCGCCGCGTCCGCGGCTGGAGGCACGGCGGAGGATAGCGGCGGGCGCGCGCCGGTGGCCCCGGTCGCTTCCGCCGGGAGCTCCCTCTCGGTGGAGGAGAACGAGAAGCGCCTCCTCCGCGAGGCCCTGCTCAAGGCGCGCGGCAACCGCACCAAGGCCGCCGAGCTGATGGGCGTGAGTCGCCGCACCCTTCACCGCAAGGTCGCGCAGTGGCCCGAGCTCGACGTGATCGATCGTTAGGCGGCGATGCCCCAAAATAAGCAGTTGACGGATGGGAGTGCGGGCCTAGTCCTAGCAGCCCTCTCGCGGGCGTAGCTCAGTTGGTAGAGCACCACCTTGCCAAGGTGGACGTCGAGAGTTCGAGTCTCTTCGCCCGCTCCATTTTCGTTTAGGCCCCCGGTGTCAAAGCCGGGGGCCTTTTTGTGGCCGGGAGCGGAAGCGGGGGGGTGATATTGCCCGCGCCTGGGCTTCATCTGCCGCGTTGGCGTTTCGGCGTGCAACCGAAGGAGCTGCTGCGTGCGCCTCCACGATCAGCGCTCCGGGGCCATGGAGGAGCGCGGTCGCAATCGCTCTCGTGGGCATTGGGGCAGGGAAATCCGGCGGGAGAAAGGGCTCGCGGCTTCGACGCAAACCGGTGGCGCTGGCCTAACGCTTTCCCGCCAAGCTCGCCACGGCGTCATAGTTGAACCGCACAAACTTGAACAGCGCCTCCTCTAGGATGCGCTCCTGATCGCTGTGGGCGCCGAAGCCCTTGGCCCCGTCCTCGCTGTCGATCATCGGGCCGATGCCGTAGCATTCGATGCCGCGCTCGCGCAGGTAGGCCATGTCGGTCGCGCCCGTGCTCATCGTGGGAATCGTGATCACCCCGTAGTGGCGGCGCACGGCGGCCTCGAGCACCTCAAACGCCTCGGTCCGCAGCCGCGAGGGCGGGGCGCCGGGCCGGCTGTGGCCGGCGCGGGCATGCACGACCTCGATGGCGGGGTCGTCGATCAGCTTCCGGATTTGGTCGAGGAAGCGTTCGATGTCCTCGTCGGGCAACGCGCGGATATCGAGGGTGGCCTCGACCTCGGACGGGATCACGTTCACGCGGTAGCCACCGGTGATGATATTGGGCGAGATCGAGGTGCGGAGCGTGGAGTGCATGGCCGGCTCATGCTCGGCGAAGTGCTCCTGGGCGGCGCCGCTCTCGTCGCCGCGCAGCACGGCACGGTAGCGCGCGGCCTCGGCCGGCGGGCTGATGGAGGCGAGGCGCTCGAAGAAGGCGCGCGTCGTCTCATTGAGGCGCATCGGCGTCTGCCAGTCGGCGATTTTGGCGACCGCCTTGGCGAGGTGCACGATGGCGTTGCTGCGCAGCGGAACGGAGCCGTGCCCCGCCACGCCGCGCGCGATCAGGCGCACGCGATTGGGAATCTTCTCGGTGGTCTGCACGCTGGCGTATTGCACCTGCCCGCCCTTCCGAATCACGCGCCCGCCCTCGGCGATGCAGAACTCCGCCTCGATCTCGGCGAAATGGTTTTGCACCATGAACTCGATGCCAAACTCGACGGCGCCTTCCTCGCCGGCCTCCGCGAGGAAGATCACGTCGCGGTCGAGCGGCACCTTGTTCCGCTTGAGGAGCAGCATGGTCATGAGCGCGGCCGTGACGTTGTCCTTGTCGTCGAGCGTCCCGCGGCCGTAGACGTGCCCGCCCTCGCGATGCGCGGAGAACGGACCGTGCCGCCACTTCTTGGGGTCGATGTTCACGGTGTCGGTGTGGCCCATGATGAGGAGCGGGCGCTTGCTGCCGTTGCCGCGCAGGCGGGCGACGACGTTGGGGCGGTGCGCGGCCTTCGAGAAAATCTTCACCTCGATGCCCTCGGCCTCGAGCGCGCGCTGGAGGTAGTCGGCGACGGGCTTCTCGTTGCCGGGCGGATCGCTCGTGTCCATGCGGACGATGGCCTGGAAGTGCCGCATCGTCTCGTCGTCGATGGCGGCCCAGTCGAGGGCGGCGGGTTCGGCGGCGCGAGCGGCGGACAAGGCGAGAAGGAACACCACCGGGGCGAATGCGAAGGTCAGGCGCATTTTCCGAGCAAGCCCCACGGCCGGCGCCATGTCCAGAATCGAGCGGCGTGGGCCTGGCCGTGCGGGGAGGTCGTTTTTCCCTCGCCGTGCGTCGGGCAGTCGCCGTCGATCGACCCGCTTTCTCCCCATGAATGCCCCCCTCCGCCTCCTCCCCGCCCTGACCTTGCTCTTGCTCGGCTGCGCGGCGCTCCGCGCCGCCGAGGCCGCCTCCGCCGCGCGCAAGCCCGGCGAATACCAGCACGGCCCCGACTCTTTCCCGCAGCCCGGCGTGCCCAAGGGCCGGCTCATCGGCCCGCTCGAGTTCCGCAGCAAGATCATCGCGAACACCGTGCGGCAGTATTGGGTCTACGTGCCCGCGCAATACACCGGCGAAAAACCCGCCTGCCTCCTCGTGTTCCAGGACGGCCAGCGTGCCACCAATCCCGCGCCCAACGCCTCGCTCCGCGTGCCGCAGGTGATGGAAAACCTGATCCACAAGAAGGACATACCGGTCACCATCGGGCTCTTCATCACGCCCGGCCAGCGCGGCGACACCTATCCGGCCACGATCGGCACCGGCAACGCCAACAACCGCGCGCAGGAATACGACGCCGTCAACGACACCTACGCCCGCTTCCTCATCGAGGAGATGATCCCCGAGCTGAGGAAAACCTACAGCATCACCGATGATCCCAACGGCCGCGTGATCGGCGGCACGAGCAGCGGCGCCATCTGCGCCTTCACCGTCGCGTGGCACCGGCCGGATCAATTTCGCAAGGTCATCAGCGCGATCGGCAGCTATGTCTCGATCGGCTACCGCCCGGCGCGCGACGGGCAGCCCGCGGTCTCCGGCGGCGAGATCTACCCGACGTGGATTCGCCGCGAGCCGCCGAAGCCGATTCGGATTTTCCTGCAGGACGGCTCGGCGGATCTGAGCAACATGTTTGGCAATTGGTTTCTCGCGAACCAGCAGATGCTCTCCGCGATGGAATACGCCAACAGCGTGGCGGCAGGCCGCGGTGGGCGCGGCGGTCGCCAAGGCGGCGCGCCGGGCGCTCCCTCCGCACCCGCAACCCCGGCGCCGGCCGCCCCCACCGCGCGCTACGACGTGAAGCACGAGTGGGGTGACGGCGCGCACTCCGACCTGCACGGCGGCGTGCTCCTGCCGGATATCCTGCGCTGGATGTTCCGCGACTGGCCGAAGGAGTAAGCGTCGCCGATGCATCCGCCCGCCGCCGCGCCCACGCGCGCCCGCTACCTCGTCGTTGCGCTGATGGTGGCACTCGCGATGGTCACCTACCTCGATCGCGCATGCATCGGCGCGATGGCGCACCTGATCCGGCGCGACCTCAACCTGTCGCTCGACGAGATGGGCGCGGTGTTCAGCGCGTTTGCGCTGGCCTACGCGATCTTCGAGATTCCCACGGCGTGGTGGGCCGACCGGCGCGGCACGCGCACCGTGCTCGCGCGCATCGTCGTGTGGTGGTCGGTGTTCACGATCGCGACGGCCGGGGCGTTCAACCACCTGTCGATGGTCGTCACGCGCTTTCTCTTCGGCGCGGGCGAGGCCGGCGCGTGGCCCTGCGTGGCGCGGGTGTTTTCGCGTTGGGTGCCCGAGCGGCAGCGCGGCACGATCAAGGGGATTTTTTTCGCGGGCGCCTTCACGGCGGGGGCGATCACGCCGCTCGCGGTGGGCTGGATGCTCGAGGAGTGGGGCGTGCCGTGGCGCGCGATCTTCGTGGCGTTTGGCCTGATCGGCTTCGTCTGGGTCGCGGTGTGGCTCCGCTGGTTCCGCGACGATCCGGAGGAGCACCCGGCGGTCAACGCCGCGGAGCGCGAGCTCATCCTCGCCGGGCGGCCCGCGACTGCGCCGCTGCTGAGCGGGTGGCCGTTTTGGCGGCGGCTCCTCAGCCAGCGCAGCATGATCGCGCTGTGCGTGATGTATGTGCCGAACTGCGTGACGTTCTATTTCTGCATCACGTGGCTCGCGACCTACCTGCGCGAACGGCACCATTTTGAAAAGGCCGAGCTGGGCTTCCTCGCCTCGCTGCCGCTCTTCCTCGCCGTGGGCACGCAGTTCCTCGGCGGCTGGCTCTCCGATCGGATCACGCGGCGGCACGGGATCGTGCTGGGGCGGCGCGTGCCGGCGATCTTGGGCTACGCGCTCGCGGCGGTGGCGATCACGATTGCGGCGTCGTCGGGCGCGCCGCGCACGGCGGCGCTGTTTGTCGCCCTGGCGGCCGCGGCCTGCATGCTCACGACCGCGCCGGCGTGGGGCGTGGTCGTCGACATCGGCCGCGAGCACTCCGCAGTCGTCGGCGCGACGATGAACACCGCCGGCCAGATCGGCGCGATCATCAGCCCGATGGTCGTCGCGAAGTCCGTGACGTGGTTCAATAATTGGGATTTCCCGCTCTACCTGCTCGGCGGGCTCTTCGTCATAGGCGCGGCGAGCTGGCTCTTCATCGACCCTCGCCAGCCGGTGTTTGAAGCCGGCCCGGAGTAGGAGAGGGCCGGGCGGAAATCAGCCCTGCGGCTTCAGGTGGCGGAAGAGCGCCTCGCTCAGGTTGAGGCCGCGGATGAAGTCGCCCGGGCCCGACGTGATTTTCGCGACGAACAACTCGCCGGCCGCCTTGCCTTCGCGGGCGACGAACGCGCGCGACACGACCTCGCCGCCGAGCTCGAGGTTCGGC
>JAEUHB010000275.1 GCA_016794665.1 Opitutaceae bacterium
GTCCGTGTGCGCGCTCTCGTCGGCGGCGACCCGTGCCGGGATGTCGCGGATGTCGATCTCAAGCTCCTCGGGAAACGGCTCCTCGATGAGCGCGATCTGGTCGAAGGCGCCGATGGCGCGCGCGTGATCGAGCAGGCGCAGCAGCGTGTCCTTCGACTCGTAGCGGCCGTTGGCGTCGAAGTAGTAGGGCAGCTTCCCACTCGCGGTGTAGGGCGTGCGCGCATGGCCGATGGCGGCGTGGATGGCGCTGATCCGCGCCTTGTCCTTCTCCAGCATCTCGGCCTGCGTGCCCGGCTGGCCGATCTTGATCTTCATGAAGAAGTAGCCGGCCTCGACCGCCGCCTGTAGCTCCGAGATTGGGACGGCGTAGGCCATGAGCGGAATGCTCGCGACTTTCGCGTGCCGCGCCGCGAGCGCCGGCCGATAGGCCGCGGGGACGAGTTCATCGAACGCGGTGATGCCATGCTCCGCCGCGTAGAGCCGCCAGGCCGCGAAATCGACGCCGACGAGCGCGTTCAACGCGAACGTCTCGCGGAGCCCGGCGTGGCCCGTGATTTTCTTCGCGTAGGCAAACACCTCGTGCCGCGTCGCCTCAAGCAACGCGATCGGATCCGTGAACGACTGGCCCTTGATCAGTTGGAGCGCATGCTCGGTCACGGCATACATCAGCGCGTTGCCGCCGCTCTCGCTGTGGCCGGCGAAGACGTGCGCGTCGCTCCACAGCACGCCCTGCGTGCAAAGGCCGACGCCGCGCTTGCCCGTCGCGCTCTCGAGCAGCGCGACGCTCTGCCAAATCTCCGTCTGATAGCCGCCCTTGAACCCGAAGGGTCGCACGAGCGGCTCCCGCTCGAAGTTGGAGCCCACGCGGGCGATGGTGATGTGGGATTCCGGTCGGGGGGACGGTGCGGCCATACCGAATCTCTAGCGGCGCGGCGCGGCGGATGTCACGGCCGGTTTCGGCCAATTCAGGTGCCGGTGCAAAAACTCGAACGTCCCCTGCCCGTTGATCGTGTGCGGCCCGTCGAAATACTCGATCTCGGCGCGGTCCGCGACGCCGAGGCGCGTGTAGAACCGACGGACCTTGGCGAACTCGTAGCTCACCCATTCGTCCGTGCCCACACCGTCACGGTGCCCGCGCTCGACCATGAACGGCCGCGGCGCGATTAACGCCGCCATCTCGGCGTAGTTGAAGGTGTGACCGAGGTCCCACTCGAAGATTTCGTATTCGCCCGTGAAGAGGTAGCTGCTCGGATAGTCGGTCGCGGCGTTCTTGCGCACCCACTCGTTGAAGTCGGCCGAGCAGATGCTCAGGCAGTAGCGGTCGAGCAGCGCCGGCACGCGCATCGCGGTCTTGCCGCCGTAGCTGAGCCCGTAGAACCCGATGCGCGCCGGATCGACAAACGGGAGCGCGCTCAGCCAGTCGAGGATGCGCTCGTGCTGCGCGAGGATGACGGAGAAGAGCGAGCGGCCGAGGGGGTTGGCCTTGCGCTGGAGCACGCGGAACGCGTCGCCCCCGCGATACGGATTGTGCGGCGCAAACGTGATGAAGCCACGCTCCGCCAGCGTCGCAGCGAAGCCCTTGTAGTATTGGAACGCGCGCGTCGTCGGGTCCTGCGTCACGCAATCAGCCGGCAAGCCCTCCAGGCCGTGCTGGCAGACGACAACCGGCCGGCGCTCACCGGGCGCCAGATTTTTCGGGACGAGCAGCAGGCCCCACGCAAACACATCCGGCCACACGTCGAGCACGACCTCGTGGGTCACAAATGCGTCCGTCTCGCCCACGCGCCGCGCGCGCGGATTCGCCGGCAGCGACGCCGGCGGGAATTTCCCGAGCACGTCCTCCCAGAGCTGTTGCTTGAGCCGCGGCCGCGCCTCGCTCCACGCGGCGGCGTTCGTCGCCTTGATCGGGGTCCAGAAACGCTCCTGGCGCTTCGCCTCGCTCGCGCGCACGAGCCGCTGCGTGTGTTCCTCGAGTTGCTTCACCTGCCGGCGCTGGCGCTCCGCGCCATCGACGGCGCCGAGCACAGCGGGCGCGGGCGGAGATTTCGCCGCGATCGGCACAGGCACGCCGAGTGCGATCAACAGCGCAGTTTGCGCCCGTTCGGAAAATGGCGCGGCCAACGCGCCCGCTTCCACAAGGAGAAACCCGCCGCGTAGCTTTTCGCCTACGAGCGCGCGCGCCCGCTCGAATTCAGACCGCACGACCGCGAGTTCCGGCGTGGCGATCCGGCCAGGTGCGGCGATGTTGCGCCGGCCGGGCGCAGGCGCTGGCGAACCCTCGACGCGCGGCATCGCGCTGTGCTCGACGAGCAGTGCGCGCGGCGCGATCAGCGTGGCGATCTCGGCGTCGCCGAACTCCCGCAGCAGCGAGACCACATTGCGGTCGATCGGCTCGCTCCACAGCCGTTGGCGCGAATCGAAGTAGCCACTCACGAGCGTCGCGCCGATGCGCGGGTCGAGCGCCGCCGCGTGCAACGCGATCAATCCGCCCTCGCCGTAGCCGGAGACGCCCACCGGCCCGCCCTGCGCGACGAGCCAGTCCACGGCGGCGAAAATCTTCTGCACTTCGTAGCCGATGACGTGGCGCCCGACCTCGTAGGCCTGCCGATAGATCCATTCGCGGTGCGGCAGGCTGGCCGGCTTGCCCGGGATGCCCGACCATGTGACATCGCGGCTGACGAGCACCGGCACGAGCACGCGGCACCCGCGTTCGGCGAGCCGGCGGGCGATTTGGTTCTCTGGCGGCAGCCCAGGGACAAGCCCGGCGAGGAGCTCCGGCGTCTGGTCGGCATCGGGAATCGCGACGATGCCGGCGACCGCGTTCCCTTTGGGCCGCAGGAACAACCCCTCGCCCCACACCCCGTCGAACACCGGCCACCGCACGGCGAACACTTCGTAGCCCGGCGCATCGGCGAGTTTGGCGGGCGTCGCCGTGTCACCGGTGAACTCCAGCGCGCGCACCGGCAGCCGCGGATCGACTGCGCCGATGATCGTGCGCAACCGCTCGCGGTTGGGCGCGGTGGATTTTTCCAGCGCGTCGGCCGAGCTGAGATCGCGTTTCCAAAAGCGCCCGCGCTCCGTGGCGGCCAGTTCCGTCTGCCGATCGAGAAACCGATCGATCCCTGCCACCATCTGCGCGGAGGGATCGCCGGCCAGGGTGAGCGACTGCGCGCCGGGCAACGACCCCTGCGCGCGGGCCGCGAGGGCGAACACGCACAGGAGGAGAACGATGGGGCGCGATTTCACTTTGCGCGCCCGGCTGATCACGCGAGCCCGGCCTTGGCGCGCTGGGTCTTGAGGAAGGCGAGGTCCTTTTTCATGAGCGCCTTCATCTGCGTCATCCGGTCGGACGCGCTCAGCGTGGCCGGGTAGCGCTCGAAGGGCGGATACTCGAGGTGCACCGAGATCGGGCCGGCGATGCCGAGCTCCTTGACCAGCTTGAAATAGGCGTCGAACGGCACCACGCCCTCGCCGAGCGGGACGTTCTCAATCGTGGCTTTGCCGGGTGACTGCTGCCACTTGAAGTCCTTGATGTCGGTGCAGCGGATCCACGGCGCGAGGAGCTTGAGCGCGAGCGGCCACGACTGCGCGCCCTCGACGATGGCGTGGCGGATATCGTATTGCACGCCGACCCAGCGCGGATCGAGGTCCTTGAGCAGGTGGTGGAGGTCCCAGATGGGTCCGCCGACGCGCGCGCCGGCGTGGTTCTGGATCGCGCCATGGATGCCAAGGCTCTGGTTGAGCGCGGCGAGCTCCTTGAGCGCAGGCTGGATTTTCTCGAGGCTGCCGGTGACGCCGAGCTTGGCGTCGTAGTTCCAGTTGCCGAAGCGGTAGACCTTCACGCCGTGCTGGGCCGCGGTGCGCAGGAGTTTCTCCGTGTGTTCGGCGCGCGCGCTCGTGATCTCGGTGGTGATCATCTCGACCTTGAGGCCGGCGGCGCGCGCGGCGTCGATGGCGCGCGGGAGTTCCTCGGCGGCCTTGGCCGGCAGCACGTGCGGCTGGCCGGTGCGCACCGTGTAGTCGATGCCACCGTAGCCGCACTCGGCGACGACCTTTGCGGCCTCGGCGGCGGGGAACATGTGCAGCGGCTTGGAGAAGACGTGGATGGTCGCGGGTGCGGCGGGCTTGGCGGCCGCGGGCGGTTTTTTATCGGCGGCGGCGGCGGTGGTGGCAACGGCACCAGCCAGCGGAAGCGCGGCGGCGCCAGCGGCGAGGCGCGCGACGAAGTCGCGGCGCGTGCAGGTCGAGGCGGTGGGATCGGCGGAGGGATTTTGCATGGGGAAAGAGAAAGGGCTAAGAAGACGGACGCGCGAAACCGGGCGGCGATGCGCGGGGCTACCCCTTGCCGCCGCGGAGCACGACGACATGATCGACGCCCTTGGCCTCGAACTCGCGCCAGTAGCTGTCCTCGATGGCGGCGAGACGCTCCTCCTCGGCCTCGTCCAGTTCCTCGCCGAGCTTGGTCGCGCCCAGCTCGGCGCGCAGGTCGCGCTCGGCGAGGCGGCCGACGAGTTCACCCCAGAAGGAGTCGTCCATGAACGCATCAAGCTTTTGCAGCGCCGGGCCGCCGGTAAGTTTCTCGGACGGGAAAAACTGGCCGTTCACATCCTGCTCCGCGAATTCCGCGCAGCCGGCCTCCTCCGCCAGCGAGAAGAGCTTCTGCGCGATCTCGGCGTAGCGCTCCGGCATGGTGGCGGGATCCTCGGGCCGCGAACCCGCGACGTAGAGGCCGAGGTGCACGAGCTCGAGCAGCCTGGCGTATTCCTTGTGGTTCAACGAGACCTTCATGTAGCAGCACAGGAAGCGCGAAACGGGCGGCATTCAACGCTGAACCTCGCGCGGCCCGCCCCGCGCATTGACCGCGCGCCACGGATGCGCCGTGCTGGCGGCGCCCTCCCCATGAGCGCCCCCTTGCCCGCCCCCGCCCCGCCCAAGCCCCCGCGCCTGCTCTCGCTCGATGCGCTGCGCGGCTTCGACATGTTTTGGATCCTCGGCGGCGACGCCGCGATGCGCGCGCTCGGCAAGATTGCGCCCGTCGGGCCGATGCCCGCGCTTGCGAACCAGTTCGAGCACAAGGACTGGGCGGGCTTCGCGTTCTACGACCTCATTTTCCCGCTGTTCATCTTCATCGTCGGGGTGTCGTCGGTGTTCTCGCTCTCGCGGCTGGTCGAGCAGCACGACCGCGCCACCGCGATCAAGCGCGTGCTGCTGCGGACGGCGGTCATCTACGCGCTCGGGCTGTTCTACGCAGGCGGGATGACGCAGCCATGGCCAGGCCTGCGCCTGCTCGGCGTGCTGCCGCGCATCGCGCTCGCCTACGGCGCGACAGGGTTGCTGTTCTGCTTCTTCAAGCCCCGCGCGCTCGCGGGCATCACAGTCGCGATCCTCGTGGGCTACTGGGCCCTGCTCACGTTTGTGCCAATCCGGGACTTTCAGCTCGAGAAGGCCGCCATCGCCAAGCGGCTCGGCACGTCCAATCCCACGCCCGCGCAGATTGCGGCGGCGTTCGAGGCCACGACCGCGCGCGTCACCGGCGGCTACGAGCCGGGCAAGAACCTGGCCAACCACCTCGACTTCCAGTTCCTGCCGGGCCGCAAATACGACACCTACTACGATCCCGAGGGCTACCTCAGCACGC
>JAEUHB010000356.1 GCA_016794665.1 Opitutaceae bacterium
GTCGGCGGTGAAGACGACGAGCGTGTCGCGGTCGCGGCCGGCGCGGCGCAACGCGTCGAGCAGCCGGCCGGTCGCGGCGTCAAGCTGCTCCACCATCGCGGCGACCACGGCACGGTTCACCTCCGGGTCGGCGCCGGGCCGCGCGGCGTGGCGCGCAATCGCGGCGGCGGGCGCGAGCTCGGGGCGGTGGACGGCGTTGTGCGCGAGCACGCAAAGAAACGGCTGCGCGCGCGGCCGCGTGCAAAATTCGATCGCGCGATCCGTGAGCGACTCGATGTGGTGCGGATCGCGCGCGGGATCGGCGTCGGGCTGGGGCTTGCGCGTGACGAACACCTCGTCGAACCCCTGCGACTCCGGGTCCATCGGGCGGCCGGGCGCGTAGTGGTAGTCGGGGGCGAGGTGCCATTTCCCGAAATGCCCCGTCGCGTAGCCGCGCCGGCGCAGCACGTCGCCGAGCGTGTCGATGGCGACGGGCAGGCCGCGCTGCCACGGCGGGGTGAGGAGTGGCGGGTTGTGCGCGGTGCTGCCGGGGATGAACTCCGTGAGGTGCAGGCGCGCCGGATGCAGCCCCGTGTAGAGGCTCGCGCGCGATGGCGAGCACACGGGCGCGGTCGCGTAGGCGCGCGCGAACCGCACGCCCTCCGCCGCGAGCTGATCGAGCCGCGGCGTCTGGAAAAACCCGGCGCCGCCGGTCGTGCAGCCGAGCTGGTGCGCGCCGAAGTCGTCGGCGATGACGAGGAGGATGTTAGGCGGAGTCATACTCGTCTCGGAATGCTGACATCGACAATACCGTCCGGCGTTTCCGAGTAGATCAGTAAGAGACCATCCGTGCACTTCGAGCCGAAGTGAAACTCCAACGCTCCGTATTTCCAGACAGTCGGTGTTCGATGTTTGCGAGAAATGCCGCCAACTGCATTCGGCTCTCCGAACAAAATTCTGATGTCCTCACGGGCGCATCCCAAGCGCACAGGCGAAATGTCGCCAGTCGCTCTGAACGTCTTCCACCAAGATTCGAATGCGGATGAGGGCATCGGATGCAGGCTAAGAGGAATTGTCAGGAGGTTGTGTGAGTTGTGGCATTTTGCCTCAGCCCATAAATCGTCAGCCGCTCCACGTCCTCCGGCCGGTGCCCACCGAGAACTTTGCTCGCGATCCAGCCGGTGCCGAAGAGCACGAGGTGGCCGCCGACGCCGATGAGGATCGGGTTGAGCGGGAAGTTAAGGCCGAGGTCGACGACCGGCTTCGGGCCGCGCGTGAGGATCGCCCACGCGGTGTAGGCGAGGCAGCAGGCCATGCCGACGTAGCAGCCTTGGCGCGTCGCGGTGGTCGTGAGGAAGCCGAGACAGAAGAGGCCAAGCGTGCCGCCCGAGAGAATCGACGCGATGAGGATCACGCGCTCCATCAGCGGCGCGGAGCCTTTCTCCGGCAGCAGCAGCCACGCGGCGATCACGGTCAGCGCGCCGCCGCCGGCGATCATCAGGCGGCCGCAGAGCAGGCACGCGCGGTCGGAGGCGTCGGGCTTGAAGTGGAGAAAATAGTCCTTCGTCAGCACGGTGCCCACGCTGCTGAGGTCGGCGCTCACGGTGGACATCGCGGCGGCGAGCACGGCGGCGACGACGAGGCCGAGCAGGCCCACCGGCATGAAGTTGGCCAGAAAGTAGGGCATCGCGCTGTCGGGGACGGCCGGCGGCGGGACGTTGGCGAGCGAGAAGAACCCCGCGAGGCACGCGCCCGCGAACATGAAGACGACAAACACCGGCACGCACAGCAGCGCGCTCACGAAGGCGGCGCGGCTCGCGGCTTCGTCGGACTTGGCGACCAGGTAGCGCTGCACGATGTGCTGGTCGGTCGCGTAGCGGCGCGTCCATTGCACGGCGTAGGCGAGGCAGAAGAGCCACGTGGTCGTGAGCGCGGGATCGGTGAAGGTCTTGAGCGAAAGATCCCATGAGCCGAGCGTGAGCTTGCCCTGGCGCCACGTCTCGGCGACGACCGCGAACGGCGCGCCGGCCTCGGGCGCAAACATCAGCCGCCCGAGCACGAAGAGCCCGCCGATCATCAGCACGACGCCCTGCACGACATCCGTCCACACGACGGCCTCCATGCCGCCGATCATGGTATAGAGAATCGTGAACACGCCGACGCCGAGGATCACAGTTTTCAGATCCCAGCCCGTGAGCACGTTGATCGCGAGGGCGGTAGTGACGAGCGTGACGCCGAGGTCGAAGATGCGGTCGGCGAGGAAACCGAACGACGTGTAGAAACGCCCGCCCAGCCCGAAGCGCTGGCCGATGTATTCGTAGGCGCTCATCTTCACGACGCGCCGGTAGAACGGCACGACGACCTTGGCGACGGCGAGCAGCACGAACGGCACGAGCAAGTGCGGCACGAGGAGGATGAGGCCCTTCTGGTAGGCGGTGCCCGGGTGGCCGACGAAGGTGCCCGTGCTGATGATCGTCGCCATGATCGTGAAGGCGACGGCCCACATCGGGATGCTGCGGCCGGCGACAAAGTAGCGCTCGGCGGTCCTCGGCCCGCGCGTGGCCCAGACGCCGATGCCAGCGATCACGACGAAGTAGAGCGCGATGACGGCGAGATCGAGAAAGTGTAGGGACATGGGGCGGGAGTCAGGCTCCGAGGGGTCAGAGGGTCAGCAAGCGGAAGCGGCGGGGAAACGCCAAGTCAACGGGCTTGGCTTCTGCGGAGACAAGCGGGGCGGGAGCGGGCGGGTGGCAGAGAGCCGGATGCGCGGGACGATGGCGAATGGTAGCCGCGAGCGTGAGCGAGTGGAGAGCGGGCCACTCGCTCACGCTCGCAGCTACGGCAACAGGGAAACTTGCTCACGGCATCGTGCGCTTGGTGTGCTTGCGCCCGATCTCGGCGACCTCCTTGAGGCCGCCGGCGATGATCATCATGCCGGCATCGATTTGCTGCACGACGGTCTCGGCGCGGGCGTTGTCG
>JAEUHB010000338.1 GCA_016794665.1 Opitutaceae bacterium
GGCGGCAAGAAGGCGTCACCCACCGCCGAGCGGCTCAAGGACGCGAGGTGGTTCAAGGACTTCCGCGTGATGTTCGAGCAGATGGAGGACAAGATCGACGCCGTGGCGATCGCGACGCCGGACCACATGCACTTCCCGATCGCGATGGCCGCGATCGCGCGGAAGAAGCACGTCTACGTCGAGAAGCCGATGTGCCGCTGCCTCGCCGAGGTTCGCCGCCTGCACGCCGCCGCGAAGGCCGCGGGCGTGGTCACGCAGATGGGCAACCAAGGCCGCGCCGCCGAGGGCATACGCCTCGCGCGCGAGTGGGTGCAGGCCGGCCTGATCGGCGAGGTCCACACCGTGCACACCTGGACGGACCGCCCGCGCACGCCGTGGTTCTACCCGGCCGAGTTCGATCCCGACGCGAATCCCAAGGAGACGCCGGTGCCCGACACGCTCGACTGGGATCTCTGGCTCGGCGTCGCGCCCTCGCGTCCCTATCGACCGGAGTTCGTGCCGTCCTTCTGGCGGGGCTTCACCGACTACGGCACGGGCTCGCTCGGTGACATGGGCTGCCACCAGCTCGACGCGCCGTTCTACGCGCTCGACCTGGGTTCGCCGACGAGCGTCGAGTCCGCCACGACGAGGCAATATCCGAAGACGTTTCCGGCCTCGACCGCGGTGACGTGGAGATTCCCGGCGCGGGGCGGACGCGGGCCCGTGGAGATGAAGTGGTTCGACGGCACGATGAAGCCGCCGCTGCCCGTGCCCGGCTTCAAGCTCTCCGAGAGCGGCGGAAGCATTTTTTACGGGACCAAGGGCATCATGAGCGTGACCTCGCACAGCGCGTCGTGCCGCCTCCTGCCCGAGGAGCGCATGCAGGCGATGGCCGGCTCGCTGCCGCCAAAGTCCATCCCGCGCGTCGCGGGCGGACCGTTCCCCGAGTGGGCGGCGGCGATCCGCGGCGGGCCGAAGTGCGGCTCGAATTTCGACTATGCCGCCGGGCTCACCGAAGTCGTGCTGCTCGGCGTCGCCGCGCAGCGCGCCCAGGCCCGCCTCGAGTGGGATGCGGCCGCCGGCCGTTTCACGAATCGTCCGGACTGCGATGTCTTCGCCGGCCCCGGCTATGACTACCGGCCGGGCTTCGGCGTGTAAGTTCAGCATGTCGCGATCATTCTCGATTCTGTTGCTCGCCCTGGCCGCGCCGCTCGTCGGCGCCGAGGTCCCGCGCTTCGAAGCCGACGTGCTGCCCGTGCTGTATCGTCACTGCTTTAGCTGCCACAGCGAGAAGCAGGCGAAGCCCAAGGGCGGGCTGCGGCTGGACTCGGCGGATGCGATGGCGGAGGCCGGGGTCGTCTTGCCCGGCAAGCCCGGCGAGAGTGAATTGATGCGGCGCGTGTCGCTGCCGCACACGGACGAGGACGCCATGCCGCCGCTGAAGGGCGGCGCGCAGCCGCTCTCCGCCGCCGAGCGCGCGACGCTGCACGCCTGGATCGCCGCCGGCGCCAAGCTGGAGGGATGGAAAAAATTCGAGCATCGCGAGCCGCCGCTCGCCGACCCGGGCGCCGCGGCCGCGCGCGCCGCGGTGCCGGAATTCGCGCGGCAGGTGGACGCCTTGATCGACCGCCACCATGCGGCCAAGGGCACGCGGCTGAACGCCCCGGTGGGCGACGACGTTTTCCTGCGCCGCGCGTATCTCGACGTCGTCGGCCGCATCCCGAGCCTGGAGGAGAGCACGCGCTTCCTTGGCGACGCCCGCGCCGACCGGCGGGCCCGGCTCATCGATGCGCTGCTCGGCAGCGAGGGCTACGTGAGCCACACCTACAATTGGAAGGCGGACCAGCTCCGCCTCAACCCGCGCCTGCTCGCCGCCGGCCAGCCCGGCTGGCTCTACGACGACTGGGTCAAGGACGCCATCCGCTCGGGCCTGCCGCACGACGAGACCGTGCGCCGGCTCATCACGGCCAGCGGTTACCTCTGGGAAAACGGCGCGGCCGGGTTCTATCTGCGCGACCTCGGCATGCCGCTCGACCACGCGTCGAATCTCTCGCGCGTGTTCCTCGGCACGCGCATGGAGTGCGCCCAGTGCCACGACCACCCGCTCGAGCCGGTGACGCAGAAGGATTTTCTCCAGATGGCCGCGTTCACCGCGGGCGTGTCGAACCTCAGCAGCCCGAGCGGCTACTCCAACGACAACGTGAAGCAGTGGCCGCAACTCAAGGCGCTCCTGGAGGGGATGGGCGAAGACAAGGCGCTCCAGGACGGCGTGAGCCGCGCCATCGCACCGCTGAAACGGCTCACGAAGGACACCGGCAAGCCCCTCGTCTTCCCGGCGACGTATGCCTACGATCATGCGGAGCGCGGCCGGCCTGTCTCGCCACGGACGCTCTTCGGCGGCGAGGCCGTGGTCGTGGACGGCGACCACCGGCGGGCCTACGCGGAGTGGCTGACCTCGCCGCGCAATCCGCGCTTCGCGAAAAACGCCGCGAACCGCCTCTGGAAACGCGTCACGGGCGCCGGCCTCGTCGAGCCGGTGGACAGCCTCACGGCGCTGCCCCCGCCGGAACACCGCGAGCTGCTCGACTTCCTCGCGTCCGCGCTGATCGCCCTGCGGTTCGACGAGCGGGCGTTCCTAGCCGTGCTGCTCAACACGCGGCTGTATCGGAGCGAGGCGGTGCGCGACCGGCCCGAGCCGGGGACGGCGTTCGCGCTGCGCGGACCGCTGCTGCGGCGGCTCTCCGCCGAGCAGATTTGGGATTCGCACCTGGTGCTCCTCGTGCCGGACCTCGATCAACGCAAACCGGCCGTCCGCCACGACGGATCAAACCTGAATCCGGCGCGCTTGCGGAGACTCACCGCCATGAGCGCCGAGGAGATCATCGCCCGGGCCCGCGACGAGATGGCCTACCGGGCGCGTCGCCGCGAATACACGCTGCGGCTCGCGGAACAGAAAAAGGAGATCGCCGCCGCGCAGGCCCGCGGCGACGCCGCCGAGGCGGGGCGGCTGCGCGCCGCCCACGCGCAAGAGAATGAGAACTTCTTCAGCCCGGAATTGCAGGCGCTGGAAATGGGCACGGCGGAGCCGCTCGCCGAAACGGACCCGCGCTGGAAATCGCTGCCGCGGGACTTGGTCCGCGCCTCGGAGATTCCGCTGCCGCTGCCGCTCGGGCACTTCCTCCGCCAGTTCGGCCAGTCGGACCGGCGCGAGATCGACGCCTTCAACCGCGATCCCAACACC
>JAEUHB010000348.1 GCA_016794665.1 Opitutaceae bacterium
CCGCATATTCCGGCGCGAGCTCCTCGTGCGCCGCCGGCACCGCCTCGAAGGTAAACGCGCCCACCGTGGTGCGCTGTCCTTCGACCAACGGCACGAATCGCCCCGCCGCCGCCGGTCCGAGACGCTGCGCAACGAAGGCGACATTCGCCGCCGGCAAGACGAGTTTCGCCTTCGGTGCGGCCGCGAAGAGCGGACCGAGCGTCTCCGCGTCGAGGTGATCCGTGTGGTTGTGCGATGAGGTGACGACGCCCACAAAACCCAACCGCGCCGGGTCGACCACACGCGCGGTCATGCGCACATGCGGCTTGTCCGTGGCCGCGTATTTTTTCGTGAGCGAGTCGCTCAGATACGGATCGAACAGGAGAAATTCGCCCCGATAGCAGACGAGAAATCCGCTCTGCCCGAGCCACCAGACATACAACCGCGTGGACGTGACGTCGGCGCGGATCGCGGCGACATCCGTGAGGAACGCGTCATCTTGGAGGACGGGACGAATCACAGCCCGAGTTCCTTTTTCACCTGCCGGATACCGGCGACCATGTTGCGCAGTTTCGGCTGCGCCGCCCAACGTGCCGTCTGGCTCAGGCCGCAGTCGGGCGCGAAGACGAGACGGTCCGCGGGCGCATACTTCAGACAGAGGCGCACGCGGTCCGCGATGTCGGCCGGAGTCTCCACGTAATAACTCTTCACGTCGACGATCCCGACCGCCGCATCCATGCGCTGGGCGATCTGGGCGATGAGTTCGATCTCCCCAAACTCCCGGCTCGCCATCTCCACGTGCATTTCGTCGGCCTTGAAATCGAGAAAGGCAGGGAACATCGGGGCCACGCGCCGGGGGCCGATAGCACGGCCCTTGAAGTTGCCAAAACACAGGTGCGTGCAGAGGCGCGTCCGACCGTAGACCGTCTCCACCGTGCGGTTGAAGATATCCACGAAGCGCCGCGGATCTTCCTTGTAGGCGTAGCAACTCATCGAGGGCTCATCGACGCTGATTTCGCGGCAACCGGCGGCGACGAGCTCTTCGAGTTCTCTGCGCACGATCGGGAGCAGCGCTTCGGTGGCCGCCCAGCGGTCGGCATACTGCGCATTGGGCACGAGCCGCCCGCTCAACGTATACGGACCGGGCACGCTGGCCTTGAGCGTCGCGGCACCTTCGGTCGCGAGACGTTGCAGTCGCTTGAATTCATCCACGACGCCCAGCCCGCGCGGTGCCCGCAATTCGCCAGTGATGGCGTGCTTCCCGCGTTGATCGTGCGCCGGGGGGCCGAATTTCCGCGGCGAAACGCTCTCCAACTCGATGCCCTGGATGTAGCCGTAAAAGGAGAGGTTGAAGTCGAGACGCGTCTGCTCACCGTCGGTGATCACATCGAGGCCGGCTTCCACCTGATCGTGCAAGGCCGCGATGACCGCGTCGTTTTGGATCTCGCTCACATCGGAGCGGCCGAAGACCTCAAGGTGCTGGCTCGCGAATTCAAGCCAGCTGGGAAAAGGATAGCTGCCGATGACGGAGCTGCGCAGGGGACAGGATTTCATGGGAAGGTCAGGGGGACATCAGACGTTCTGGGGAAAAGCGGCCGCAGGTAGTCGAGATCGTGGCGGATGCTTTTCTCGACGCCGAGCGGGGTCTTGGTGCCCTCGATGCCAACCCAGCCGCGATAGTTGATCGCATCGAGCGCGGCGCGCACGGCCGGGAAATCCATCGAACCCTTGCCGTAGAGATCGTCGTAATCCTTGAAATGAACTTCGCAGATGCGTTCGCGGCCGAGCCGGCGAATCGCCGCGCCGACATCCTCCCCAACTTTCTGCATGTTACCGACGTCGCAGTAGATCTTGATCGCGGGTGATTTCACCGCGTCGAGCATACGTTCCAGCTCAGGCACCTTGAGCCACGACTCGATCCCATAGGTCAGCCCCGCCGCCTCGGCCCGCGGCGCGAGTTTTTTCAGCCGACGAATCACCTCCGTCACGCCCGCAGGGTCGTCGACGAGGTCTCCTTTGTTGAAGAACGCGAGCAGCGTCACCCGCGCCTTCATGCGCTGCATGACCGCGATGCTATCGAGCACCCACTGCTCCGTCGCGAGGTCGCTCTTGTATGCTACGTCGTTGAGGACGCCCATCGCCAGCGAGGAAATCGCCACGCCGTGTTTCGCCGAAGCGGACAGAAGTTTTTCCTGCTGCGCGGCATCGAAGAGCAGCGGCGCCGTGGCGCCCGGCGCCGGTTTTCCGAAGTCAACTTGCACGCCGTCGAGTCCGATGCGGGCGGCCGTTTCGAACGCGTCGGGGTTACACCGTTTCTGCAGCGTCCAATCGCACGCAAAAATCCGGAAGCCCGTCGGCTCTGCGGCACGCGCAGGCCGCAACAAGGCATACACACCGGCGGCACCGAGGGACTTCTTCAGGAACGAGCGGCGACTGATCGAGTGCATAGTGGGACGGTGAATTGAAACGATTGCAGCGGGGTTTACACGTGGAGACCGGACAAATCGGCCTGCAGTCTCTGCTTCGACGAAACGACCTCGGGCCACGTCACGGCACGGCCTTCGTAGGCGGCTATCCGCCCCATGATCGCGACAAGGTTGCTCGTCACGCTCGGCTCGATGGTGAGATTTGCGGCGTCCTTCGCCATGATCTGCGTGTGAAACGCTTGGATGTTCGCTTGCGCACCCTCCTTGTAAATCGCCGTCGTTTTTCCGCCGCGATAGAACGTCTCCGCGCCGCCGCGGATCATCACCTCGCCACCGTAAGCAGTCATCAGCACGCCCTTCGTGCCGAACATGCGATTCAGGATTCCGCCCGGGGTCCCGTGGGCGTCGAACTGCCGCGAGCTGAACGTGACGCCGACCTGGTTGGGATACTCGTAGAGCAGCGCGAAATGGTCCCACGCGTTGCCCACATCGACGCGCACGCGCCGGCCGCCGGTGCCGGTGCAGCGCGAGGGCGGCGAGTCCCTCATGATCCAGCTCATGACATCCAGCGTGTGGATATTTTGCTCCACGATGATGTCGCCGGACAGAGCTTGGTCGAAGACCCAATTCCGCAACCGCCCTTCCGGTGTCTCCGTCTCGCCCTTGATCGCCAATCGTCCGTCGTGATACGAGCCCTCACCGAAACAGTAAACGCCGATCGCCCCCGCGTGAACCCGCTTGAGTGCCTCCATGTAAAATTCGTTCGTGCGTGTCTGAAAATCCACGAAGAAAACCTGGCCCTTGCTGCGCGCCGACGCGCCGCTCGCGGCGATCGACTGACAACCCGGCACATCCACCGCGACCGGCTTTGCGAGGTAGACGTTCAGCCCCGCTGCCACTGCGGCCGCCGCCTGCTCGGGATGGAAATACGGTGGACTGACAATCGCCACCGCATCGAGCCCGCCCTTGGCGATTATCTTTTCATAGCACTTCAACCCCGCGAACGCCTGCGTCGGCGCGAGCTTGAATTTGTCGGCAGCCAGCTGCGCCGCCTCCGGAAAATAGTCGGCCACCCCGACGATCTCATAACCGCCGTGTTCGGCAAACAGCCCGGCCAGCCACACCCCGCGCTTCCCGCAGCCGATGAGCCCGAGACGAATCCTGCTGTTGGCGACGGAGCCTTGCGCTACGCCGCGGCTAGTCGTCGAGAGTGCGGCGAGGCCTACACCGGCATGGGCGATAAATTGGCGGCGGGAAAGTTCGTTTTGGAGTGATGGGTTCATGATAACTATGGCCTAAATTCCAAAAAGGACACCACGCGTGGCTCAGGACTTGAGCCCGCGCAGGTCGACTTCCATGCGTTTATTTTCCTTGAGGAGCGCATCCATCGTCAGCCGTGTGCGCCGTGCGGCGGCTTCATAGCCAAGGACACACGTGAGCACTCCGTCGACCGCGCGTTGACACGTCTCGTTTTCAAACTTACCCGAGGTCACCTCGCGATAGAAACGCGCGATGTTTCGCTCGGCTCCGGCCGCGTAGAGGTTGTCCACTGTGCCACCACCGTAATGCTTCGGGCCGCCCTTGAGAAACGCCTTGCCCCAATAGGTCAGAAACCCGTTCGCTTCGGTGCCGTGAATCGCGGCGCTCAGCTCGCCCGCATTGTTGTTCTTCAACGCCTGCCCCGCGTGCTGATGGATCACCCCGTCGGCATATTCGTAGATCAATGCACAGACATCACGGGCGTCGCCGTGTGGCTCGGGCCGACGGATGCCGGAAATGCCTGTCGCGACCACTGGACGCTGGCCCAATACCCAGAGCGCCGCATCGATTGCGTGAATATCAAAGTTACCGATGTAGTCGCAGCCCATTGCCACGTCGTTCACCCAAATGAGTTCGCGCAAGCGACTCTCCATGTTCGCCGTGCGGGGCGGATCTTTTTGCGGCCCACAGTGGCCGGTCGTCACCACGCGGACGATTTGGCCCAATCCGCCCAGGCGAATCCGCGCCGCCACCTCGATGTTATGCGGGTCCGTCGGCAGTTGGTAGTCCACGATGAAGCAGCGCTGCTTCCGGGTGGCGAGCTTGCCTGCCGCCTCGACTCGCAACGCACCAGGCACATCGGCCGCAACGGGCTTCGCCATGTAAACGTGCAGGCCGGCTTCGACCGCCGCGGTCACATGTTCGGGAATAAAATAAGGCGGCGTCTCCACCACGACGGCCTCGACGCCGCTCTCGATCAATTTCTTATAGCCCGAGAGCGTCGAGAAGCGGCGCGTCTGATCTACGCCGAGTTCGTCGCCACATTTGTCCGCCACCTCCTGGAAGTAGTCCGCCACCGCCCACATCACATAGCCGCCGTGGGCCCTGAAGAGTTTCGCAATCCAGCCGCCGCGACCACCGTTACCGATGACGCCGACCTTGATCTTGCGAGAATACGTAAGCGGGGGCGGCGGTGGTTCCGCGCCGACCAACGGGAGTGAAGCCAACGACGTGGCAGCCGCGACGGCCAAGCTGCCTCCGAGGAAGCGACGGCGGGAATATTCGGTGAGGGGTGACGTTTTCATATGAGGGAAATTCAAGGAAGCTGGATTTCGAGGTCCCTGAACCAGACGTCGCAGTCCATGCCGCCGTGGATTTGCAGGGCGAATTTGCCCTCGCGGCGGCCCGGATCATCGCGGAGCTCGGCGGACTTCTTGCCATTGATCTGGACGACGAGGTGCCTGCCGTGCGCGCTCACGATCATCTCATTCCACTCGCCGGGCCTAAACCATGTCGCAACTTGCTCGGGCGTCGGTTGCGATACCCACTTGCGGCCGTTGGTCTCGTAGAGTCCGCCCACGTCTTTCGTCGCGTCGATTTCGGCCTGAAAGCCAGTCACGCCGCTGAAGCCTTTTCCCTCGACGCGGAAATAGAGCCCGCTGTTGCCCTTGAGCGATTTGAACTTCAGGCGCACCGTAAAATCGCCGTAGATTTTCTCCGTCACGAGGTGGCCGTAGTCTTTTTCGCTTTTGACGTTCGTGCCGTGCAGCACGCCGTCTTCAATTTTCCACGTGCCTTTGCCGACAATGTTCCAGCCCGCGAGCGAATTACCGTCCCAGAGCGGCTGCCAACGCTCGGCGGCGGACAGGGCGAGTGAGCTGCAGAGAAGGGCAAGAAAGCGGCGGAAGCGGATTTTCATGGAAATTAGTTTCAGGGGTTAGCGATGCCCGAAATTCCTCGGCCACTCTGCGCGACCGGTCGCGGCGGGCTGCGTCGGCGTCTCCAAAATCGCGCCACGCGCACGCAGCCGCGTCTGGAGCGTCGCCATCGGCACCTCGCGCGCACCGCAATTGCTCGCGAGCGAGAGTGAAGCCGCCGTTCCGGCCGCCTGTCCCATCGCCATCGTCTGTGCCATCGAGCGGCACGAGGCGTGCGCGTCGTGCGTCGCCGAAAAACAGCGGCCGGCGACCCACAATTCATCGCGCCCGCGCGGCACCAACGTGCGATAGGGA
>JAEUHB010000401.1 GCA_016794665.1 Opitutaceae bacterium
GACCTGGCCGGAGCGATCGCTGCGGATCACGTTGAGGAGCGAGCGGCCGTAGAGCCCGCCGGGGATTTTCGCGCCGCCGATCGCCATGAACGTGGGCGCGAGATCGGGCAGGCACACGAAATCATCGACGACGCGGCCGGCCTTGCCGCCGGGCACGCGCATGACGAGCGGGACGGCGGTGCCGTGGTCGTAGAGGTTGCACTTGCCGGAGGGGACGCCGGGCATGCCGTGATCGCCGCTAAGGACGATGAGCGTGCGGTCGAGCTCGCCGGCGGCCTCGAGTTGCGCGCGGAGCACGCCGACGTAGGCGTCGACGGCCTGGCTTTCGCCGAGGTAGTCGGCGACATCCTCGCGGACCTCGGGCACGTCGGGGAGGAACGCGGGCATTTTTCCTTTCAACGCCTCGGGCTCGATGCCCCAGAGTTTCTTCCCGGAGCCCTTGATCCATTTGCGGTGCGTGGTGGTGGTGCCGAAGAAATAATGCCATGGCTGGCCGGGCTTCCGATCGGCGAGAAAGGCGTCGAAGTTGCCGCGCACCTGCGCGAGCAACTCGTCGCGCGCGGCGGCGATGCTCATGCCCTTGGCGACACGGTCGGTGACTTCCTCGGAGAAATTGTTCGGGGCGCGGCCGGACTTCTCGTAGGCGTATTGCTGGCCGCCGAACGGGGCGTCGGCCGGCGTGCCGGGGCTCCAGACCTTGTAGCTCTTGCCAATGTGGTAGCCCGCGTCGCGGAGCAGGAGCGGGAAGCTCGGGATTTTTTCGTCCCACACGGCGCCCTGCAGGATCGCGGCGCGGCCGGTGTTGAAAAAGTAGCGGCCGGAGAGCAGCGAGCTGCGGCACGGCGTGCACGACGGGGCGTTGACGAATGCGCGGCGAAACGCGACGCCCTCGCGCGCGATGCGATCGACGTTGGGCGTCTGGATCGCGTCGTTGATCGAGGGCTTGCCGTCGATGCCGGCGTAGATGCCGGCGTAGCGGCCCCAGTCATCGGAGAACACGAAGAGGATGTTCCAGCGCGGCGCGGGCTGGGCGGCGTGCGCGGCGGAGGCGAGGAGGAAGGTGAGGGCGAAGAGGCGGAGCGGGGACATGGAGAGGAGAATTTGGGCGGGGCTCACAAGATTGTCATTCTGAGCGAAGCGAAGAATCCAACAGGAGATGCGTAGCCCTGAGCGGTTGCGAGTGTCCAACGGGATTCTTCGCTCCGCTCAGAATGAAAAACCAAAGCACGGGGCGACTGTGAGTCATGGCTTTGGGATGAAGGTCAGCCGCAGCTCCTGCACGCGCGGATCGCGCTCGGGCGTGAGCGTGAAGAACACCTCCACGCGGCCGCGCTCGCCGTGGATCGGGAAGGTCCCGCGGAGCTGGTTCTCGGGCACGATGGCGCCGGCGGATTTGACCGCGCCGAGCTTGGCGAGCGTCTCGCGCGCGTGGGTGCGCCACGATTCGATCGAGCGGTCGGGGAAGAAGTTCTCGGCGACGATTTTCTCCGCGAGTGTGCGGTCCCACGTCTGCACGAGCTGCGCGACCTGCGTCGTGCGCGTGGCGAGGATCGGCGAGGGCGGCTGGGCGCGGCGCGGGAGCCGGGCTTTCTCAATGAGCAGATCGGCCACACGCGCGTTGACGACGCCGGTGCCGGCGTAGGTGAGGTTGGCGAACGAGATCACCGCGAAGCCATGGTCGGGGTAGAAACGCCAGTTGCTGCCGAAGCCGGGCAGGCCGCCGCTGTGGCCTACGCGCACGACGCCGCGGCTGTCGAACGCCCAGCCGAGTCCGTAGGCGTAGGCGTTGACGGCGGGTTGAGGGTTGCCGTCGAGACCCTTGGCCTGCGCGGCGAGGCCGGAGAACATCGCGGGCAGGTGCATCTCGCGCAGCGCGGCGCGGCGCACGATAGAGTTTTCCGGATCATTGCGCGGCGGCCACGCCGCGAGGTGCAGCGCGGCGTAGCGCGCAAAGTCGTCGATCGTGGTGAGCAGGCCGCCCATTGCCCCGTAGGTGCCGTCGTGCAACAGCGGCTCGAGCTCCCACGCGCCGGGCGCGTCGCTGGCGGTGTCGCGATTGCGGTAGCCGAGCGCGAGCTTGGCGGCGGGGACCTCGGAGAATTCCCACACCGTGGCGTTCATGCCGAGCGGGCGGAGGATTTTCTCCGTGATGAAGCGCTGGTAGGGTTGGCCGGAGACGCGCGTGATGATCTGGCCGAGGAGCGCGTAGGCGAGGTTGCTGTATTCGAAGGCGACGCCCGGCGCGTTGGAGAGCGCGAGGCCTTCGCGGAGGAACGCCTCAAGCTCCGCCACGCTGTCGGCGAGCTGGCGATCGCCCCAAGGATTATCCTCGGGGAAACCAGGGCTCATGGTGAGCAAGTGGCGGATGGTGATCGCGGGCGCGTCCGCAGTGAGCGGCGCGGTGCGCGCGAGCGCGGGCACGTGGTTGGCCACGGGATCGCCGAGCGTGAGCTTGCCGGCGTCGCGCAGCTGGAGGATGGCGAGGGCGGTGAAGCTCTTCGTCATCGAAGCGATGCGGAAGCGCGAATCGGCGGCGGCGGGGATATTTTTTCCGACGTTGGCAAAGCCCGTCGCGCCGCGGTGGACGAGCACACCGTCGAGCACGAGGCCCCAGACGAGGCCGGGGTAGTTCTTCTTTCCAGCAAAGTCGCGGAATTCGCGGTCGATTTCGGGCAGGAGCGCGTCGAACGCCGCGCGGCGTGCGGACGGGTCGGCGAAGCGCGGCGCAGTGTAGGCGTTGGGTGAGGCGCTGTCGGCGGCGACGACGCCAAGGGTGATCGCGAGCGGGAGCAGAAAAGAGGCGGGCTTCATCGATGAAACGGGGCGAATGGCGTTGCGGGCGGAGGGGAGGCGCGGCAGGAGGAAGCCGCGCGATGACGACCCACAAAGTCAAAGCACTCCTCCTCGGCTTGGCGATGGCGATTCCGTGCGCGCTGGCCGCCGCGGATCGCCCGTCGGTGAGGGCGCTGAAAATCACCGTGCTCTCAACGATGCTCGCCGATGGCGACGAGCTGGGCGAGTGGGGCTTCGCGGCGCTCGTGGAGGCGGACGGGAAGAAGATCCTGTTCGACACCGGCGCGAAGACGGACGTCGTGCAGAAAAACCTCGGCACGCTGGAGCTCTCGGTCGCCGAGGTGACCGACGTCGTGCTGAGCCACTGGCATTGGGATCACATCGGCGGCTTCATGGCGTTGCGGCGCGAGGCGATGAAGAAAGACCCAACCGCGCTCGCGCGCACGCACGTCGCGGCGGGATTCTTCGACCCGCGGCGCGGCACGCCGCCGGGCATCGAGCTGAACCGCATGATCGCGCTGCGGCCGGAGTATGAGGCGACCGGCGGGAAGTTCATCGTGCACGAGCGCGCGGTGGAGCTGCAGCCCGGCGTGTGGCTCACGGGCCCCGTGCCGCGCAAACACCCCGAGCGCAACTGGAGCGGCGACACGCGCGTGATCACGGCCAGTGGGGAGCGCGAGGACACGCTGGCCGACGACATGGCGCTCGTCATCGACACGCGCGACGGCCTCGTGATCGTGACCGGTTGCGGCCACGCGGGCGTGGTCAACATCGTCGCGCACGCCCGCGCCGTCGTGCGGCCCGCGCGCGTGCACGCGCTGATCGGCGGCGTGCACCTTTTTCGCGCGAGCTACGAGACGCTGAAATGGACGGCGGCGAAACTAAGCGAGGCCGGTGTCGATCACCTGATCGGCGCGCACTGCACGGGCATCGAGACCGTGTGGCGCCTGCGCGACCTGCTTGGCCTCGACCGCACGCGCTGCGTGGTGGGCGCCGTAGGGCAGACCTTCGAATTGGGCAATGGTATCGACGCTCGGACGATTGCGAAGTGAGTTGCCGGGATGGCCGGGGCTGGGCCAGATCGGTTTTCCATGAATACCCCTGCCCCCGTTTCGCGTCGGCGATTTATCACCCTATCGGCGGTCGGTGCGACCGCGCTGGCTGTGGCGCCGCGAACGTTGCGGGCGGCTTCAACGGATCCCTTGCCCAAGACCCGTGCGGTCCTGCTCCGCGGCATGGAGCGCGGGCTGCACCTAGGCGCGCAGGTCTACGTTTCGCGCGACGGGAAACCGGTGGCGGATTTCGGCGTGGGTGAGGCCAAGCCCGGCGTGCCGATGACCGCGGACACGCTGATGACGTGGTATTCGTCAACCAAGCCGCTCACGTCGCTGTGCGTCGGCCAGTGTTGGGAACGCGGGCGCGTGGAACTCGACGCGCCCGTGGCAACCTACATCCCGGAGTTTGCCCGGCACGGCAAAGGCAAGATCACGCTGCGCCATGTGCTCACGCACACGAGCGGTTTTCCAAATGCGGACCTCGCGGTGCGGTTCAGGCAACCGTGGCCCGCGGTCATCGCCGCCATCTGCGACGCAAAGATCGAGGACGGCTGGGAGATCGGGCGCCACGCCCAGTATCACCCGACCTCGGGCATGCATATCCTCGCAGAGGTCGTGGCGCGCGTGAGCGGGATGCCGTTTGAGCGTTACATCCGGAAGGAACTCTTCGAGCCGATCGGGATGAAGGACAGCTGGGTCGGCATGACGGCGGAGGCGTTCCGCGCCTACGGCGATCGGATGGGCACGATGATGAACACCGACGGCGCGAAGCCCGTGCCGGCGGAACACTACAAGGACATCGGCGTGCAAGGCTGGGCGACGCAGTGCGTGCCCGGCGGCAACGGCCACGGGCCGATGCGCGAGCTGGCGCGATTCTACGAGATGATGCTTGGCGGCGGCGAGTGGGCCGGGAAACGCGTGCTCGCGGCGAAGACGGTCGCGGAGTTCACGAAGGTGCACCGGCCGGACGCGCCAAACTTCAAGGCCAAGGGCAACGCCGCGGCCTGGGGCCTTGGCATCAGCCGGCAGCGTGCGGTGGGCGGCGTGCATTGCTCGGAACGGACCTTCGGTCACGGCGGTTCGCTGTCGTCGCTGGGGTTCTGCGATCCGGAAAAGCGCGTGGTCGCCGCGTTCGTCTGCAACGGCCGGCCCAAGCAGGCCGACCACGCGGCGCGCGTCCGCGAGATCGCCGCGGCGATTTACGAGGATCTGGGGCTGGCGGGGAAGCGGGGGTAGGCGGGCCCGCTCAGAAGCGCAGCCCCGTGCTCAGCTTCCACTGCATTCCGGCGGGCCAGAAGGCGTTGTCGGTGAGGATTTGCTGGTTGAACAAATCCGTCGCGGCGAGGTGCAGGCTGAGGGTCCGGTTGCCGGCGACCTTCCACGAGTAGGCCATCATGCCGCCCCAGTAGCTGTTGGCGGGGAGGTAGACGGTGGAGGAGGTCGCGGTGCCGTAGATGCGGATGTTCTCCGTCGAGTAGTAGTAGGTGAGGCCGCAGCGGAAACCGCGGAGCCAGCCATGGGAAAACGAATACGTCGCCGCGACGCTGCCCTTGCGCGCGGGGCCGCTGTTGGCGACGCGCTGGCCGACGTTGGCGGGGGCGGCGCGGTTTTGCACGGTGCGGGCGTCGAGCCAGCCCATGTTGCCGATGAGCGAGAGGTTTTTCGTGACGCGGCCGCTGACGTCGATGCCGATGCCGCGCGAGCGCGTGCTGCCGCCGGGCGCGAGCGCGGGGAGCGCGGGGTTGGCGCCGCCGGGGTTGTCGGGGTTGGCGGTCGTCTCGTTGTCCTGCCGCACGGTAAACGCCGCCGCCGAGTAGGAAAACCCGCCGCCGAGCAAAATGCCCTTGAAGCCGACCTCGCCGCCGCGCGCCTCGGTGTTGCCGTAGATGTCGCCGGTGTTGCTGTCGACCGAAGGGTTGGGATCAAACGAGGTGCCGTGGCTCGCGTAGGCGACGAGTTTCTGGCCGGCGAGCTTGTAGCTCACGCCGGCGCTGTAGGTGACGTAGTTCTCGCTGGCGTCGGCCTCGCGCAGCGTGGCGCGCGCGCTGAGCGGCTGCTGCCGGGTCTGGTCGTAGCGGTCGGCGCGCACGGTGGCCATGGCGGCGAGGCGCTCGTCGCGCGACGTTATCATGTGGTTGTAGAAGGTGCCGAGCGACTGCGTGTAGAGGTTGTTGGTCGAGCCGTCGACCATGGGCCACGCGTCGTTGAAGAGCGGCTGGCCCGTGCGGACGAGGAAGGCGTTGTCGTAGGGATTGGGCCGCTGCCACGCGGCGAGGCTCGTGCCGGCGGGCAGGCCGGCGGTGAGCGCGGCGGCGTTGGTGAGCTGCCACGATTTCATTTTTTGCCCGAGGTAAATCCAGTCTAGGCCGACGTGCGACTGGTGCTCGGCGCCACCGGCGGTGCGGAACTTGCCCGCGAAATCCACCTGCGCGCCGTCCTGCTCGTAGTTGAAACGCTGGTGGAACATCGAGCGGGTGCCCGTCCATGTGTTGGTGATGAGGCTCCAGTTGCCGAGCGTGGTGGGGCCGGCGCGGCGGAAGTGACGGTTGGTGTGCGCGAGGTTGGCCTGCACGGACCACACGGGGTTGAAGCGGTGCTGGAAGGTGAGGTAGCTTGAGTTGTTGTAGCGCTGGTAGCGATTGTAGGGGCCGGCTTGGTTGAAGCGCGTGAGCCGCTCGCCGAGCCCGGGAAACTGATCCTCGGGGATCGTGTAAACGAGGCCCTGCGTGCGGTTGCTGCGATCGACCCAGCGGGTGAAGACGACGAACGGGTTGGCGTTGCGCTGCGTGAACGCGAACTCGGCGCTCAGCGTCGTGTCGGGCGTGAGCTTCCACGTGAGGCCGGCGCTGAGATCGAGCGTGCGGTTATACCACCAGTCGGTGGGGCGGTTGAAATCGTAGTAGGTGCCGTCGACGCGGTAGAAAAGATCCTTGGTGAGCGGGCCGGTGGTGCTGGCGTTGACGCGCTGGTAGTTGTGGTCGCCGCCGATGAAATCGAGCGACGACTCGCGGCGGGCCTTCGGTTTCTTGGTGATGAAGTTGATCACGCCGCCGGGCGCGGTGGCGCCGTAGATGCCGGCGGAAGGGCCCTTGAGGATTTCGACGCGGTCGACGTTGTTGGAGTCGGGCTGCTGGATGATCGAGAAGCCGTTCCTGAATTGCGGCATGCCGAAGCCGCGGAGGCGCGAGCCGCCGTTGCCCGCGCCGGCGGCATCGGCGGGCTTCACGTTGCTCACGAAGCCGTTCAGCTCGTCAAAGTCGAAAAGCATGAAGTCGTTGAAGAACTCGCTCGGCAGCGACTGCACGGAGAACGGCAGGTCGAGGAGCTTGGCCGCGGTGCGCGTGCCCGAGGTGGTCTCGGTGGCGAGGTAGGCGTTGTCGCGGTTTGTCTCGACGCGGAACGTCGGGAGCGAAACGGCCTCATCGGCGGAGGCGGCGGGGCGGGGAGCGGTGGTCTGCGCGAGCAGCGGCGTCGCGAGAAGCGCGACGAGGGCGGGGAGCTTGGGGTGCATGGGGTGGGGAAATGGGAGTGGCTGGACGCACGCTCAGGAAAACAGCGCGGTCACCGGCTGGCCCTTGTCGGCCACGGTGAAGGGCCGGCCCGAGGGCGAGTGCTCGACGTGGCCGACGTCCATGCCGAGGGCGAGCGCCACGGTCGCGTTAAGGTCTGGCATCGTGACGGGGTTTTCCGCGACGGTTTCGCCGATGGCATCGGACCTGCCGTGGACATAGCCACCCTTGGTGCCGCCGCCGGCGAGCCACCACGTGAAAACGCCGGGGTGATGGCCGCGGCCGGCGGTGACGGTGCTGATCTGCGGCGTCCGCCCGAACTCGGTTGCCATGACGACGAGCGTGCTCGCGAGCAGGCCGCGCTGATGAAGATCCTCGAGCAGCGCGGCCATTGCCTGATCGGCGGAGGGCGTCATGAGGCGCATCGAGCGGAGCTGATCATTGTGGGTGTCCCAGTTCTGGTCGTCCTCGACCTCGATGAAGCGCACGCCGGCCTCGACCAGACGGCGGGCGAGCAGGCAGCCCTTGCCGAAGGTGTGCGAGCCGTAGGCCGCCTGCGTGCGCGCGTCCTCGCGCGCGATGTCGAAGACCTTCAGGTCCTCGCTGCGCATCAGCGCCGCGGCCTCCTGCTGGATTTTCAGGTAGGCGGCGGCGTCGCGATGCGGCGTCTGCTGCACGAAATGGCTGCCCATCGCGCGGGCCAGCGCGGCGCGGCGGTTGAAGTCGGCCTCGCTGACCTCGCGGGGCCGCGCGGAATTTTGCAGGCCCGCGCCCGGATCGACGATGGGCAGGGGCGCGAGGTGCGCGGGGAAAAAACCGCTGCCCGGGTGCTGCGGGCCGCCGTTGATGAGCACGTTGGCGGGCAGCACGCGGTTCTCCGCGCCGAGGAGCTTCGCGGCCCACGAGCCGAGCCCGGGATGCCGGATCGTCGGCGTCATGAAGTAGCTCGTGTGCGCCGAATACGCGCCGAGCTCGTGGATGCCCTGCGTCGAGGTCATCGAGCGCACGAGCGACACGCGGTGCATCTGCCGCGCCATGCGCGGAAACCACTCGGAGACTTGCACGCCGTCCGCGCTCGTGCCGATGGCCTGCACGCCGCCCATCTCGGGGCGGCCGGGCTTGGGATCAAACGTGTCGATGTGCGAGAGGCCGCCGCGGAGGTAGAGGAAGATGACGCTCTTGGCCCGGGCGCGCGGCGCCGCCGCGGAGGCGCGCGAGGCCGCGAGGCCCGGCAACAGGCTCACGCCGAGAAAGGTCTTCACGAAGCGCTCGACGAAGGCGCGGCGGGAGAGGTCGGTCAGGGACGATTTCATGGGCGGAGCGGGGAAAGCCGGGGCCTATTGCTGGAAGAGAAATTCGGGCGAGTTCAGCAGCGCCCAGATCGCGTCCGCTTCCGGGGTGGGGCTCGACGCACCGAGGGCGGCGAGCGTCTCGAGCTCCGCGGCAGTCGGCGTGCGAACGAGGATGGCGCGGAAAATCTGCGCGACGGTGCGGACGTGGCTCGGATCGGACGAGGCGAGCTGGCGCCGCAGGTGGGAGCCGGGCGCGACGATGCGCGCGGCGAGGTCCCCGTTCATGAGGGCCAGCGCGTGCGTGGTGTTGGGATCGCGGTTGAAGGCGTCGATCTCGCGCCGGTCCGACTGGCCGAACTGGCGGAGGAAGTGCCCGAGCGGCAGCGGCAGCGGAATCTCCGAGGCGCGGACCAAGTCCCGCGGCAGCGATTTC
>JAEUHB010000371.1 GCA_016794665.1 Opitutaceae bacterium
CGACCTTGTGCAGGTGGCGGCCGGCTTTGTCCTTCACGCAGTCGGTGATGTGGACGAGCGTGCCGGCGATGAGAACCTCGCCGGTGTCGCCGGTCTGGCCGCCCATCTCCGCGTAGAACGGCGTCTGGTCGAAGACGAGGAAGGTGTCCTTGTCGGCCTTGACGATGTCGATGAGCGTGGCGTGCGCGGTCGTGTGCTCGTAGCCGAGGAACTTGGTCGCCTGCAGACCCGTGGCCTCGCCTTCGGTGGCGGCCGTGATGATTTCTTTCTTCTGCGAAGCGCGGCCGCGTGCACGCTGTTGGTCCATCTCAGAATTAAACCCTTCAACATCGACTGCTTTCCCGAGCTCGGCTGCTAGGAGTTGCGTCATGTCGAGTGGGAAGCCGTAAGTGTCATAGAGCTCGAATGCCAATTTTCCGGAAACAGCTTTCAATGCGCCTTTCGTGTTCAGTTCGGATGAATCTGGCGAAGCGACGCCGACTCCCTCGTAGAAGCGTTCCATGCCTCGCTCCAGCGTCCGTCCAAAACTCTCCTCTTCACTGCGAATCACGCGCTCAATGATGCTCTGCTGCTGCTTCAACTCAGTGAAGACCGCACCTAGCGACTCGACCACCGGGGCGACTAGTTTGGAGAAATCGCCGACCTTCAATCCGATCTTGGTCCCGTAGAGAATCCCACGCCGGAGGATGCGGCGGATGACGTAATTTCGGCCCTCGTTGCTCGGGAGGATGCCATCGGCGATTGCGCAGCTCACGCAGCGGGCGTGGTCGGCGAGCACGCGGAAGGCGACGTCGATGTTTTCCTGTTCGGTCAGGCCTTCGCGCTTCGTAGGGACGGTGGCGGCGTAGGTCTTGCCGGAGAGCGCGGTGATCTTCGCGAAGAGCGGGGCAAAGACATCGGCGGCGTAGTTCGACGGGTCCTTGTCGAAATTCTTGAAGCCGTTTGTCGTCGCGAAGATTCCCGCGACGCGCTCGAAGCCCATGCCGGTGTCGACGTGCTTGGCGGCGAGCGGTGCGAAGGTGCCGTCGGCGTTGGCGTTGAACTGGATGAAGACGTGGTTCCAGATCTCGATGCAGCGGGGGCTGCTCGCGTTGACGAGCTTGCGGCCCGCGGCCTCGTCGTCGCTGGGAAGGAGGTTGAAGTGGATTTCCGAGCACGGGCCGCAGGGGCCGGTGTCGCCCATCATCCAGAAATTGTCCTTCTTGTTGCCGTTGACGATGTGGACCTTGGGGTCGAGGCCGGCGGCGGTGAAAATCCTGGCCCAGATGTCGTAGGCCTCCTGGTCGAACTCGGACGGATCGTTTTTCGATTTGTCGGGCGAATAGACGGTGGCGAAGAGCCGCTTCGGCGGGATGCCCCAGATTTTCGTGATGAGCTCCCAGCCCCAGTTGATGGACTCCTTCTTGAAGTAGTCGCCGAAGGACCAGTTCCCCAGCATTTCGAACATCGTATGGTGGTAGGTATCGAAGCCGACGTCCTCGAGGTCGTTGTGCTTGCCGCCGGCGCGGATGCACTTCTGGGTGTCAGCGGCGCGGGTGTCCTTGGACGGGCGGACACCGGCCCATTTCGAGACATCCGGCGCGCGGTCACCGAGGAAGATGGGCACAAACTGGTTCATGCCGGCGTTCGTGAACAGCAGGCCGGGCGAGTCCGGCATGAGCGACGACGAGGGCGTGATCGTGTGGCCCTGCTGGGCGAAGAAATCGAGGAAGCTCTGGCGGATCTCGGCGGAGGTCATGTGGGCGACGTGAACGCGCGATGACAGAGGGCGGGGGAGGGGCAGGCAAGAGGGGATTTGGCGCGAGGCGTCCTTCTGGTGAATGATTCCCATTGCGGGCCGCGCCGGCCTCGCGGAAGCTCGTCCGTGTGATCAGTGAGCCGACGCACGATAATACGGCGAGTGAGCAAAGGGCCGGCGGAGCCGTCGAGCAGGCAGCGTCCGTTCGCGTGCCCCGGGAGGATGCCGCCATGCGCCGCAAATCCCGGCCTTGGCTCGCGCGGGCTGCCATTCTCTCGCTCATCGCCGCGATTTTGCTGGTCGATTTGACCGGGCTTGTGGGCCCGGCGGATTGGATGTTCTATGTGGTGCCGCTCGTGCTCGCCGATTGGAAGTCGCGTCGGCTCAATCCGCGGCTGCTGGCCTGCATTTGCAGCGCCATGATTGTGGTGGGATTCTTTTTTTCGCCGGCGGGTGTGCCCCTCGCCGTAGGTGCCGCCCACCGGGCCCTGGGAATCGCCATGCTGTGGGTAGTGGCGGAGCTGCTGGAGCGGCGGAGGGCGCAGGACGACGCGCGCCGGGCCGCGGACCGGGGTTTTCGGGCGGTCATTGGGCGGGTGAGCGATGCGGTCGTGGCGCTCGACCGCGACTGGCGTTTCATCCACGTCAACGCGCGGGCCGGGCAGGTCTACGCCCGTCGTCCGGAAGAACTCGTGGGCCGGCATATCTGGACGGAATTTCCCGAGGGGAGCGGACAGACGCTGCGACGCGCCTACGAGCGCGCGATGGCCACTCAGCAACCCGCCCAGATCGAGGAACACTATCCGACCTCCGGCCGCTGGCTTGAGAACCGGATCCACCCGTCACCCGACGGTCTCACGATCTACTTTTACGACATCACGGAGCGCAAGGAGGCGGAGATGCTGCTGACCTGCCAGCGGGAAGTGCTGGGATCGATCGCGCGAGGCGAGCCTCTCACACGCGCGCTCGAGACGCTGGTGCGGCACCTCGAGGGTCTGGCAGCGGGCCAGATCTGCACCGTGCTCCTGCTTGAGCCCGACAGCCAGCGCTTGCGCCATGGCGCGGCGTCCGGCCTGCCGCCGGAAGTGGTTCGGGCGGTCGACGGCGTGGCCATCGGCCCGGCGGTCGGCTCGTGCGGCACGGCTGCGTTCCGCCGCGCGCCTGTGATCGTCGAGGATATCGCGACCGATCCGCTTTGGGCGGAGTGGCGGGCGGTGATGCTGCCCCACGGGCTGCGGGCGTGTTGGTCGAAGCCGATTCTCGACACGGCGGGCGCCGTGCTTGGCACCTTTGCGTGCTACTCCCGTCAACCGGGACCGCCTCCGCCCGCCTATGCGCGGATTGCCGCAACCGCCACGGACCTCGCCGCGATCGCGATTCAGCGGCACCGGGAGTCGGAGGCGGTGCGTGAGGCGGCGGTGCGCATCGCAGACCTCTACGAAAACGCCCCCAACATGCTCATCTCCGTGAGCGCTGCGACCGGCTGCATAGTCGAGTGCAATGCCACCACGGCACGCATCACCGGCTACACCAAGTCCGAACTCATCGGGAAGCCGATCGTCGAGCTGTATGACGAGGCCGAGCAGCCGCGCATCGGGCCATCGTTTGCACGGTTCCAAGCGACGGTCGAGCTGCGCGATCTCGAGCTCGGCATCCGCACCAAGGACGGCCGCACCTTGCAGATGGCAGTGAACGCGGACACCGTGCGGGACGCCGAGGGCCGCATCGTCGTCAGCCGATCGGTCTGGCACGACATCACCGGACGCAAACGGGCAGAGGAAGTCCGGCAGCGCGCCCTGTCCTTGCTCAACGCCACCCTGGAGTCCACCGCCGACGGCATCCTGGTGGTGGATACTGCGGGGAGGGTCACCGGCTTCAACCAACAGTTCGTGCGGCAGTGGCGCATCCCGGAAGCCCTCGTCGCCACCCAAGAGGACGCAAGGCTGCTGGACTTCGTGCTGGCCCAACTCAAGGCGCCTGATGCCTTCATCGCCAAGGTTCGGGCCCTCTATTCCGAGCCCGACGCGACCAGTTTCGACGAGCTGGAGTTCAAGGACGGACGCGTGTTTGAGCGCTACTCGCAGCCCCAGCGGCTCGGCGAAGCCAGCGTGGGCCGAGTCTGGAGCTTTCGGGATGTCACCGAGCGCAAGCGGGCGGAAACAAAACTGCGCGCGTCGGAGGAGCGGTTTCACCGGGTGTTTCAGGATAGCCCGGCCGGCTTGTGTATGACGCGCGCCGCGGACGGCACGTTCCTCGAAGTCAACGAGTCGTTCGTGCGCATGTTCGAGTTTTCCCGGGACGAGTTGATCGGCCGGCGTTCCACGGACTTGAACATCATGACGACCGGGGAGCGGGCGAAACTCATGGAGATCCAGATCGCGACCGGAGGACTGCAGGGCCGCGAGTCGCAGGGGCGCGCGAAATCGGGCCGGATGCTCGACCTGGTCTTCTCATCCCGGCCGATCGAGCTGGGCGGCGAGGCCTGCCAGATCACGACCCTGATCGACGTCACCGAGCGCAAACAGGCCGTGGTGGCCCTGCAGCGCTCGGAGCAGGCGATGCGCGAACTCGCGCTCAGGCTGGAGCGCGTCCGCGAACAGGAACGCACCGCCATCGCCCGCGAAATCCACGATGTGCTCGCCCAGGAACTCACGCGCCTGAAGATCGATCTGGTGTGGCTGGCGAAGAGGGTCAGGCAGCCGATCGACGACCCGGTGCGGTCGGAAATGACGGCGCGTGTCGGCGAGGCGATCGCGCAGGCTGATGTCGCCATCTCGACCGTGCAGCGGATTGCGACCGAGCTGCGCCCTGTGATTCTCGACAGCCTAGGCCTGCCGGCAGCGGTCGAGTGGCAGGTCGAGGATTTCGCGCGCCGCTCCGGCCTCGAGTGCCGGGCCCGCGTGCCGCGGGGTGGCACCGCCCTCGGGCGCGAGGGCGCGACTGCAATTTTTCGCATCCTGCAGGAGAGCCTCACCAACGTCGTCCGGCACGCCAACGCCGCGGAGTGCGAGGTTGAGCTGGCCGAGACGGCCGAAGCCACGGTGCTCACGATCCGTGATGACGGTATCGGCATCAAGCCAGAGCAGATCGGCGACCCGCGAGCGATCGGACTCATTGGCATGCGGGAGCGAGTGCATGCACTCGGCGGCGCCGTGGAATTCTCCGGCTCGCCCGGCCGGGGCACGACGGTCACGGTGCGGCTGCCTTTGGTGCAGTCCGTCCCGACCGTTTCTGTCCCATGACCCGCATCCTCCTCGCCGACGACCACGCGATGTTGCGCGCGGGCCTAAAAGGCATCCTCGCGGAGGAGATTGCGGGAGCGATCTTCGGGGAGGCCGGCAATGCGGCGGATACGCTCGCGCTCGTGCGGCGGGAGCCTTGGGATGTGCTGGTGCTCGACGTGAACATGCCGGGCCGGAACGGCTTCGAGGTGCTCGCCGAGGTCGCGGGCGACCACCCGGATCTTTCGGTCCTCGTTCTCAGCTCGACGGAGGAGAGCCAGATCGGCCTGCGCGCAATCAAGGCCGGCGCGGCGGGATTCCTCAACAAGCAGGCCGCGCCGGAGCGGCTGGTGGAGGCGGTGAAGACGTTGCTCGGGGGCGGGCGCTTCATCACGCCGGCGCTCGCGGCCCGGCTCGCGGCGGAATTTCAACGCACCGGCAGCCGGCTGGCGCACGAGCTGCTCTCCGAGCGCGAGCTGCAGGTGCTGCAGCTCACACTGCGGGGCCGCAGTGTGAAGGAGATCGCGGTTGAGCTCTCCCTGAGTGCGAAGACGATCAGCACATTTCGGGGCCGGCTGTTCGCGAAGCTCGGTGTGCGCAACGATGTCGAGCTGGCGCGCTACGCCCAGGAGCACGGGCTCGGCGGCGGGCCGTAGCGGCGCCTTGTAGGGAAATTCCTACGCGCCGCACGCCCGGGGCTGACAGCGCAATCAGGCGGCGTCCAATGTCCTGCGCGCGGTGGCTGCCGCATAATATCCGGCGGTGGAAACAACCTTACCGCACCTCCGGGTGCTCCTCATCGGCCATTCCGGCGTAGCGAACGCGGCGCTGGCGCCTTGGCTGGCGGAGCAGCCGGGGCTCACCGTCTGCCATCCTTCCGGCTCGGTGCCGCAGCTTTTGGATTTCGCGACGAAATTCCAACCGCACGTGGTGCTGCTCGATTTCCACCGACGGGACGCTGACGTCGCGGACGTCATTGCCCGCATCAAGGCGCTCTGGCCGACGCCCATTGTCTTCATGCTCACGCATGATGCGAGCCCCGCGATGCGCCGCCGCTGTGGCGAGGCGCGGGTCGACATGATGTTTGATAAGACAGCGGAGCTGGGGCCCCTGGCAGAGACGCTGTCGGCGCTGGCCGACCACCTCAGAACGCGCGCACTTGGGAGCATGGAACCGGCGCTCCGCGGCGCGTCCCATTTGCCGCCATGACACGCATCCTGCTCGTTGATGACGACGAGACTTTCCGCACTGTCCTGCGGAGCGTGCTGACGCTGCATGGACATGCTGTTGTCGAGGCGCGCGATGGGGTCGATGGTCTGGCGAAGGCCAGAGAGGCCCGGTTCGACGCCGTCATCGTGGACATTGTCATGCCGGAGCGCGACGGCCTCGAGACCATCGTCTCGCTGCGCAAGAACCATCCCGCGCTGAAGATCATCGCAATCTCTGGTGGGGGACAGCTCTCAGGTGAGACTTACCTGGCGGTGGCAGCCCGCTTGGGCGCGAGTGCGGTTCTGGCCAAACCCTTTGCGGTTGAAGCCATGCTCAAGGCGATTCCTGGCACGTCATGAAAACCAGGCAAGAAATCGCCCGGTTGTGCTCGGGTTCGCAAGCGGGCGAACCGTTGCCTGGTCCGCTTGTGACGGTCGAGGCATCGTGCGACCGTATTGCCGCGGATGTCCTGCAGGAAGTGCGCGAGCTGTGGGCCATCGTGGTCTGGCAGGAAGAGCCCGCCAAGCTCAGCGAAGAGCAATGGCGAGCGATCTTGCCGGGGTGGTTTGTCGGGAGCTGTGTAGCGGAATCCGATTCCGACGGAGCCCAGGAATCCCGTGTCGGCCTAGGGAACGCGGTCGCTTGCCCCCCGCTTACCTTGGGGGAATGGATGCGTCAGGTCGCTCCGCCCGTGCGCAGCTGGGCTTGGTGGGCGGCGAACGTCACGGCTCCGCACGCGTTCGAGGTCAAGGTGACGACGGACAACGCCGGGGCGGATCTTCGCGCGTTGTTTTGGATGCTGTCGTGCGCGGGGGCCCGCGCAGTCGAGGTCGTTCGCTGACTCCGCCGGCCAGCGGCATGGCCCTGGCCGCGCTGGCTAGAGGTTCGCGATGATCGCGTCTGCCATCGCGCGCGTGCCGACGCTCGGCTTGCCGAAGGCGATGTCGCCGGTGCGCGTGCCGCCCGTGACGGCGCTGCGCACCGCGGTCTCGATGCGCTTCGCGATCGCGTCGAGGCCGAAGCTGAAGCGCAGCATGAGCGCGACCGAGAGGATTTGCGCGCAGGGATTGGCGATGCCCTTGCCCGCGATGTCCGGCGCGGTCCCGCCCGCGGGCTCGTAGAGGCCGAAGGGCAGGCCGAGGGAATTTTTCCCGGCGCCGAGCGAGGCCGACGACAGCATGCCGAGCGAGCCGCAGATGACGGCCATCTCGTCGGAGAGGATGTCGCCGAACATGTTTTCGGTCACGAATACGTCGAACTGGTTCGGGTCGCGCGCGAGCTGCATCGCGGCGTTGTCGACATACATGTGGCTGAGCGCGAGGTCGGGCGCGTGCTTCGCGCAATACTCGGTCACGGTCTTGCGCCAGAGGACGGAGGTCTCGAGGACGTTGGCCTTGTCCACCGAGCAAAGTTTCTTCTTCCGTGCGCGCGCGGTGGTGATCGCGACCTGGAGGATGCGCTCAATCTCGGACTTCTTGTAGACCATCGTGTCGATCGACTGCACGTCGCCGTCGGCGAGGGTGGTCGTGGTCTTCGGGAGGCCGAAGTAAACGCCACCCGTCAGCTCGCGGATGCACACGATGTCGATGCCATCGGGGATGCGCTCGGTCTTGAGCGGCGAGGCGTCGGTGAGCTCGCGATAGAGCAGGCCGGGGCGGATGTTGGCGAAGAGCGTGAAGTGCTTGCGCAGCGGGAGGAGCGCGGCGCGCTCGGGCTGCTCCTTGGGCGGGAGTTTTTCCCACTTCGGGCCGCCGACGGAGCCGAAGAGGATGGCATCGCTCTGCTCGCAGAGCTTGAGCGTGGAGTCGGGGAGGGCCTTGCCGTGGTTGTCGATGCCGGCGCCGCCGACGTCGGCCTTGGTGTAGGAGAGGGTGAGGTTCTCCTGCTGGGCGACGTGTTCGAGCACGCGCAGCGCCTCGGTCATGACCTCGGGCCCGATGTAGTCTCCAGCAAGGACGGCAAACTTGAGTGTCGGCATGGGAAAACGCACAGGCTGCCAAGCGGCCGGGCCGAGTGGCAAGCAGGCATTGTCCTCCATGCCCGCCGGTGTCCTGCTTACGGCAGCTCGTAGATTTCAACTAGAGCGGTGCCTGATGCGCCGTCGCTCGTCGTGACCTGCACCGAATAGGGTCCGGCGGGCAAATGGATTATATCCGCCGAATCAAGGCTCGCAGGTGGAAAGGCAAACGCCCCGGCGTCCGCCGCCGCCTGCGCGACGGCGCGAGCATCGCGGGCGGTCGCCCAGCCGGCATTTTGCAGCGTGATGCTTTGCGCCGAATATAGGGACAATCTCGGTCGCGCTACTGCGCCCATGACACCAAACTGCCCCAAGGACGGACCCGCGGCGCGGACCAAGACGTGCTTGGGCACGTCGCCGGTGACGACGAATCCGACTGTGAGCGTATCGTCGCCGACGCCCGCCGCCGAGAGCGTGGAGAGATTCGTGATACGCTGGCCGGAGCGGAGGCTGTTTTCTTCGGCATCGTAGATTTCGACGAGTGCCACGCCCGCGGCGCCCTCGGCCCCGGTCACGCTCGTCGAGTAGGCGCCGGGTAGCAGCAGCAGCAGCAACGCTGCATCACGGCTCGAGGGAGGGATGGCAAACGCCCCTACGCGTGTCGCCGTCGCGGCGATTGCCACGGCATCCACGGCCTGGCCCCAAGCGCCCCCTGTCGCGATCAGATTGCCGCCGCGAAAAACCTCCAGCCGGGATGCCGCGAGGGCTCCGGTCACGCCGAAGTCGGTGAGGCTCGGCCCCACGCCGCGGGCCAGAAGTGTCTTCGGTTCGCGGCCCGAGACGACAAAGCCCGCTGTCAGGGCACCGGCCGAGCCGCCCACGCGCGCGCGCGCGGAGATGTTTGAAAGTCGCTCAGGATCGCCGCGGAGCGCTGGGTTGCCCAGAACGAGCGGCAGGCTGGCTGCACCAAGTGGAGCGAGCGTCACACTGAGAATCGAGTTGCCGGGTGTGAGGCGGCCGGAGAACGGCGTGCCACCTTCCGTGGTGCCGGCGAAGGCCAGCGCCGCCGGCACGCTGCTGAAGACAGCATCGGCGGTCCCTCCGCCGAGAATCACGGAGAAACACTGGCCCGACGGGCCGAGAATCGCGTGCGCGGATACTTGGGTGCTGGCCGCGCCGCCGCGAAAATAGCCCGCCTGCGCGCCGATTGCGGCGGCAATCGGCGCAGTCGCGTCGAACGCGCCGGTGAAGCCGAGCGAAAAGCCCGGGAGGCTGCCGGTGATCGCGCCATCCGGGCCGATCGAGCCTTGGATTTGCTGGTCGTCCGAGGTGCCGGCGGGGGCGATTGCGCGCGCCTGCACGCGAAACGCGCGCGCTGGGTCCACCGCGACATCGCGCGCCAGCAGCACGAGCCGACGATCCGGGGCGAATGCGAGCAGCACGCCGGTGCCATCCGGCCGGAGGAACAGGGCGAATCGCCCCGGGTTCCCGCCGAACTGCCCGAAATAGGTGCCCGCCAGCGGTCGTGGCGCGATGGTGACGACGGCCGGGGACGACGTCGTGACCCCGCCAGCGCCGGCAATTGCCACGGTGTAGCTTCCCGCGGCGGCGGACGCGGCGTTGTTGAGCGTGAAAGTCGCGTTGGTCGCCCCGGGCACCGCAGTGCCGTCCTTCGACCATTGGAAAGTGTAGTTGCCGGTCGCCGCCGTCGTGACGGCGAGGTTGATCGTGCCGCCGAACTGAACCGTCTGGGACTGCGGCGGCGTGGCGATGGCCGGCGGTGACTGCGCGCGGAACCGGTGCAGATAGCCGGCCTCGTCGGCGGCGACGAGCTCACCTTGGTCGGACAATAACGCGGCGGTCCAGCGGGCGGAACCTTGCACGGAAAACGCCGGGTCCGGCGCGCCGTCGCGAGTCAGGCGAACAAACAAGCCCCGAGCGCCGCCCAAGATGGGCACTTGGGCCGAGATGATGGCGCGGTCGTCGGGTTGAAGCAGCACCTGCTGGCTGCCGCTGAGCAAGGTCGTGCCCGCGAGTGCAGTGTAGGCGAGATTGCGCGAGCCGTCGGGGTTGAGCCGCGCCACGGTTTGCTGCGTGGATAACATCGCGAGCACGCGCCCATCGTTTTGGACGAGGGAGCGGCTGAACGGCTGGGGGATGAGCGAGGCGATCGGGGTGGAGGCGTCCGGCACGAAGGTCGGATCCACCGAGCCGTCTGAGTTGAGGATCACGCATCGAGCGCGCGGCACACCGTTCCATGAGGAAAATGTCCCGGCGACGAAAACCTTGCCGCTGGGCATCACCTCCACGCGCGTGATTCGGGTGCCGGCCGGTGGACCGGGCAGGAACGGATGATCGAGCACGCGGTTGCCGTCCGGGCCGAGGATCACGAATCCGTTGGTGACCGGAGAACCGCCCCAGGTGGACGCCAAGGTGGGGACCATCATGCGGATGTCCCGGAGTGTGGCGAAAGGTATGCTGAGGTTCGCCCCCGGCGGACTGCTGAAATTGAGGTTGGGTTGCTGAACGCCATTGAAATTCGTGATCACGAGTCCGTCGGTCGTGCCGAGCCAAATCCGGCCGATGGCTTGCACCGCGCCCGATTGGACCGGCCCCGTCGCCGCCGTGGTGGCAGGAAAGGACAGATCGCGGGAGAGGTCGGCGTTGAGGCGAAGAACGTAGCGCGCCTGCAGCCCGTCGGCCTCCGTGAAATTGCCGGCCACGATGATTTTCCCCCCCGGCAAATGAGCCATGAAGTTGGCCCGAGCCGGGAAAAGGAGCGTGGGCGGCGTATATCCGGCGGCAAGCGTCCCGCTCGATTCGAGCACATGCGCCGAATACTGCCGAAACTGCTCCGTGTGGAATGCTGTCACCAACAGCCGTCCGCCGGGAAAGGTTGTCACGCGAGTCGGTGTGGAGATCCCTGGATACTGAAACGAAGAATCGAGGTTGCCGGTTGCGCTCAGCCGGATGCAGCTCGGCACCGGCGAGCCCTTGTAGCTCGATCCAAACGACGTGACGAAGATTTGATTCCCTGGCAGTTCGGCGAGGGCGCCGACTTGGCCGGAGAAGCCGACCCCGGTGGCGAAGGCGGGGTCGATGGCGCCGTTGGCATTGAGGCGCACAATGCGTCCTGCACTCGTGCCGTTGTAGTTCGTGAAGCCGCCTCCCAGCAGCAGTTGCCCGGTGCTCAACGACACGATCGAAATAATGATGTCGTTTGCGCCCGTGCCAGTGACGAACCCGGGATCGACCGCACCAGTCGGCAGAAGGCGGACGACTTGCGTGCGGCCGGGCACAACGGGCGTGGCGAATGAGCCGGCGAGGTAGACGGCACCGTCGGGCGCGAGCGCGACATAGCGATCGCTCGCGGCGAATCCTTCGTTGCGCAGCTCTGGTGCCGTGAAGGCCGGGTCGATCAGGCCGGCGGAGGTCAGCTTGGCTATGATTCCGTGATTGCCGGCGCCACGGTAGCTGCCGAGCGCGGGTGAGCCAAAAACGTAGATGCTTCCGTCCGGTGCCACACGGACAACACCCGCGGCCCCGCTAAAGCCCTCACCGACTTCAAACGTCGGGTCGCGCGAGCCGTCGGCGTTGAGCCGCACAATGCCGCCCGTCGGCACGCCTCCGACCGCCTTGAAGGGACCGGCCGCCACTATTTTGCCGTCGGGTTGCAGCGCGATCGATCGCGGCGGGCTGTCGAATTCCGGCGGTCGGAACGATGCATCGTGGGCGCCGACCGCGGTCAGACGCACGATACCACTGGCACGTTGACCGGCGACTCTCCGAAACGTGCCCGTGAGATAATAGCGGCCGTCGGGCAGCGCCGCTTGGGCATACACGTCGCCGCCTTCCGTGCCGTTCAGCTCAACGCTCTTGGCCGGGTCGACCTCGATCGCATTGGGATAGGCGGGGAGGGTTACATTGAGCCGAGCGACGGCGGAGGTGGTCACGATGCCGTTGTGCGTGGCGCTCACCGTGTAGCCACCCGCATCGAATTGCGATGCGGCCGGCAGGGTCAGCGTCGACGAGACGTTGCCGCCACTGACGGGCTCGCCGTTGCGCCGCCACGAGAAGAAGACGTTTTCGCTGGGCGACACAGTCACGGAGAGCGTCGCTGGTTGTCCCGCCACCACGGTTATTGGCCGCGGCTGGCTCATAAAGGTGACCTGCCCAGGCAACGCCGGCATGATCGCGGCAACGAAGGCGGCGAATCGAATGGCCGCGCGGCTCAAGAATCGCGCCGTGCCGGTCGGGCTGCTGCGGGTGGACAAACCAAGATCTGCGGCAGGCATGTCGGGGTAGCCGTCTACCAAGGTCATCGTGCGCGAAGCGCGCGAGCCAATTGTTCGGCTCGTGGCGTGTCCGGGTCGGCTGCGGAGATAACGGTTGCGCGGCCGGCGAAAGCCCTTGGATTGGCGCGCGTGAACCTGCACGTGCTCCCGGCCGGGCTGATCCAGACCAATGCCTATCTCCTGACCGCGCCTGAACTCGGCGAGGCGGTGCTGATCGATGCGCCGGGCGACGTGTGGGCCGAGGTCGCGCCGATCCTCGAAAAGGAAAAATGCCGCCTCACCGGGCTGTGGATCACGCATGGCCATTGGGATCACATGCAAGGGGCGGCGGAGGTGGTCGCGGCGACGGGCGCCAAGGTCCTCGCCCATGCGGATGATCGCCCGTTGCTCGAGACGCCCGAACTCATGGAACGGCTCATGCGCGAGCGGCTGGATCTCAAGCCCGTCCACGTTGATCGCTGGGTCGCGCAGGGCGACACCATCGCGGCGCTCGGCGCGCAGGCGGAGGTGCGCCACGTGCCGGGGCATTGCCCGGGCAGCGTGCTTTTCCACTTTGCCTCGCTCGGCGCGGCTTTCGTCGGCGACGCGTTGTTCAAAGGCAGCGTCGGGCGGACGGACTTGCCGGGCGGAAACTTTGCCGAGCTCGAGCGGTCGATTCGCGGGCAGATATTCACATTGCCCGGCCCGACGGTGGTCTTTCCCGGCCATGGGCCGCAGACCACGGTCGAACACGAACGCGCCCACAATCCCTATGTCAGCGACTGAGCACGAACCCTTCATGCGCCGCGCCCTCGAGCTGGCGCGCCGGGCGTGGGGCGACACGCATCCGAACCCGATGGTCGGCGCCGTCATCGCCGAGCAGGGCAAGATCGTCTCCGAGGGCTACCATCAGCGTGACGGCGGCCCCCACGCGGAGGTGATGGCGTTGCTCGCGCACGGCCGGAAACCGCGGCCGAGCACCACGCTCTACGTCACGCTCGAGCCCTGCTCGACGCCCGGCCGCACGGGCGCCTGCACGGACGCGATCATCGAGTCGGGCATCAAGCGCGTGGTCATCGGCGCCACCGATCCCAATCCGGCCCACGCGGGCCGGGGGTTCGCCGTGCTGCGCGCCGCTGGCATCGAGGTGATCGAGGGTGTGCTGGCGGCCGAGTGCACGGACCTGAACCTGGTCTTCAACCACTGGATCACGCGCGGCCCGCTCATCGCGGCGAAGGTCGGCTCGACACTCGACGGCCGCCTCGCCTGCCGCACCGGCGAGTCGCGCTGGATCACCAACGACAAGTCCCGCGCCGATGTGCACCGCTGGCGCCGGCTCTTCCCCGGCATCGCCGCCGGCGCGATGACGGTGCTCAAGGACAACCCGCGCCTCACCGCGCGAAGCGAGGGCACGGAGGAGTGGTGCCCGTGGCGCTTCGTGTTCGATGGCCTGCTGCGCACCGTCGTCGACAAGAACCTGCCCAACGTCTTCACCGACGAGCACCGCCACCGCACGATTGTCGTCACCACGCCGCACGGCGGCCTCGGCTACGTGCGCAAGCTGCGCGACATGGGGATCAAGGTCTGGACCTTCGATTCGCCCACGCAGCGCGTGCCCTTCGCGGATTTCCGGAAAAAATGCGCCGAGGAGCGGATCGCGGGGGTGTTTGTCGAGGGCGGCGCGCAGCTGATCAGCGAGCTTTTGAAAGCGCGCCAGCTCGACTACCTGTTTGTCTACCACTCGCCCATCTTCCTCGCCGACGACCGGGCCAAGGCCATTTTCAGCGGCCTGCGGCCGGAGCGCCTCGACCAGGCGCTGCGCCTCGCCGACGTGCGGCACGAGGCGTTCGACGGCGACTCGCTCATGCACGGCCGCGTCACCTATCCGGAACGCCTGCTCGTGGACGAAACGGCGTTTGGCGGACGGTGAGCCCGGCTTGTGGCGGGTGAGGCGCCCTTGTCCGCTTTGGCCGTTGCGGGCTGAGGCCGGCCCGCCTACATCGCCTCGCGACGCACGATTTTCCCCATGCCATCCCCCCGTCTGATCGCGTTGTTTCTGTCATCGTTGCTTTGCTCCGCGGCGCTCCGGGCCGCTGACGCGGAATTCCCGCCTCACCCCGACTCGCTCGCGCGCCCCGGCATCCCCAAGGGCGACCTCGTGAAATTCGACTTCGCGTCGCCGAAGATCTTCCCCGGCACGACGCGCGAGGTCACGCTCTACATCCCGCGCCAATACGATCCGGCGAAGCCCGCGTGCGTCTACGTGAACCAGGATGGCGTGCAGTGGGGCGCGCCCGTCGTCTTCGACAATCTGATCGCGCGCGGCGACATCCCGGTGCTCATCGGCGTCTTTGTGCGGCCCGGGGTGGTGAAGGCGGCCAACGGCGCGGCCGCGCTCGACCGCTTCAACCGCAGCCTCGAATACGACGGCCTCGGCGACAGCTACGCGCGTTTCTTGCTCGAGGAACTTCTGCCCGCGGTCGAAACGAAATTGGCGCCCGACGGCCGCGCGATCCGCCTGTCGAGGCGCGGCGCCGACCGCGCCATCGGCGGCTCGAGCAGCGGCGCGATCGCGGCGTGGACGGCCGCGTGGGAGCGGCCGGATGCTTTCACGCGCGTGTTCAGCAACGTCGGCACTTTCGTCGGCATCCGTGGCGGCGACGTTTACCCGACGTTGATTCGCAAATACGAACCGAAGCCCATCCGTGTCTTCCTCGTCGACGGTTCCAATGACAACAACCTCTACGCCGGCGACTGGTGGATGGCCAATCAGACGATGCAGCGCGCGCTCACCTATGCCGGCTACGAGGTGCGGCACGTCTGGGGCGACGGCGGCCACAACGCCCGGCATGGCACCGCCGTTTTTCCCGATGCGATGCGCTGGCTCTGGAGCGGCTGGCCGCAGCCCGTGAAAGCCGGCCGCGCCCCGCTCGAGCGCCTCGGCCCGATTTTGATCCCCGGCGAAGACTGGCAGCTTGTCGGCGAAGGCTACCGCCTCTCCGAAGGCGCGGTCGTCAACGCGAAGGGCGAAGTCTTCTTCACCGACATCCCGGCGAGCAAGGCCTACAAGATCGGGCCCGGCGGCAAGCCCGTCGAGTTCATCGCCGACACGAAGCGCGCCAACGGCCAGGCCTTCGGCCCCGACGGCCGCCTCTACGCCGTCGCCACCGGCGCGCGCCAAGTGCTCGCCTACGGCGCCGACCAGAAACCCACCGTGATCGCGGGGGAGATCGCCGGCAACGACCTCGTCGTCGCATACAACGGCAACGTCTACGTCACGAACCCGCCCGCCGGAAGCAGCAACGAACCGAGCCGCATCTGGCTCATCAAGCCCGACGGCGCGAAGCAGATCGTGGACACCGGCCTCGGATTCGCCAACGGCATCGCGCTCTCGCCCGACCAGTCGCTGCTCTACGTCGCCGACTACCGTTCGCACTGGGTCTACAGTTACGTGGTGCAGGCCGACGGCACGCTCGCGCACAAGCAGCGCTTTTACTGGCTCCACGCGCCGGATACCGACGACCAGAGCTACGCCGACGGCCTGAAGGTGGATCGCAACGGCAATCTCTGGGTCGCCACGCGCCTCGGGATCCAAATCTGCGATCAGGCGGGCCGGGTGAACTTCATCATCCCCACGCCCAACGGGCGTTGCACCAACCTCGTCTTCGGCGGCGAGAAATTCGACACGCTTTACGCCACCTGCAACGACAAGGTCTACAAACGAAAGCTCAACGTGACTGGCGCCAACGCCTGGGACACGCCGAACAAGCCCGCCGCGCCGCGGCTCTGAGCGCGATCACCTTTGGCCGCCATGCGCCGCATCCGCGTCTGCTACTTCAACACCTGGGCTGGCCGGCTGGAGCCTGTCCCGGACTACCTCGCGCGCGTGCCGGGCATGGACCTGAAGCCGCTGCTCGCGCGCCCGGGTGACGTGGAGCTGCTGCGCAAGGCGCGGCTCGACTGCGATTGGTATGCGGCCAACGCCCGCTGTTTCGCCGCGATGCAGCACCCGGAGATCGCGTTCCTTCCCGCGTGGATTGCGGGCAAAGCCGGCGTGCTCGACTTGGCCACCGCGCCGCGCGAGCCGGGCGAGGAGCGGTGGCTGCTTTGCATGGCGCATCAGCCGCAGGCGTTGGGCGACTTGGCGGGCAAGGTCTGGTCGATGCTGGCCCGGGCTGGGGTGCGGCACTGCTTCTACGCCTTCGATGAAGCAAGTCGCTTCATGCCGTGCTTCGACGCCATCGCCCCGCACCTCGATGTGCTCATCCACGACGAGTCGCCGCTGGCCGAAAGTGGCGCCGCCGCGCTCAAGCCGAGTTGCGTCGCACGCCACCGCAGCTGGGTCGCCAATTTCACACCGGGCGAGGCGGTGTTCAACGAGGCGCCCGAGGAAAAAATCTATTTCCTCGGCTCGCAGCTGGGCCTCACGCCGCACCGGCAGCGCCAGCTCGATTTCCTTCGCCGGAAATTCAAGGGCCGCTTCGTCGCGAGCCACGATCACTCGACGCCGGTGGACGGACGCTTTGCGCTGAACCGCTACAAGGCCGGGCTCAGCCCCGAGGGCCGCAAGTTCACCACACCCGCGATGGCGCGGACCCATACGGATCGGCCGTTCTGGTCCGGGTGCCTCGGCCAAGTGCCGGTCAGCGAGGATTCCAAGTTCGGCGGCCGGCTGGAGGAACTCCATGCCGCCGGCCTCATCGTCCGCTACGCGCACGCGGATCTGGACGCGCTCGCGGCGGCTTGCGAACGCGCGCTCGCCGCGACCAATGCGGAGCGCCGCCGGATCTTCGGGCATTTCAACGCGCGGGAGACCGTGGGCGCCGTGGTGGCCGAGGCCCTCGCCGCCAGCCCGGCCTGAGGACGCACCGGCTGCGCCCTCGGCAGGGACAAGGGCTGGGCAGGCGCGGGCCCGGCGGATGGGGTCAGCGCTAGTTCTTCCCCGCCTTCGGCGCCACAGCGGCCGAATTTGGATTCGTGGCCTCGGACAGCAGCAGCCGCAACTGCTGCTGTGCCTGCTGCTGCTGTTGCAATTGCTGGAGCGCCGCGACTTGCGGCGCGCTCAGGAAACCCTGCGACTGCGCAACCACCGCCGGGCTGATCGCGGGGCCGCTTGAAGCATCAACCCGGAAGACCGGGGCCGCGCCACCTACGCCGGTGCCGCCACTGAACAAGGTGGCGAGGGCCGTGCCGACGCGCGTTGCGGGCATGGCGGTGGTCGGGGTGTCGGCGCGCGGCGCGGGGTTGGCGGCGAGCACCTGGATGAGCAGCTCGGCTTGCGTCGGCGTGAGTGGTGCCTCGGTGTAGCTGAGGCGCTGCTGCAGCTCGTTCACGAGGCCGCGCTGCGGCAGCGTCTGCTCGTAGACGGCGAGCTGCGTGAAGCCCTGCTCGCCGAGCAGCGACTTGAGGCTGGTATTGATTTCGTTCTGCGCGCTGGCGATGAGCTGGCGCAGCGCGGCGGGGTTGTCGCGCGGGTCGATGCCTTGGTCTCGTGCGACAGTGAGCACGTCCTGGAGCGAGAGCGTGCGTTCGGTCAGGAGGGCCTTGAGCTTCTCAAGCTGCGAGGGCGGCAGTCTGAGGTTTTTGAAAAGCGCCGCGTAGCGCGATTCGACGGCGGATTGCTGCAGGAGCGCGACCTTCGCCGGCACCCCAGGCTGCGCCAGAAGGCCGAGCAGCGCATCGAACGTTCTTTCCGAATCGCGGCTCGCGGGCACGGGTTTCGCGGTGGCTGATTGGCCGGAGTCCGACTTCTCCGCAGGGGAAGCGGGCAGCCGCGCCTTCAGGTCCCGATTGGCCTTCTCCAGATCCCACGCGCGCTTTTGCAACGCGGCGCGTTCCTCGCGCGGCAACGCCGTTGCGCGCAGCGCCGCAATCTCGCCGTGCTGGCGCCACGCGAGCCACGCGGCGCCGAGGGTCGTGAGCGCGAGCCCGAGGAGCAGCCAGTTCTTCGCGGAGTGCACGGGAAGCGAGACGGCGTCGCCGTGGCAAAGTTCCCGGCGTCCGCGCCGCCGCTACCGCGGCGGGAACTCGAACTCCGCCTTCACGCCGGTCTTCGAGAGCACGAGGTAGGCGGCGAAGGGCATGCCGCGCTTCGACATGAAGCCTTGGATCAGATTCGTGCGGCCCTCGTCGAGCATCCGCAGGATTTCGTCCTTCGGCAGGTCGAGGCCGCAGAGCTGGCGCTTCAGCGTCATCACGATCCGGTTGTCCTGATCGGGCCGGCGCACGTAGTAGGCCTCGGGCGTCTCCACGACCTCGCCGCCCTTGTGCTGCTTGCTCGTGCCGATGACGGTCGCCTTCGAGAGATCCGGCGGCGCCTTGGCCTTGCGCACGATCGGCTTGCCGTCCTTGTCGAGCTTCGGCGCACGGGGCGGAAACTCCCACGAGAACTTCGGGCCCTCGCGCTTGAGGATGGCGTTGAACGGCCGGCCCTTCTTCGAGATGAAGCCCTCGATGACGCCGGTCTTGCCCTCGCTCACGAGCGCGATGGCCATCTCGCGCGTGATTGGTTTCTGGCACATGAGGCGGCCGATGCGGAAAGTCTGCTTCCAGCCGTCGCCCTCGCGTTCGCGGAGCACGTGGCTCGAGCCGACTTCGCACAGCCCCGCGCCCGTCGCCGGATCGGTCCAGTAGGGCTCGACGGTGCCGAGGTCGACCTTGTCGCCGAAGTCATACTGCGCGACCCACTTTCCTTTCTCCTCGTCCTTGACGAGCTTCAGCAGCGCGGAAAAACGCGCGCGGGTCTTCGCCGAGATGAAACCGTCGAGCGGGCCGACCTGGCCGGAGGTGACGAGCGTGCGGACTTCGTCCTCTTCCATGCGCCGGCCGCCGATGACCTTGTAGATCATGAACTCGCCGTCCTGCGACTTGTAGCCGCGCAACGTCTCGCGGAGGGGCTTGCCGTCGGTGGGCGAGGGGATGTCGGTGACGCGCGCGACCGAGTCATCTTCCTCAAAGCCCTTCACGCGCTCGATGATGCCGCGCGTGGTGGCCTCGATCTCGGCCATGAATTTCTCGCGGGAGAACTTGTTGTGCTCCATCTGGCGGAGCTTGAATTCCCACTCGCCGGTCATCGCGGGCTGGGTGAGCTCCTCGGCCTTCACGGCGCCCAGGAACTGGATCAGCTGCTCGGCCTTGGCGGTCGGGACGAGTTCGCGCTGCGGGCGATCGACATACTTCTGGTTGATGAGGCCATCGATGGTGTCGGCTCGCGTGGCGGGCGTGCCGAGGCCGCGTTCTTTCATGGCTTCGGCGAGTTCCTCGTCATCGACGAGCTTGCCCGCGCCCTCCATGGCGGAGAGCAGCGTCGCCTCCGTGTAGCGCGGCGGCGGCTTGGTGGACTCGGCGTGCAGCTTGGGATCGAGCGTCTTGGCCCTGGCCGGCGAGCCGTCCTCGGCGCTGAGCGCGGGCAGGGCCTTGGAGTCGGGCGAGTCGTCGTCGACCGTGTTCTTGCCGTAGACCGCGAGCCAGCCCGGGAACGTGAGGACCTTGCCCTCGGTTTTGAAGTCGTGGCCGGGCGCAACGGTCGAGATGCGCGTGGTGACGTCGAACTCCGCCGCCGGATAGAATGCCGCGACGAAGCGCCGCGCGATCATGTCGTAGAGCTTCGCCTCCATCTCATCGAGGTTCTTGGCCTCGGAGGCCGTCGGGATGATCGCGAAGTGATCGCTGATCTGCTCGTTGTTAAAGATGCGCTTGTTTGGGCGCACCCAGCCCTCGTTGAGAACTTTCTCGGCGTGCTTCCCCAGATCGCCCTCGAGATTCTTCATCGTCTCGCGCACGGTGGGGATGTAGTCCTCCGGCAGCGCGCGCGAGTCGGTGCGGGGATAGGTGATCATCTTGTGACGCTCGTAGAGCGCCTGTGCGATCTGGAGCGTGCGCCGCGCGGGGAGGCCGAAGCGGTTGTTGGCCTCGCGCTGGAGCGTCGTGAGATCGTAGAGACGCGGCGCGGCCTGCGTGCTGCCTTTCTTTTCCTCGGTGACCTTCGCGAGCGGCTGGCCCTGACAGGCGGCGAGCACGGCCTCGGCGAGGGCCTTGTCCCAGATGCGGTCGATGCGGTCGTGCTCGTCGTCGGCGTTCTTCTTGAAGTTCGCGCGCTGATAGACGCCCTCGTAGCTGCCCTTGGTGACTTCGAACGTCGCGGTCACGCGCCAGTAGTCGCGCGGCTTGAAATTCCGGATCTCCAGCTCGCGTGCGTAGATCATCGCGAGGGTGGGGGTCTGCACGCGGCCGACGGACGCGACGTTGCCCGCGCGAGAGCCGAACATGCGCTTCGTGAGCGCGCGCGTGCCGTTGATGCCGATGAGCCAGTCGCTCTCGCTGCGGCAGCGCGCGGCATCCTCGAGGCCCTTGAGCTTGGCGCCGTCGCGGAGGTTCTTGAACGCCTCCTGGATGCCGCCGGTGGTCATCGTCTGCATCCACGCGCGCTTCACGGGGAGCTTCGATTTCGTGAGCTGGTAGAGATAGGCGAAGATGAGTTCCCCCTCGCGCCCGGCGTCGCAGGCGTTGATGACTTGGGCGATGTCCTTGCGGGCGAGGAGTTTTTTCAGGGCGTTGAAGCGCTCCTTGGAGTCCTCGATGGGCTTGAGGCCGAATTTGTCCGGGATGATCGGCAGCGTCTCGAGGCGCCAGAAGCCGTATTTCTTCTTGTCGATGTCCTCCGGCATCTCGAGTTCCACGAGGTGGCCGAGCGCGTAGGAGATGACATATTCGTCGTTCTCGTAGTGGTCGCCGGACTTGGGAACTTTGCCGAGCGCGCGCGCGAGGTCAGCCGCGACGGACGGCTTCTCGGCGATGACAAGGGACTTCATGAGTCCGCGAGCGGTTACCGGCGCGGGGATGAAGTGCAAGAACTAGTTTTGGCGCGCGCGTTGTTTCGCGCGCCGCAGGCGCTTGAGCGGCGCGCATTTCCGAGCGGCAGCGCCCCGCGCGCGCATCCAGCCCCGCGGGTTTTCGCCGGGCCGATCGGTGTTTCGGGCGCGGGCGCTCCTCGCCCAAAAATCCCTGTCCCGCCGCGATCGCGCGCATGCTTGGTGGGGTAAATTCCCGTTGACCGGGCTTGGCCGCGGTTCACGTTTTTCGCTCGGTGAGATCGCCCCTCCTTGCCCTTCCTGTCGCTTGCTGCGCGACCCTCTGCGCGGTTGCAGTTTTACTGCTTCCCACCGCGCTGTCCGCCGCCGCGCCCGCGAAATCCGATGCGGCCGATCCCAACGCGCCCATCTCCTACTGGAAGCAGATCCGCCCGATTTTCCAGGCGCAGTGCCAAGGCTGCCACCAGCCGGCGAAGAGCAAGGGCGGCTACGTCATGACGGATTTCGCCAAGCTGCTCGCGGGCGGCGACAGCGGCGACAAGGCGATCATCGCCGGCAAACCCGAGGCAAGCGCGCTCGTCGCCGCCATCACTCCCAAGGACGGCGAGGCGGAGATGCCGAAGGACAAGGCCCCGCTCAAGCCCGACGATCGCGCGCTCATCGCCAAATGGATTGCACAGGGCGCCGCGGACGACACCCCGAAGAACGCGGTGCAACGAATCGACGCCGAGCACCCGCCCATCTACCGGCGCGCGCCGGTAGTGACCTCGCTCGATTTTTCGCCCGACGGAAAATTGCTCGCCGTCGCCGGGTTTCACGAGGTGCTGCTGCACCACGCCGACGGCTCGGGGATCGTCGCCCGGCTCGTCGGGCTCTCGGAGCGCATCGAATCGGTGCGCTTTTCACCGGACGGCACGCGGCTCGCCGTCGCGGGCGGCCTGCCGGCGCGCATGGGCGAGGTGCAGATTTGGAATGTCGAGAAGCGCGCCCTTCACGTTTCCGTGCCCGTCGGCTACGACACGGTCTATGGCGTGAGCTGGTCGCCCGACGGCAAGCGCGTGGCCTTCGGCTGCCCCGACAACAACGTGCGTGCCATCGACGCCGCCACGGGCGAGTTCGTTCTCCAGCAAGGCTCGCACAACGACTGGGTGCTCGACACGGTGTTCAGCCACGACGGGTCGCACCTCATCTCGGTCGGCCGCGACATGAGCACGAAGCTCACGGAGTTCGAGACGCAGCGCTTCGTGGACAACATCAGCTCGATCACGCCCGGCGCGCTGCGCGGCGGGCTCCACGCCGTCGCCCGCCGCCCCGGCCGAGACGAGGTGCTCATCGGCGGCGCCGACGGCGTGCCGCAGGTCTATCAGGTTTTCCGCAAGACCAAGCGCCGCATCGGCGACAACGCCAACCTGCTCCGCAAATTCCCCGCGATGGAGGGCCGTATCTTCGCCGTCGACTACAGCCCCGACGGCAAGCTCATCGCCGCCGCGAGCAGCTTCAACGGCCGCGGCGCCGTGCACCTTTATCCCGGCGAGTTCGACAGCACGATCCCGGAGCTGCTGCTCAAGGCCTACGCCGACAAGATCGCCAGCGCCTACTCAAAGGAGGAGAAAGCCGAGATCGAGCGCTTCACCACCGAGGGCGTGAAACTCCTCGCCGCCGCAAAATTCGACGCGGGGATCTACGCCCTCGCCTTCGCGCCCGACAGCCGCTCCCTCGCCGCCGCCGGCGAGGACGGCCGGGTGCGCCTCATCAACGTCGCCGACGGCACGGTCGCCAAGGAGTTTGTCCCCGTGCCGCTCGCCCCCGCGAAAAAATCTGTCGCCGAATGAAAATCGCGCCGCGCTTCGTGGTAGCCCGCCTCGTGAGAGGCGGGACGGGCCACCCTTCAACTCCCGCCGGTCCCTGCTCTCACGAGCAGGGCTACATGAAATGAAATTTCCGCCGCTCGCAGTCTTCGTTGTTTTGCTCGCATCCCCGGGTTTCGCCGCGATGGCCCCCGCGGCCGCGAAGCCCTTCACCCTCCCCGAGGCCCTGCCTCCCGGCGCGAAGATCGCCACGCTCACGATCGAGCCCGCCGCGCTCCGGCTCAACGGCGCGTTCGACGCCGCGCAGGTGCTCGTGACCGCGACGTTCGCCGACGGCACACGCATGGATGTCACCCGCCTCGCGAGCTATGAGCTCGCCGCCTCGGGCAAGAATGCCATCGCGACCGTGACGGCCGGCGGTCAGGCCGCTCCGCTCGCGAACGGCAAGACCCAGCTCACGGCGAAGCTCGCCGGCAAATCCGCGAAGGCCGCGCTCGAGGTCGTGGGCTACACGGTGGATCCCAAGGTCGACTTCATCCGCGACGTTAATCCCGTTCTCGCGCAGCTCGGCTGCAGCTCCGGCCCCTGCCACGGCGCCAAGGACGGCAAGGCCGGCTTCAAGCTCTCCCTCCGCGGCTACGACCCGATCTACGATGTGCGCTCGCTGGTCGACGACCACGCCGGGCGGCGCGTGAATTTCGCGTCGCCTGACGATTCGCTCATGTTGCTCAAGGCCACGGGCGCCGTGCCGCACGAGGGCGGGCAGCGCACCCAGTTCGACGACAAATATTACCGGATACTCCGCGCCTGGATCGCCGACGGCGCCAAACTCGATCTCGCCGCGCCGCGCGTCACCCGCATCGAGGTCACCCCGCAGAACCCCGTGTTGCAGGCCATTGGCTCGAAACAGCAGATGCGCATCGTCGCCCACTACGCCGACGGCCGCATGCGCGACGTGACGGCCGAGGGCTTCATCGAGTCCGGCAACCAGGACGTGGCCGTCACCGAGCGCGGCGGCCTCGTGAGCACGCTGCGCCGCGGCGAGGCCCCGATTCTCGCGCGTTACGAAGGCAACTATGCCGCGACGACCATCACGGTGATGGGCGACCGCTCCGGCTTCGCGTGGCAGGAGCCCGAGAAGTGGAACAAGGTCGACGAGTTCACCGCCGCCAAATGGCGCCGCCTGAAAATCCTCCCGTCGGGCCTTTGCACCGACGACGAGTTTCTCCGTCGTGTCCACCTCGATCTGACCGGTGTCCCGCCGAGCGCCGCCGACGTGCGCGCCTTCCTCGCCGATGGGCGCCCGACCCGCGTCAAGCGCGACGCGGTGATCGACCGCCTCATGGGCTCGCCGGACTACGTCGAGCACTGGGCCAACAAATGGGCCGACCTCCTGCAGGTGAACCGCAAGTTCCTCGGCGAGGAGGGCGCCAAGCTTTTCCGCGAGTGGATCCGCCAGGAGGTCGACGGCAACACGCCCTACGATCAGTTCGCAAAAAAGATTCTCACGGCCACCGGCTCGAACCGCGAGAACCCCGCCGCGAGCTACTTCAAGGTCCTGCGCACGCCCGCGGAGACGATGGAGAACACCACGCACCTGTTCCTCGCGACGCGCTTCAACTGCAACAAGTGCCACGACCATCCGTTCGAGCGCTGGACGCAGGATCAATACTACCAGCTCACGGCCTATTTCGCGCAGGTTGATCTCAAGAAGGATCCCGAGAGCGGCAACAAGACCATCGGCGGCACCGCCGTCGAGGGCGCCAAGCCCCTCTACGAGATCGCCTACGACAAGGCCGAGGGCGACGTCACCCACGACCGCACCGGCCAGATCACACCGCCCGAGTTTCCCTACGCCGCGAAGCTGGCGCCCCAGGCGGGGGCCGAGGCCGCGACGCGCCGCGAGCGGCTCGCCGCTTGGATAACCTCGCCCGACAACCGCTATTTCGCCCTCAGCTACGTGAACCGCATGTGGGGCTACCTCATGGGCGTCGGCCTCATCGATCCGCTCGACGACATCCGCGCGGGCAACCCGCCGTCGAATCCCGAGTTGCTCGCGTGGCTCACGCAGGAGTTTGTGCAGGGCGGCTTCGACGTGCGGCGGCTCCAGCGCACCATCGTCACGTCGCGCACCTACCAACTCGCCCTTGCCACCAACCGCTGGAACGCCGACGACCGCACCAACTACTCGCACGCGATGGCGCGCCGCCTGCCGGCCGAGGTGTTATTTGATTCCGTGCTGCGCGTCACCGGCTCCGTCCCCAATTTTCCCGGCGCCAAGCCCGGGATGCGCGCCGCGCAACTGCCCGACAGCGCCGTCGATGTGCCCGGCGGCCTCCTCGCGAGCCTCGGCCGCCCTGCTCGCGAGTCCGCCTGCGAATGCGAGCGCAACGGGGACCTCGGCCTCGGCTCCGTGATGTCGCTCCTCAGCGGCCCCGCCGTCTCCGGCGCCATCAACGATCCGAAGAATGAGCTGGCGAAGCTCGTCGCCGCCACGCCCGACGACCGCCGGCTGATCGACGAGATTTTCCTGCGAGCGCTCAACCGTCATGCCACCGAAAAGGAAACCGCCGCCGCGCTCGCCGAGTGGAAAGCGATCGGCGCCGAAAACGCGAACCTCGCCGCGGCGCTGGCCGAGCGCGAGGCGTGGTGGAAGCCCGTCTTCGCGCAGAAGGAAAGCGAGCGCGCGGCCGCCATCGCCGCCGCCCGGCTGGCCGTCGCCGCCCGCACGACTGAGATCGCCCCGGAGGTCGCCGCCGCCGAGGAGAAGCGCCAGCAGAAGATTGCCGCGGAGACGGCCGCGCTCGCGAAGAGCGAGGCCGGCCTCGCGGCGCGCCTCGCCGCGTGGGAGCAGGCGCTCGAGCCCGCGCGCCTCGCCACCGCCTGGACACCGCTGGACGTGAAGAACATCCGCGCGAACAACAACCAGACACTCAAGCGCCTCGACGACGGCTCGTATCTCGCCTCCGGCGCCTCGACCAATAACGTCGACTACACCGTCATCGCCGACGCCGCCGACGGCATCACCGGCCTGCTGATCGAGGTGCTCCCGCACGAGAGCCTGCCGAATTTCGGGCCGGGCCGGGCCAACGGCAACTTCGTGCTCTCCGAGGTCGTCGTGCGCGCCAGTGATCGCGGCGCCGCGCGCAACCCGCGCGACATCGTGCTCAAGGAGGCCCGCGCCGACTTCACGCAAAACACCTACGACGTGAAGGAACTCATCAACGGCAAGGCCGACGGCACGCGCGACGGCTGGGCCATCGGCAACAAATTCGGCGAGCCGCACTACGCGCGCATCTCCTTCGCCGAGCCCCTGCGCGAGAAATCCGGCTCCGCGCTCACGATCATCTTGCAGCATCGTTTCCGCGACGGTTTTTCCATCGGCCGCTTCCGCGTCTGGGCCACGACCTCCGGGTCGCCGCTCGAGCTCGGCCTGCCGGAGAGCGTCGTCGCCGCGCTCAAGGCCACCGCCCTCGATCGCACCGCGGGCCAGCAGCGCGCAATCGCCGGCTACCACCGCTCGATCGACCCCGAGCTGCGCAAGCGCGAGCAGGCCCTCGCCATCGCCCGGCGTCCGCTTCCCCTCGATCCCAAGCTCAAGCAGCTGCAGGCCGCCCTCGCGCTCGCCGAGCAGCCCGTGCCGATCGATCCGAAGCTCGCCCAGCTCCGCGCCGATGCCGCCCTGAGTGAGAAACAATCCGCCGCCCATCGCCTCACCGGCGCGCAGGATCTCGCCTGGGCGCTCATCAACACGCCCGCTTTCCTTTTCAACCGCTAATCCCCAACCCAAAAGGCCCCGCCATGATCCGACTCCCCGGTGGACTCAATACCGACCTCTGCGACACGCATGCCAAGCTCACGCGCCGCGATCTCCTGCGCCTCGGCGGCTCGTCGATCCTCGGCCTCTCGCTCGGCCAGATGCTCAACCTCAACGCCCGCGCCGCCACGCCCGCGGCCGGTGCCGGCAAGGGCGCGCCCGGCTGGGGCAAGGCCAAGAGCGTGATCATGGTTTACCTGCAGGGCGGCCCCTCGCACCTCGATCTCTGGGACCCCAAGGAAAACGTGCCCGACAAGATCCGCAGCGCGTTCAAGACCACGCCGACGAAAATCCCCGGCACGCACTTCACCGAGATCCTGCCGCAGCTCGCGAAGGTGAACGACAAGTTCACCATGATTCGCTCGATGAGCTACACGCCCAACGGGCTCTTCAACCACACCGCGGCAATCTATCAGATCATGACGGGCTACACGACCGACAAGGTGAGCCCCTCGGGCCAGCTCGAGCCGCCCAATGCGAAGGATTTCCCGAACTTCGGCTCCAACATCGTGCGCCTCAAGCCCGTCGATACGCCGATGCTCCCGTTCGTCATGCTCCCGCGTCCGCTGCAGGAGTCCAACGTCGTCGGCAAGGGCGGCAGCGCCGGCTTCCTCGGCAAGGCCTTCGATCCCTACACGCTCTTTCCCGAGGGCGACGACATGGACATGGAGAAGATGAACCGCCTCAAGACCGACGACCTCAAGCTCCCGCAGGAAGTCTTCGCGATGCGCCTCGAGCGCCGCGCCCGCCTCCGCGAGTCGATCGACGCGGCCATGCCCGACATCGAGAAGGCCACGGCAAACTACAACCTCGACGAGTATTATCAGCGCGCGCTCAACCTCATCGTGTCGGGCCGCGCCCGCGAGGCCTTCGAGCTGGCCGCCGAGGGCGAGAAGCTCCGCGACCGCTATGGCCGCAACACCTTTGGCCAGTCGCTCCTCCTCGCGCGCCGCCTCGTCGAGGCCGGCACCCGCGTCGTCGAGGTCATCTGGCCCAAGGTCGCCAACTCCGACAACCACTCGTGGGATCACCATCAGGGCCTGACCGAGCGCATGAAGGGCAAGTCCGGCCCGATGCTCGACCAGGGCCTGAGCGCGCTCTTCGAGGACCTTGATCAACGCGGCCTGCTGAGCGAGACGCTCGTCGTTTGCCTCGGCGAATTCGGCCGCAGCCCCGAGCGCGGCGTGAGCACGAGCGGCAACAACAACAGCGCCGACGGACGCGACCACTGGCCGTATTGCTACACGAGCATCGTCGCCGGCGCCGGCATCAAGCGCGGCTATGTCCACGGCGAGTCCGACAAGACCGCCTCCGCCCCGAAGAGCGACCCAGTGCATCCCACGGAATTGCTCGCTACGATCTACCACGCCTTCGGCATCGACCCCGAGACGATCGTCTACAACCACCTCAACCAACCCCGCGAACTCGTGAAGGCGAAGGCGGTGACGAAGTTGTTTGGGTGATAAGGTGAGACGGATATTCAGACCTCGTGCTGAAGAAAATGGTAGTCGAGTGCCCGAAGGCAGAAGAACAACTCAAGAAGTTGCCGAGGAACCCGCTTCCTTGGGATTGGCACTCACGGCAGCAGCCGGATCCGCCCTAGATGGTGACGAACTGCCACCTACTGATGGTGCCGAAGTGGCATCCGTGCTTGGGGCTTTCCCTGTGGCTGCGACTCGCGGGAAAACCCAACTACCAACCAAACTTGCTCCGGCAGGACCGAAGCCGCCGACAACAGCTCGCATGAATTCTATGGTATTCTGCGCTGGGCCAGTAAATGCCCACTTTACTCCCTCGAACCGGCAGTGCTTGAAAACAACTGGTCCTGTGCCGGCAAAAACCAGAGTCGTGTCTTTGAACGCACAGCTCACGAATTCGTTCCCGTCCAAAAATACAGTGGTGGCAGAGTAGATATTCCCAGCATTAGAGTTCATCGTAAATTTAGATTAGGCTGCTTCCTTGAATTTTGCTTTCTGCTGCGCTGCTAGGACTGTCCTCCTTAAGTTCACTTTCTTCTATTCGTGAAGGGGCATGAGTCGAAAGGTCTACCATCGAACTTCCCAGTTTGGTGATTCGCATGCCGTTTAGGCCGAACGCCAGCAAGGCGACGCCCGCGACCAGCACCACTACTACGAATGACGTGGAATCCTGATCCGATGAGATTTGTTTGCGGCTAGTCGGTCGCACTGAATCTGTTTCTTTGGACCACGCAGACCGTGTTTCGAATGACTCGCGAACGGGTGGTCTATAGTAGCCTGCTACGGCGCCGATCACCAGCAAAGCGCCAATGAAAATGATCCAGCCGCGCGTTTCTGGTTTGAGTGGGATAAATCCCCTAAAGTTGTTATCTGCTTTCACGGCCAGAGCTTCGAGTTCTCAAGTTTGGGCAGGCATCGACGCACGGAAGTTACGTTGCCGCGAGTTTGTTTTAATCATTGGCGTGGTGGGCGAGACTCGAACTCGCGACCATCGGTTTAGAAAACCGATGCTCTATCCAGCTGAGCTACCACCACGAAAATCGCGCCCGCACGAGTAGTTTTCGCGGCGCGGAGCGACAAGGGAAAACCGCGCTTGACTCGACTTCCCCCGAACCTACCGTCCGCCTCCTTTCCCCAGTCCCGGGGTGGTAGCTCAGCTGGTTAGAGCGTCTGCCTGTCACGCAGAAGGTCGCGGGTTCGAGTCCCGTCCATCCCG
>JAEUHB010000374.1 GCA_016794665.1 Opitutaceae bacterium
TGGGGCGACTTCTCCTGCTTCGGCAACACCGAGGCCAAGACCCCCCACATCGATCGCCTCGCCGCCGAGGGCATCCGCTTCTCCCAGTTCTACGTCAACTCCCCGATCTGCTCGCCGTCGCGCTGCGCGCTCACCACCGGCCAATACCCGCAGCGCTGGCGCATCACGTCGTTCCTGAATCAGCGCGCGGACAACGACCGCCGCGGCATGGCGCAGTGGCTCGACCCCAAGGCCCCCACGCTCCCGCGCCTGCTCCAGCGGGCCGGCTACGCGACCGGCCACTTCGGCAAATGGCACCTCGGCGGCCAGCGCGACGTCGACGACGCGCCGCCCATCACCGCCTATGGCTTCGACGCCTCGCTCACCAACTTCGAGGGCATGGGCCCCAAGCTCCTCCCGCTCACGCTCAAGCCCGGCGACACCGCGCCCGGGAAGATCTGGGGCGATGCCGAGCGACTCGGCCAGCCTGTGACGTGGATGCAGCGCTCGGCCATCACCACCGGCTTCGTCGACGCCGCGCTCGGCTTCATCGAACGCGCCGCCGCCGACAAGAAGCTGTTTTACGTCAACCTCTGGCTCGACGACGTGCACAGCCCCTTCTGGCCGCCCGTGAGCGAGTGGCGCGACGGCACCAAGCGCGGCCTCTACCTCTCCGTGCTCGAGGCGATGGACCGTCAGCTCGGCCGGCTCTTCGAGCGACTCCGCGCGGATCCCGCGCTGCGCGACAACACCCTCCTCCTCATCTGCTCCGACAACGGTCCCGAGCCCGGCGCCGGCAGTGCCGGCCCGTTTCGCGGCACCAAGGTCACGCTCTACGAGGGCGGCGTCCGCTCCCCGCTCATCGCCTGGGCGCCCGGCTTGATCGCGAAAGCCGCCGCCGGCTCGCATAACGACACCTCCGTCTTCGCCGCCTTTGACCTCGTGCCCTCGCTGCTCGCGGTCGCCGGCGTGCGCCCTCCCGCCGGGACGAAGTTCGACGGCGAGAACATTTCGCCCGCCCTGCTCGGCCGCAACGCCGCCGCCCGCGCCGCGCCCATCCTGTGGCGCCGGCCGCCGGATCGGAAATCGTGGCCCCTCGCCGGCAGCGAGGCCTTCCCCGATCTCGCGATCCGCGAGGGCGACTGGAAGCTGCTCTGCGATTACGACGGCTCCAAGCCCCAGCTCTACCACCTCGCCACCGACCGCGGCGAAACGACCAACGTCGCCCCCGGGCACCCCGCGCTCGTCGCGCGACTCACCGCCGCCGTCACCACCTGGCACCGCTCGCTCCCCCCCGACCGCGGCGCCGAGATCGCCAGCGAGCCCGCCGCCGCCAAGGCCAAGGCGAAGAAGACCAAGTAGCCACGCAGCCACCACGTTCTGGTAGCCCGCCTCGTGAGAGGCGGGACCGCGGGGACATAGAGCTTCGGAAAATCCCGCTTCTCACGAAGCGGGCTACCGGGAACGACCGCCGGGCAAGGCGCTCGCGCTACCTCAGAGCCGAGAACCGATACACCGTCGCGCTGCGATACGTCTGCCCCGGCCGCAAGATCGTGTTCGGAAACGTCGGCTGGTTCACCGAGTCGGGGAAATGCTGCGTCTCCAGGCAGAAGCCGTCGCGCTTCGCATACGCCTTGCCCGCTTTGCCCGTGATCGTGCCGTCGAGAAAATTGCCCGTGTAGAACTGCACGCCGGGCTCCGTCGTGAGCACCTCCATCACCCGGCCCGTCGTCGGCTCGCTCACGCGCGCGGCGAGCACAGGCTCGCGGCGCGGGGCGTCCGCGAGCACGAAGTTGTGGTCGTAGCCGATGCCGCGCTCGAGCTGCTCGTGTTTTTGGCCGATGCGTGCGCCGATCGCGTGCGGCTGGATGAAGTCAAACGGCGTTCCCGCCACCGACGCCAGCTCGCCCGTGGGGATCAGGCCGGCGTTCACCGGCGTGTAGCGCGCCGCGTGCAGCGTGAGCTCGTGGCCGAGGATGTCGCCGCTGCCCTCGCCGCGAAGATTGAAGTAGGCGTGGTTGGTCAGGCTCACGGGCGTCGGCGCATCCGTCGTCGCGGAATAGTCGATGCGCAGGCCGCGGTCGGCGGTGAGCGAGTAGATGACCTCGACGCGCAACGTGCCGGGGTAGCCTTCCTCGCCCGCGGGGCTCGTGAGCGTGAGCCGCAGCGCCGCGCGCCCCTCGCGCACGAGCGGCTCGGCCGCCCAGAGTTTTTTGTCGAAGCCCGCGACGCCCCCGTGCAGGTGGCATGGGATGCCGCCGGGGGTGTTGTTGGTCGCGAGCGTGTAGGTCTGGCCGTCGAGCGTGAATGTGCCGCCCGCAATCCGGTTGCCCACGCGCCCGACGATCGCGCCAAAGTAAGGCGAACTGCGCACATAGCCCGCCACGTCGCCGTAGCCGAGGGTCACGTCGGCCAGCTGACCCGCGCGATCCGGCGCGAGCAGCCGCACGATGATCCCGCCGTAATCGGAGATCTCGACGGCGAAGCCATCGGCGGCGCGAAGGGTGTAGAGTTGCGCGGTGCGTCCGTCGGGCAATTTCCCGAAGGGGCGCGCGGTGGGGAGCGGGTCGGCGGCGTGCAAGCGAGGCGCGATCAGGCCAAGCGTGCGCACCCTTGGCAAGCGGAGCGTGGCCCGCCCTAGGCCTTAGCTGATCAGCAGCAACCGCGACGGCGATCCCGGCGGCGGCGTGGGCGCACGGTGGACGCACGGCGGCACGGGGCTGCCGGGATAGTCCGTCGCGATGCGCCAGAGGTGGCCGAGCCCAAACGAAAACGGCCGCGCCCCCGCCACGGGCGCGTAGTGGAGATCGTAGCAGTTTTCGCGGAGGTAATCGCGAAACGCCTCGTCGTCCGCGCCGCCGAATTCGCGGAGCAGCGCCGCGCGCGTCGCGGGCAAGTCCACACGCCGCTGCGCCTCGTCGTTGCGCAGGCCCTCGCTCGGCGGGCCGTGGTAGGTGCACAGCCACGTGTCGGCCGGCACCGGCGCGCTGTCGGCGTGAAACGAAAACACGTCCGTCACCACCGGCCCCGGCTCCTCGTCGCGCGGGTAGGCGTGGATGCAGTTGAGCACGGGATCGAGATCGCGTTCGCGGAGCAGGCGCAGGTCGGCGAGCATGAACTCGATCGCCGCCCGCGCTGCCGGACCGACGCGCAGCGATCGCAAGCGCGCCTCGTCGAGCGTGACGAGCCCCTCGCCCGCTCCGAGCGCCGCGACGATCTCGCCGCAGCCCGCGGGCAGCTCGCGCTCCCAGCACAGGGCGTTGACGCCGTCGCCCCACGGCGTCCCGGCCAGCTCCGCGAAACTCCCCACGCGCCGGATGCGCGGGTAGTCGGGAGGAAGTTCGAGCGGCGACATGCGGGAAGTGGAGCGCGGCACGCTGAGGCCGCGGATCGCCGTGATCAACCCCCGCGTGGAAACACCGTCCGGCTGAACGTCTGGGGGCTCGCGGGCCGGCCGGTGACGGTGGTTCACGCGGCCTTCCTTACGTTTTGCTTGCCTTAGGCAATCGCCCGGCCGCGCACCTGCGCAAGTGTCTCAATCAACTCGTCCACTTGCCTCGGATTAAAAACTCCGTCCGGGCCATGCGGATTTATGTCCGTGAAGGGCGACTCGTAGAGTAGCTCCGGCTTCATCGCCCCGTGCGCAGTCAGATAGTCGACGACCAGACTCACGAACTCGATTTGATTTGCGGTCAGCGTCCGGCCGGCGGTGAAAGCATTCAATGCGGTCTTTGCGGCATCGCGCTCCAGCCCGACGAGTGTGCGCACAAACAATCCCAATCCCTCACTTTCGGCTTTCGCGCGCGTGAGGTGCGCCTCGGTCGCGACGCCGCTAGCCGCGAGCATTCGCTCCAGCTCGGCGAGATCGAGCGGCGTCATCGGCACGTTCATCCGCAATTTCTGGATCACGAGATCGTCTTCATGCCGGCGGAGGAACATCCGGGCCTTATCCCGGAATTTCTCGAAATCGTCGGCCGCGAGAAACGCCCCCAGCTCCACCGCATTCCCCTCCCCCATCTCGTCCTCAAAGTCCGTGTAGATTGGTTTCCGCTGCCGGCGGTCGATCAGCTTCACGAGATCGCGCAGGCGCTTCCGCGTTTGCTCCAGCATCGCCACCGTGATGTCACGCCACCACTCGGGCGTCTGGATTTCCTGAATGTGGACGAGCTGCTTCGCGATCATCGGGATGGCGGATTTCTCCTCCAGCAATCCGGCAATCGCCATGACTTGACGGCTCAATCGCTCGAAGGCCGGCTCGGCGCGAAGCACGGCGAGTTGCAGATTCAACAGCAGCAAGTCGAAGCGTTTGGCTTCCTCATCCTCCGCCTCCAGCTCCGTCGGCAAGCCCGCCACATGGCGCGCCAGTTCCCCGCGGTCGGCCACATCGAGTGCGGTCCACGCCTCGGCGCGGGCGAATCTCTCCACGAGCCGGCGCTGCGGCCGCACGATGAAGTTCTCCACGTTCATCGCCGCCACTTCCGTGCGCAGCAGCTCGCGGATTTCATGGGCGAGCTCCGCCTCGGCGGTCGCGCTTCCACGAACCGCACCCGGTTCGGCCTGCTCCACCACCCCGATGATTTCGAGCCGCGCCTTGAAGAGCCGGCGGCCCAGCGATTCGCCGAGCGAGCCCGCCGTGGCCTCGGGATTCGCCTGAAAAAATTCCAAGTTCTGGCAGAAATCAAAGATGCTGAAGAACTCCTTGGGTTTGCCCGGCCCGAAAAGATCCGGGCACAGCCGCGTGCCGCGCCCGACCATTTGCCAGAATTTCGTCTTCGATCGCACGAGCTTGAAGAAGACGAGATTGACCACCTCCGGCACGTCGATGCCCGTGTCGAGCATATCGACGGAGATCGCGATGTGTGGCGCCTTGGCGCCAACGGAGAAATCGTCGATCAGCGACTGCGCATACGGCAGGTCGCAATGAACCACGCGCGCAAACGCGCCTTTGTGATGCGGGTAGTTGGCGTCGAACCGCTCCGCGATGAACTCCGCGTGCTTCTGGTTCTTCGCAAAGATAATCGTCTTCCCCAGCCGGTCGCCGCCGGCGACTTTCTGGCCGTGCGTCATGAGGTGCGCGAGCACCTTGTCCACGGTGTCTTGGTTAAAGAGCCATTTGTTCACCCCCTCGGGGTCCACTTGCGCCGGCACCCCACTCTCCTCATCCCACTCGGCCTCGTCCCACTGCGCTTGCTCCTCTTCGCTCAGGTCGTCGTAGCGGATACCCTCGCGCTGGAATTTCAACGGCACTGACACCGCGCGCGCCGGCACGAGGAACTTGTCGGCCACCGCGTCGGCGAGATCGTAGGCATCCGTCGGCACGCCTTTCTCCAGCTCGAAGAGCCCGTAGGTGTCGCGGTCGATCTCGTCGCGCGGCGTCGCCGTCAGGCCCACGAGCAGCGCGTCGAAGTAGCGGAAGATCGCGCCGTATTTCTGGTAAACCGATCGGTGCGCCTCATCGATGATGATGAGATCGAAGTGCCCGACGCCGAAGCGCCGCTGGCCTTCGTGCGTCTCGTCGATGAGCCCCATCATCGTCGGGTAGGTCGACACGAACACGCGGCCCTCGGCATTTTTCTCCGTGAGCAGGTTCACCGGCGACGACTCTGGGAGGTGCGCCTTGAATCCTTTGTTGATCGCCTGCTTCACCAGCGCCACCCGGTCACAAAGGAATAACGCCCGCTTCACCCAGTTGCACCGCATGAGCAGGTCGCACAGCGCCACCACCGTGCGCGTCTTGCCCCCGCCGGTCGCCATCACGACGAGCGTCTTGCGGTCGTGGTCCTTTTCAAACGCCTCCGCGATGCGCCGGATGGCGCGGGTCTGATAGTAGCGTCCGACGATCGCTTCATTGATTTTCGCCGTGGCCAGCGGCTTCCGGCTCGTGCGCCGTTGGATGAGCAGCTCCAGCTCGGCCTTTTTCAGGAAGCCCTGCACCGGGCGCGGCGGGTAGCTCGCATCGTCCCACAGCCAATGCTCGTAGCCGTTGGAGTAGAAAATGACCGGGCGCCGCCCGAACTGCTTTTCGAGGCAGTCCGCGTAGAGCTTGGCCTGCTGCTGGCCGACCGCCGCGCTCTTGCGCGTGCGCTTGGCCTCGACGAGCGCGAGCGGCTTTCCGTCGTCGCCCCAGAGCACGTAGTCGACGAAGCCGTTGCCCGGCGTGTTGGGCATGCCGCTGACCTCGAACTCGCGATCGCGCCGCTGGTCGAGCGGCCATCCGGCTTCCTTGAGCAGAAGGTCGATGAAGTAGTCCCGCGTCTCGGCTTCGGAGTAGTCGTGCGTGTCCGGCGTCGCGGCGTTGGCCTCTTTCGCCACAGCGACCTCGGCGCGCAGCCGTGTCAGCTCCGCGTCGAGCGCCGTCTTGTCCGCCAGCAGCGTCGAGAGTTTTTCGTCGCGCTCGCGGAGCTGCGTTTCGAGGCGTTGCAGCTGCTCGAGCGTCTGGGGCGGCAGCGGCGTGGTTTTCGGCAGCGCGTCGGAATTGAAAGCCAGCCCCGGCGCCGGCTTCGCGCCACGCGCGTAGGTGTGAGCGAGCCAGTAGCCGATGTGAAACAGCTCCCGCACCGCAGCCAACGCATCCGCCGCTAGGATCCGGCGGTGACTGTGAACTGCGCGATTACCCAGCGTGACGATCACCCGTGCCTTGTTGAACACCGCCTCGCCTGCCACCTGCTTGAATGTGGGCTCGTGAATCAGTGCGCTCAGGTTGTCCTGATACGGCAGGCGCAGCTTCACCTCGCACCGGTAGAGCCACCGCACGGTCAGCTCCAACGCTCGCCGCGCGTGGAAGCACGCCGTCCGCGCATCAGCGTGGGCAAACGCCTCGGCCCGCGTCGCGGCTTCATGCGCGTCAGGCCATTCGGCCTTGAGCGCGACAAAGTTTGAGGAAGCCGGAGTCACGCCGTCCACCGTTTCAGATCGAGAGGAAACCGTAGACCTTGCCCTTTGGCATCTCCTTCATCCGCCGGAAAAATTCCGTCTCGGTGATCTTCATGGGCCAGTCGAGGTTGATGGCGATCAGGAAGCCCGCGTTGTCGGGCAGCCGCTTGGCGGTGATCGCTTGCAGCCCGATCAAGTAGTTGAGATCGCGGATCAGCGCCTTCTGCGGTTTGCTCACGCCGTAGAAATGCCGGGTGCGCTCGGTCAGCACCGCGAGCGTCATCTCCTCCTCGTCCAACAGCAGCGTGAGCATCTGCACGTGCCGTCCTGAGAGCGCGCGCTTGCGCGGCGACTTCAGCCGCCCGAACAGGTCCGTCATCGTGTTGCGGAAAAGCGCCTTCGTGACCTGCTGCCGGATTTCGCCGAACAATCGCCGGCACTGGCTCTCCACGCCCCGCAGCGCGAACTTGAGGAAGGGCGTGAGGCGGTGGTTGGCCGCACGAGTCTCGTTCAGCGCGTTCAGGTAGCCGGTCTTCTGCTCGTAGTAGTAGTTCGACATCGCGATGAACAGCGTGTCGCGGAGCCCGGTGCGCTGGAGCATGATCGCCTCGAGCGCGCGGGCCGTGCGGCCGTTGCCATCGAGAAACGGGTGCATCGCCGCAAAATGGTAATGCACCGCGAGCGCCTGAATCAGCGGATCGTGCCCGCGATAGACAGTGCGCACGGCTTCCACCAGTCCCGTCATGGCCGCCTGACATTCCTCGCCGCCTTCGCAGCCGCGGTGCCTCGGCGCACCGAAGGTCACGTTCTGGTCGCGCCCGCGGAGCTG
>JAEUHB010000454.1 GCA_016794665.1 Opitutaceae bacterium
CCGCAGGTGATGAGGTCGTTGACGATCGTCGCGACGGTATCGATCGCGATCTCGCGGTAGAAACATTTCCCCGTCGCAGCATAGACGGCGTCGGCCACGAGGTTCTTCGTCCCGAGCCCCTCCTCGACGTGCGCGAGGAAATGATCCGCCGCCTCGATCAGGTAGGCGCTCTCGCCGCGCGTGGTCGCCGGCTCGGCGTAGCCGTGATCGCGGAGCAGGCCGGCGGTGGTCTTGGCCGCCTGCTGGCACGCGCGCTTGAACGCATCGAGCTGATCGTAACGGACGCCGGAGGATTCGTAGCTGAGGGCCATCGGGAAGTATCTCAGTAGGCCCGGCGGCCTTCTTTCTTCTCGTAGAAATTCACGTAGGCTTGGTTGACCACGCGGTAGCCGCCGGGCGTGGGATACTTCCCGGTGAAATACCAGTCGCCCCGGTGGTGCGGCACCGCGAGGTGTAGGTTCTCGATCGTCTGGAAAATAATCTCGAACTCCCCCCGCCACTCGAGCGCCTTGGGCCGCACGAGCTCGACAATTTTCCGCGAGATCTCCTCGGGGCGGAAGGGATCGTAGAGACGGCGCACGTGGTTCACCGAGCCCCCGCGCGTGATCTCGTCGCGACACAGCTCGTAGACCTCGTCGAGGAGCGCGGACTGGCCGCGCTCGTTGAGCAGCGCGATCGCGGCCTCGAACGCGATGAACTTGCCCAGCTCCGCCATGTCGATGCCGTAGCAATCCGGGTAGCGGATCTGCGGCGCGGTGGACACGATCACGATCTTCTTCGGATCGAGCCGCGCCAGGATGCGCAGGATGGAGCGCTTCAGCGTCGTGCCCCGGACGATCGAGTCGTCCACGACCACGAGGTTGTCCACGCCCGCGCGGACGGAGCCGTAGGTGATGTCGTAGACGTGGCTCGCGAGCTGGTTGCGCATCGACTCCTGGCCGATGAAGGTGCGCGCCTTGATGTCCTTGCTCACGACCTTCTCGCCGCGCGGCCAGTTGCGCAAAATGAGATCGTCGAGCAGCGCCTCGTCGAGCCGGCCCTCGCGGTTGGCCTGCAGAATCGCGGCCTTCACCTCGTCGCGTCGTTGCGTGCGGAGCTCGGACATGAGGCCGTAGAACGCGGTCTCGGCGGTGTTGGGGATGAAGCTGAAGACGGTGTTGCCCCACTCGTGGTTGATCGACTTCAGCACCTGCGGCGCGAGCCGGCCGCCGAGGGCCTGGCGTTCGCGGTAGATGTCGAGGTCGTTGCCGCGCGAGAAATAGATGCGCTCAAACGAGCACGAGGCCCGCGTCAGCGGCGCGGTGAAGGGCGCGGAGACGACGGTGCCGCGGCGCTTGATCACGACGGCGTGGCCGGGCTCGACCTCCCGCACCTGCTCGACCGCGAGATCGAAGACGGTCATCAGCGGCGCGCGCTCGGAGGCGAAGGCGACGACCTCATCGTCCTGGAAATAGAAGCACGGCCGGATCCCCGAGGGATCACGCGCGACGAAGGCGTCGCCGTTGCCGATGAGGCCGGCGAGCACGTAGCCGCCGTCCCATTTCTGCGAGGCGCGCGTGAGCACGCGGTTGACGTCGAGATCCTCGCTGATGCGGCGGGACAGCTCCTCGCCGGCCAGGTCGCGGGTGCGGAGGAAGCGGTAGATGTCCTCGTGTTCCGCATCGAGGAAGAATCCAATTTTCTCGAGGATCGCCTGCGTGTCGGTCGCGAAGATTGGGTGCTGCCCCATCGCGATGAGCGAACGGTTGAGCTCCTCGGTGTTGGTGAGGTTGAAATTCCCGCAGAGGGCGAGGTTGCGCGTGGGCCACGAGCTGCGGCGGAAATACGGGTGGCACGACGACAGCCCGTAGCCCCCGCTCGTGCCGTAGCGCAGGTGGCCCATGAGCAGCTCGCCGCCAAAGTCGAAGCCGGCCTTCACGGTCGGAGCGAACTCCGGGTGGATTTCGCCGGCCTTCACCTTCTCCTCGTAGCCCGCCATGATCGCGCGGAAGATGCGGTCGAGGGGATTGGGCTCGATGTTGCGCTCGCGAAACATGAACGGTGCGCCCGGAGGGGTGTCGAGCTTCACGCAGGCCACGCCCGCGCCATCCTGCCCGCGGTTGTGCTGCTTTTCCATCAGGAGGAAAAGCTTGGTGAAGCCCCAGAGCGGTGACCCGTATTTTTCCTGGTAGTGGGCGAGCGGCTTGAGCAGCCGCACGAGGGCGACGCCGCATTCGTGGGTGATGCGCTCACTCATGCCTGGGTCCGCCGGGAAAAAAGTTGTGGTGTCGTCACGCGCCGCAAAGCCGCTGATTCCGCGCACGGACCCGCTGCGGTCAACGGCTTTCTCGGTGCCGTGCGTCTTATGGCGCGGCCACCAGCTGCACGGCGTCGATCTGCTCCCAGTCGGGCTTGGCGGCGAGGTTGAGCGTGAGCTTAACCCTCGCGACAAGGTAGTCGGTCGCCGGGACCGCGACCGAAAACCACGCGATCTCGCGCGCGGCGCCAGCATAGGGATCCACGCCGGCCCACCACACGTGCGCGGCGCCGTCGGGCGCGATGGCCTCGACCTTCACGATCGCGCCGGGCGAGAGGTTCTGCCGCACCCGCACGCCCACCGCACGCACCGGCTTGGCAAAGCCCAGCTCGATCCAATCGGTGCCGCCATTCTGAGAGCCGGGGCACCACGCGTCGGGGCTGTTGCCCGGCACAGCGACATCGGGCGCGCCCGTGGCCTTGGCCGCGCCGTAGGTGGGCGAGCTGTATTGCGAGCCTGCGCGTGCCGTCGTCGCCCACTGACCCGCGGCGTCGGCGCGGACTTTGGCGTCATCGAGTTCGGCCGCGGGCACGAGCCGGCCGGGCGGGACGGAAGACCCCGCAGGTGCGGCGGGCGCTTGTAATGGTGTCGGCGGCGGCGCAGAGGCGGGCGGCGGAGCCGCGGTCACCGCAGGGCTGATCCCGACCGCGGGAGAGCCGGCCGGGCTGGGCGCGACGGCAGTTTTCGGTGGCGGCGGCGAGGACGGCGGGCGCACGCTCGCGGGGAGTTTTGTCCATGCCGGCGGATTCGGCGACTGCGCCCCGGGCGTGAGTCGCGCCACGAGCAGCTGCTGACGCAGCCGCGCGAGTTCGCTGGAGGGATGCACATTTTGCGCCTCGATTTCGAGGGCGGTGGCGCGGTCGACGCAGGTCTGCGCCGCGCGCAGGTCTCCCCCTTGCGCGCTCGCGATTGCCCGAAGCGCGAGCAGCCGAGGGTGATCGGGCTGCGTCGCGAGCACCGCATCGAGCAGGCGCGCCGCTGCCTCCGGGGCGCCCGTGGCCAAGGCCTCGCTCGCCTGCGCGATGAGACGCTGGAGCGCGCGCGCCGGCGACTGACCCGGCGCTACGATCCGCAAGGGCACCGCCTCGCTGGCTGCGGTGCCAGTCCAACCTCCGCCGCCGCGCATCACCAGCCGCGCCTGCACGGTGCCGGCGCCGGGTGTCAGCCGGCCGGTCGCCGTCGATTCGAAACGCCATTCGCCCGCAGCGCTCGATTCCTCCGTCAGCGTCGTCGCGGCCTCGTCGGGCTTGAAGGCCGCCTTCGCCCGGATCGTCTCCCCGGTGCCCGTGATGACGACCTCGACGGCGTCCGCCCACGTTCCCGACGCGGGCCTCAGCGCGATGGCGGCCTTGGACTCAAACGGCACCTCGAGGCGCACGGCCACGAACAGCGGCTCGCCAACTTCGATGGTGCGGTCGCCATCCACCCCGCGCAACGACAGGTAAACGTCCGGCGCGGGGCCGGAAGCCTGCGCTCCGCCCGCCGTTGCGGCCAGCAACGCGGCGAGCACGCCCGCAAGGAGATTTCTGCCGTGGCGCGCGGTGATCATAGTGCGCGGGGTGGGATCGCGTCGTTGGGGCAGATTTCAGCGAAACAGTTTCCGCGGCCGGCCGCCGCATCGCCGAATCGCGACTGCGGCGGGTGCGCGGGCGCGTTGCCATCCGTGCCCACCGGACTGCGACAGATCTCGCGGCCGGCCTGCACGGCCCCGGGCCGGATGAGGTAGTAGGCATCGGCCTGGCCATCGATGCGGTAAGCGTCCGCGAAATAGTATTTCATCACGCAAAGATCGTTGCCGCTGTCGGTGCCGTTTTTCCGGCCGACCCAGATGACGCGATTCATGTCCATGTCGCCACCGCCCCACGTGGCGTTGATGTAGCGGGTCCACCACGCGGCGCCCTTGCCCGTGTGCGCGAGGTTCGCGAGGTGTGGAGCGAGGGCTGCCTTGCCTTCCTCGGTTTCGTGGTAGGCGCGAAGCTCGGCCACCTTTCGCTCGTATTCCGGCAGATCGTCCTCGAAGACATCCCGTCGCGAGTCCTCCCAGCGCAGCACGATCGTCGGGCCGCGCTCCTCGTTCAGTTGCTCTTTGGCCGGCTGGCCGCCCACGCGCATAAAGTTGAACGACTCCTCATCCCAGTAGGTGGCGTAGCGCGGCCGGCCGGTCGGGTTGGTCGGGATGCCGCCGCTCTGGAAATAGCAGCACACCTTTTCCCTTTGCCGCTCCCCGTGGTGATCGACGCCCACGCTGTGAAACAGCTCGTGGGCCACACCGCGGTCCCA
>JAEUHB010000485.1 GCA_016794665.1 Opitutaceae bacterium
GCTGCGCCTACGACATCGACGGCGGCGCGACGTTGCTGCGGTAGGCGTAGCCCGCCTCGTGAGAGGCGGGATTCCTCGAAATTAAACCCACGTCGGTCCCTGCTCTCACGAGCAGGGCTACCAAACCTCCGATCAGCGGGCCTGCTGCAAAAACGCCCGCGAGGGCCCGTGGCTCGGATCGATCGCGAGGGCGCGTTGGGCGGCGGCTTGCGCGCCGGCGCGGTCGCCGGTTTGCCAGAGCACGGTGGCGAGCGCGTAGGGATAGTCGGCGGCGCGCGCGTTGACTTGCTCGGCGCGTTGGAGCGCGGCGATGGCCTCGGCGGGCTTGCCGGTCTGCGCGAGGAGCAGGCCGAGGTTATACCACGCGCGGTCGTGATTCGGCGCGCGGCGCACGGTCTCGCGGAGCGCGAGCTCGGCGTCGGGGAGTTTGCGCGCGGCGGCGAAGGCGAGCGCGGCGTTGAAGGAAAACGTGGCGTCGGTGGGCGCGAGCTGCGCGGCGCGCCAAAGGGATGCGGCGGCCTCGGCGGGCTTGCCGATCTCGTTGAGCACGAGGCCGAGCGTCTCATGGATGCCGGGCGAGTTGGGATCCCACGCGGCGGCTTTGCGTAGATGCGTCTCGGCCTCTGCGGCGCGGCCGCGGTTGAACAAGTCCTGCCCGAGGCGCACGCGGCCCGAGGGTTGGTCGGCGGAGACATTGAGGTAGGCGTCGAGCTCGCGGCGCGCGGAGGAATCGGGCGGCAGCTCGGGCGAGAGCGCCCACGCGGCGTCGAGGCGCACGAGGCGCGTGGCGTCGTTGAGCAGCGGGCGCAGCGCGGCGGCTTCGCTCGGCGCGGCGGCGAGGACTTGCGCGGCGGCCGAGCGCACGAGCGGATCGGCGTCGCCCGTGGCGGCGCGCGCGGCGGCGATTACGTTGGGATGATTGGCGGCGTAGGGGCGTGCGAGAAGAAGGAGCGTGGCGCGCCACGCGGGCACGTCTTCGTTGGCGAGGAGCGAAAGAAGTTTGTCGGAAGCGCCTGGCGCCCCGGCCTGGGCGGCGGCGCTGGCGCGGGCGCGGGCGCGCTGGCGGGAATCCATTTTCGCCCCGTGCCATTTGTCCGTATGCTCGATGGCCCAGTCGACCGACTTGTCGGTGTGGCAGCGGTTGCAGGCGTTGGGGATGCCGAGTTCCTTGGTGAGCAGCGGATCGGGTTTGGTGAAGCCGTGGTCGTGGCGCGGGTCGCGTTGCATGTAGGTTGTCGTCGGCATGTGACACGATACGCATTGCGCGCCGGTGCTGCCGGCGGCGTGGCGTGAGTGGGCGAGCGGATCGATCACGGGGGCGTTGGCGCGCGGCGAGGGGCCGTGGCACTGCAGGCAGAGGGCATTGTTGCTGGCGGGGAGCTTGGTTTTTCCGCTGTGCGGGTCGTGGCAGTCGAGGCACGTGACGCCGGCTTTGCCGCCCATGCGGCTGGTGAGGAAGCCGGTGTAGTTGAAGTCCTCGTCGCGCATCTGGCCGTCGGGATAAAAGACGGCCGCCTCGGTTGGCAGGGTGAGCCTGTAGTGATCGTGGTAGGGCGCGCCGGGGACGAGCGAGCCGGCGAGCAGCTCGTTGCGCGCGTGGCAGGGCGCGCACGTCTCCTGCGCGCGCCTGAGATCGGCGGCGGTGAAGTTGGCGGGGCGATGCGGGATGTTCTTTCGCGCTGGATCGAAGTGCGCGGCGGGCAGGTCCCCGTGGCATTGCGTGCAGCCGATGCCGTGCTCGCGCCAGGTGGTCGCGTAAGTGTCCGCTACGGGATCGTAGTTTTTCTGGTAGCCGGTCATGTGGCAGTGGGCGCACATGGAATTCCAGTTCATGCCGCGGCCGGTCCAGTGGCCCCACTCGCCGCGCTGCCGGCGCTCGTCGCCAAAGACATTGAACCACTCCTTCTTCCCGGGATCAAAGGTGAGCTCGGCGGCTTGGAAGCGGCCGCCGCCCTGCGGGACGACGTATTGGCGGATCGGCGTGTGGCCGAGCGCGAACTCGGCGATGTAGCTCTCGATGGCGGAGGTGTCGGTGCGCTTCTCGGTGAAGTGCGGCCGGCCGTCCTTCCACTCGACGCGGTAGTCGATGCCGTGCGCGGAGAATTCCTGCACCGTCCCGAAGGCGTCGGCGTCGGCCTGCGCGTTGACCTCGCGGTTCGCCAGCGCGTGGTGCGAGGCGGACCAGGACTTGTAGATGTCCTCGTGGCAGACGCGGCAGTCGGTGGATTTCTTCACCGGCGCGGGCGCGGCGGCGACGGGCCTCGACTCCGGCGCGCGCCCGCAACCGCCCGCCAGCAAGGCGACGGCGAGAGCAAGGATGAGCCGGGAAAAAATCATGCGCGCGCGAGCAGAGGCGAAGGAAACGGCGAAGACAATTGCGGCGTGGAGAAATTCCGCTGTCCTCGCGCCATGCTCCTCGACTTCACGACGCTCCTCCCGCGCGACGCCTACGCGTGGATGATCTCCACGATTCTGCCGCGGCCGATCGCGTGGGTCTCGACGATTTCGGCGGACGGGAAGACGAACCTCGCGCCATTTTCTTTTTTCCAGGGCGTGACGGCCAACCCGCCGACGCTGATGTTTGTGCCGGTAAACACCCGCGACGGCGCCAAGAAGGACACGGTGCGCAACATCGAGGCGGTGCCGGAGTTCGTGGTGAACCTCGTGTCTTTCGCGTTGGGCGAGAAGATGAGCGCCACGTCGGCCATGCTGCCTTATGGCGACAGCGAGTTTGAGAAATTCGCCATCGAGTCGGCCGCGAGCTCGCGCGTGCGCCCGCCGCGGGTGTCGGCGGCGCCGGTGTCGTTTGAGTGCGCGCTCGACCGAATCGTGCACATCGGGGACGGCCCGCTCGCGGCCAACGTGGTGTTCGGGCGCATCCTTGTGGCGCACGTGGACGATGGGATGCTCGACGCGGAAGGCCTGCCGGACTCCGCGAAGCTCGACTTGATCGGGCGACTGGGTGGCGACGGTTACACGCGCACGCGTGAGCGATTTGAGATGGAGCGGCCGTAGGCTGGTAGCCGCGAGCGTGAGCGAGTGGAGGGCTGTCCACTCGCTCACGCTCGCAGCTAAGAAGGAGAGATTCCGCGGGCCGCCACCCAGAAGCGGCACTCGTCGGAGAAATCGAGCACGGCGCGTGATTCCTTGGCGACCGCCGCGCGCATTGCGTCGAAGATGTGGCGCCAGCCGGTGGCGGCGAGGTCGTCGAGGATTTCACGGCGGTCGGGCAGGTGCATGAAGGTGCGGCCGGCTTCGTCCTCGAAATAGCGGTCGCCGAACTCGACGAGGCGCTGGTCCTGCTCGCCGCGCGTCCATCGCTGCGCCTCCAGGCGCCACAGCACGCGCTCGGTCGGGGAGGAGTCGCGGTCGTGGGTGGTGAACAGAAGCTGTGCGCCGGGCCTGCAGACGCGATGCAGCTCGCGCAGCGCGGCGCGGCGGTTTTCCCGGCCGGGAATTTGCATGAGGCCGTTGAAGAGAAACAGCGCACCGGCGAAGGGAGGCGCGAGCACCGAAGCGTGGGGCGCGAGGTCGGTGGCGTCGGCGTGCAGGAACCGGATTCCCTCGGCGCCTCTTTCGGCCGCGAGGCTGATGGCCTGATCGACGAGTTCCTGCGCGAAGTCGAAGGCGGTGAGGTTCCGGTAGCCCAGCGACCACAGGCCGATGGTGACGCGGCCCGCGCCGCAGCCGGCCTCGAGCAGCGGCGCGGAGCGGTCCGGAAAATTCCTTTCGATCAACGCCCTCTCCGAGGACCAGAGACCGAGCTCGTGAGCGGCGCGGGTGTAGTGGACGACCGCGGGCAGGTCGTTGAAGTCGGCGCGGACAGTGGCGGCGGTTATTTTTTGCGCGTCCACGCGGCGATGAACATGCCGTTGGCGTTCAGCTCGTGCGGCCAAAGAGTCTGCGACGCCTGCGGCTCCAGTTCCGGATGCGCGGCGGAAAAATCCTCCACGACGGTAGACGTCTCGGCGCGCGTGAGCGTGCAGACGGCATAGACGAGGCGGCCGCCGGGCTTGAGCGAGCCGGCCACGTGGCCGAGGAGCGAGACCTGCCGGGCGCCGAGTTCGCGGACGTCGGCGAGGGTCGTGGTCCAGCGCGCGTGGGGGTTGCGCTGCCAGGTGCCGACGCCGCTGCAAGGCGCGTCGACGAGGATGCCGTCGAACTTGGCCTTGGTCGGGAGCTTGGCGCTGCCGTCCCAGACGGCGGCGCGGTAGTTGAAAAGCTGGGCGCGCTTGGCACGGCGCTTCAGCGTCTCGAGGCGGCCCGTATGGCGGTCGCTGCCCCAGACGACGCCCTTGTTGCGCATGAGGTCGCAGAGGTGGAGGGTCTTGCCGCCTTCACCAGCGCAGGCATCCCACCAAGTCGCGCCGGGCTCGGGCGCGCACGCGAGCCCGACGAGCTGCGAGGCAAGATCCTGAATCTCGAACTCGCCGGCTTTGAACTCGGGGGTGAGGAAGAGATCGGTGCGCCCGGTGTAGCGCAGTGCGTCGGGTGAGCGGTCGGTGCGCTCGCAGTCGCCGAGACGGGCGGCGAGGGCGTCGGCCGCGCCGGGCCGGGCGCGGAGCCAAAGCGCGGGATCCCGCTGCAGCTGGAGCAGCCAGCCCGGCGGGAGCTCGGGCATCTCCTCGCGCAGCCAATCCGGCACCGCGCGGGCGGCGAGGGCCTCGATCTTGACCGAGGCGGGGTTGGCATCGAAGCGCCTCTGCAGCTCCAAGGCATGCTGGACGCGTTCAAACGGCGGGGCCTTCGGGGCGATCCACTGCACCCAGCGGAAGTAGACGAACACGGCGCGACTAATCGCGCGGCGCAGTGGGGGCTGCAGCCACTCGTTGGCCTCGAAATAATGTCGCAGCGCGATGTCCCCGCGGGTCACGGGCGACACCTGGGCGACGACGCGGCCGGCGTGGATGAGCATGGTCTTCTCGGACATGATTGGCGGGAGCGTGCCGGCGGGGCGCGGCGGGGGCGAGGACCATTATTTGCGCGACCAGCGGCGGTCATTCTTCAATTCGAGCCGCCGGGTCTCCACCTGGACGCCGACCAGCGCGGGGTGGGCGCGGAGCGCCTGGAACGCGGGGGCGTTGAGCTTCCACGCGAGTGCGCTGCTCGCCTCGGCAATCGGCGCGACGCGATCCTCAAAGACAAACGCGAATTCGACGCGGGTGTCGCCGCTCTGGGTATTCAGCGTCTCGCGCAGGCGCTGCAGGAACGCCGCGGTCTCGCGGTGCGCGGGGTGGAGGAGCCAAGTGACCTTCTTGACGAGCCCGGCGACCTGCGGATCGAGCGGGTAGCACTCCTTCACGTTGATGCGCGGGCCCTCGGTGCCGACGATGATGTTGCCCTGCACGAGCACGACGGCGTTTTCCGCGAGCGCCGTGCCGTAGGCGGCATAGGCGTCGGCGAAAAGGTTGAGCGCGACGGATGCATTCTTCGTTGCGAGGGTGAAGGCGACCCAGGGGCGGTTGTCCTTTTTCGAGAGCTTCTTCACGAGGTTGCTCGCGATGCCGCAGAGACGGAATTCGGTGCGATCGGGTTGCGCGAGCAACTGATCGACGGGGAAAGTGTCGAGCGCGTCGGCGAGGCCGATGTAGGAATTCATCGGGTGGCCGGACACGTAGAAGCCGAGCAGCTCCTTCTCGAAGGCGAGGCGCTCGTGGGAGGAGAAGTCGGGGGCGGAGGGATTCTCGCTTTTCGCTTTTCGATTCTCGACTGAAACCGCGGGACCGGCCGGCGCCTCGGTGAACATCTCGAGGAAACTATGCTGGCCGGCGGCCTTGTCGCGGGCGGCGGCGGCGGCGCCCGCGAGCGCGGCGTCGATGCGATCGAAGAGAGGCTTGCGGGGCTCGCCGCTGAAGTCGAAGGCGCCCGTCTTCACCAGGTGCTCGAGCACGCGCTTGTTGATCGCGCGGCCGTCGACGCGCGCGGCGAAGTCGGCGAAATCGGAGTAGGGGCCGTTTTTCTCGCGCTCCTCGAGGATTTTTTGCGCGGCGAGCTCGCCGACGCCCTTCACGCCGGCGAGGCCGAAGCGGATTTTGTCGCCGATCGGCGTGAACATCTCACGCGACTCGTTCACATCCGGCCCGAGCACGGTGAGGCCCATCGACTCGCACTCGGCTATGAAGTGGGAGACTTTTTCGGCGTTGCCGAGCTCGGAGCTGAGCATGGCGGCCATGAACTGCACCGGGTAGTTGGCCTTCAGGTAGCCCGTCTGGTAGCTGAGGATCGCGTAGGCGGCGGAGTGGGATTTGTTGAATCCGTAGCCGGCGAATTTGTTGAGGATGTCGAAAATCGAGTCGGCGGTCTTGGCGTCGATGTCGTTCACTTTTTTTGCGCCTTCGACGAACTTCACGCGCTCGGCGGCCATGGCCTTCTCGTCCTTCTTGCCCATGGCGCGGCGGAGCATGTCGGCGCCGCCGAGCGTGTAGCCGGCGATGATTTTCGCGGCCTCCATGACCTGCTCCTGATAGACCATCACGCCGTAGGTCTCGCGGCAGACATCCTCGAGGAGCTTGTGGGGAAACTTGACGGTGCTCGGGTCTTTCTTGCCGCGCACGTAGTCGGGAATCCACTCCATCGGGCCGGGGCGGTAGAGCGCGATGAGCGCGACGATCTCGTCGATGGTGGAGAGGCCGATCTGGCGGCAGAGGTTCTGCATGCCGCCGGACTCAAGCTGGAACACGCCGGTGGTGCGGCCGGAGTTGAGCAGCGCGAAGGTCTTCGCGTCGTCGAGCGGGATTTTCTCGATGTCGAAATCCGGCGCGACGGTGCGGCGGACGTTGTCGACGGCGTCGGCGATCACCGTAAGCGTCTTGAGGCCGAGGAAGTCCATCTTCAGCAGGCCGAGCTTGCCGACGGCGTTCATGTCGAACTGCACGGTCACGTCGCCTTCCTGCAGCGTGAGCGGGACAAACTCCTCGAGCGGCTTGTCCGTGATGATGATGCCGGCCGCGTGCTTGCCGGTGTTGCGCACCATGCCCTCGAGCACGAGCGCCTGGTCGAAGATCTTCTTGGCGACGGGATTCTTTGAAACCTCGTCGCGGAGCTCGGCGGATTTCTCGCGGGCGGACTCGAGCGTGATGTTGAGCTCGTCCGGGATCATCTTCGCGAGGCGGTCGGCGTCGGCGAACTGCAGGTTGTGCACGCGCGACACGTCGCGGATGACCATCTTGGCACCGAGCGTGCCGTAGGTGATGATGTTGGCGACGCAGTCGTTGCCGTATTTCTGCCGCACGTAGTCGATGACCTGGCCGCGGCGGCGCATGCAGAAATCGATGTCGAAGTCCGGCGGCGAGACGCGCTCGGGATTCAGGAAGCGCTCGAAGAGCAGCTTGAAGCGGAGTGGGTCGAGATTCGTGATGCCGAGGAGGTAGGCGACGATGCAGCCGGCGCCGGAGCCGCGGCCCGGGCCGACGGGGATGCCCTGCTTCTTCGCCCAGTCGATGAAATCCCAGACGACGAGGAAGTAGTCGATGAAGCCGGTCTTGCCGATGATCGAGAGCTCGAAGTCGAGGCG
>JAEUHB010000383.1 GCA_016794665.1 Opitutaceae bacterium
CGCTTCACCATGGCGCAGGATCACCCGATCGTGCGGCGGCACTATCGCGAGGCGTTGCAGGCGCTCCAGCGCGCCGTGCCGGACCTCGACTACATGTCGCTCTGGACGAACGACAGCGGCGCGGGCTTCGAGCACACCGCGTCGCTCTACGTCGGGCGCAACGGCGGCCCCTACATGATCCGCGAGTGGCGCAGCCACGAGAAAGTGGCCGAGGCCGCGGGCAAGAGCATCGTGCGCTTCCTCCAGAATCTCCGCACCGCCGCGGCCGAGGTGAACCCGGCCTTTACCGTGAGCCTGCGCCTCGAGCCGTTCAAGATGGAGCACGATCACATCGTCGCCGGCATGGGCGGCGGCGTGACCTACGAGGCGCCGTCGCTCCTCGTGCGCGGCTACTCGCTGCCCTACCCGCATTCCAAATATCCGGAAAACATGGGCGTCGCGGGCAGCATCTTCCACGCGACGATGGATGCGGCGGAAAAGACCGTGCTCACCGAGGCGCGCGCCCGCGGCATCGAGCCCATCCTCCATTACTCCGCCTCGGGCGTGTGGAATCACGAGCCGCTGCTCGGCGTGCCGTTTCCGCGGATGCTCCACGCCAAGCTCCTCGCCGCGCGCGCCACCGGCCTGCGCCGCCTGAGCGCGCTCGGGGGCCTCGCGCATCCGGAAAAGTCGCCCTACTGGCCGAACGTCGTCGCCCTCCAGGCCGCGCAGTTTTTTCCCGCGCGCCCGATCGACGACGTGTTGCTCGACTATGCCGCCACGCTCGTCGGCGCCGGCCACGCCGCCGCGCTTTCAACGGCATGGCGCGAATTCGAGGAGGCGGTGACCTGGCAGCCGCTCGTGCCGCTGTTCTGCGTCTTCGGCTTCTGCTGGCAGCGCACATGGGACCGGCCGTTCGTGCCCGATCTCGAGGCCGTGCCCGCGGCCGACCGCGCCTACTACGAGAAGCACGGCTGCTTCCAATTCAACAACCCCGGCCTGAACGATCTCGGCAAGGACGTGCTCTTCGATCTCATCACGAGGGAGTCTGGAGCCAAGATGGCCGCCGACATGGACCGCGAGGTGATCGGCCGGCTGCGCCCGCTCCTCGATCGCCTGGCGGACACCCTCGCAGCCCTGCCCGCGGACGCCCCGGCCCGCGCCGTTTTCTCCGACCTCCGCGATCGCGCGCGCGCCTACCTCCACTGGGTCACGACGCTCCGCAACGTCTGCGCGTGGTGCGAGTGTGTCTATGGCTACCTCGACCCCGCCGCCGATGCCGCGACGAAGGCCGCGTGCGAAAAGAAACTCCAGGCCGCCATCGACCTCGAACTCGCCAACACCCGCGGCCTGATCGAGCTGCTGACGACAACCAAGTCCGAGGTGCTCGTCGTGTCCGGCTCCGCCGAGAGCACCTTCTTCTACGGTGAAAACCTCGCCGATCACCTGCGCACCAAGCTCCGCCTCACCGAGCGTTACCGCCACCATCCGCCGCGCATCGACCGCGACATTTATTGGCGCCCGGCGCCGGGCACAACCTGGCCCGAGGGCTGGTCCGTAGTTTCCTAGCTTTCATCCGCCAACCTTCGCATTTCACTTCCCGCCATGAGCACGCTCGCCGCCCTTCCTCAGATTTACTCCTACGGCCACGCCCTCGACATGGCCGACGACAAGATCGGCCTTTTCCGCGACTCCTCCGACGCCGCCGATGACATGCCTGAGTTGCGCCGCCGGCTCGCCGAGGACGGCTACCTCTACATGCGCGGCTACCTCGACTGCGACGAAGTGCTCGCCGCGCGCGCCTCCCTCACCTCGCGACTCGCGGAGGCCGGCGTGCTCGACGAGAGCCACCCGCACATCGAGGGCGTGTGCAAGCCCGGCGCCGGCTACGTCTTCAAGCCCGAGATCACGAACAACAACCCCGCGATCCAAAACCTCCTCTACACCGGCCGGCTCGCGGACTTCTACACGCGCTTTTTCGGCGAGGCGATCAACCACTACGATTTCACGTGGCTCCGCGCCATCGGCCCCGGCAAAGGCACCAATCCCCACTGCGACCTCCCCTACATGGGCCGCGGCACGCACGGCCACATGACCTGCTGGCTGCCTTACGGCGACGTATCGTTCGACCTCGGCGGCCTGATGGTGCTCGAGGGTTCACACAAGCGCATGGACCTCCTGAAAAATTACGTCTTCCGCGACGTGGATGCCTACTGCTCCAACAAGCCCGAGCAGGTCGCCAACGCGCACAACGGGAACCAAGGCTTCGGCTGGACGTTCAGCGGCACGCTCTCGCACAACCCGCCGATCCTCCGCAACAAGTTCGGCGGCCGCTGGCTCACCACCGAATATCGCGCCGGCGATTTCCTCACCTTCGGCATGTTCACCGTCCACGCCTCGCTCGACAACCGCACGGCCAACCGCCTGCGCATCTCGAGCGACAGCCGCTACCAACGCGCCAGCGAGCCCATCGACGACCGCTGGGTCGGCGCCAACCCGCCGGGCCACTCCACCGCCGGCAAGCGCGGGCGGATTTGCTGAGGGCGCCGCGTTCCCGGGCTCAAGTGAGTTCATCCCCCCGCACCTACCGCGCCATCCTCGCCGGCACCGGCGGCATCGGCGATGCGCACGTCCGCGCGTGCGAGGCCACGCAAGGCCGCGTGAAGCTCGTCGCCGCCGCTGACCTCGACGCCACGCGCGTGCGGGAGTTTGCCGCGCGGCACCGCATCCCGGAGTCGTTCACCGACTACACCGCGATGCTCCGCGCGACCAAGCCGGACCTCGTCATCATCGCGACGCCGCCCGGGCAACATGTCGCCATGAGCGTCGCCGCGATGGAGGCCGGCGCGTGGGTGTGGTGCGAGAAACCCCTGTGCGGCTCGCTCGCCGAGGCCGACGCAATCATGGACGCCGAGCGCCGCACGGGTCGCTACACCGCCTGTGTGTTTCAGATGCGCTTCGCCTCCTCGACGGCTCACCTCCGCGATCTCGCGGCGTCGGGGCAGCTGGGGCGCCCGTTGGTCGCGGTGTGCAACACCCTTTGGTTTCGCGACGCGGCCTACTACTCCGCGCCGTGGCGCGGCACGTGGGCCGAGCTCGGCGGCCCCACGATGGGCCTGGGCATCCACGCGATGGATCACCTGCTCCATTTGCTCGGCGACTGGACCGAGGTTCGCGCGATGGCGGCCACGCTCGACCGCGCGATCGAGGTCGAGGATGTCTCGATGGCGATGATCACGTTTGCCAACGGCGCCATGGCTTCGGTCGTCAACAGCGCCCTGAGCCCGCGGCAGGAGACCTACATCCGCCTCGACTACCAGCGCGCCACCGTCGAGCTCACCCACCTCTACAGCTATGCGCGCGACAACTGGCGCCTCACGCTCGCGCCCAACGCGCAAGGCGACGAGGGCGTGCTCCAGTCGTGGCAAAGTTTCCCGCCGGACGTCGGCTCCACGCACGCCGCGCAGCTGGCCACGCTCGTCGCCGACATGGACGCCGGCGTGCGCCCCGGCACCTCGGGCCCCGGCGCCCGCCGCACGCTCGAGCTGCTCACGGCGATCTACAAGTCCGCCTTCACCGGCGCCCCCGTCACCGCCGGCTCGATCCGGCCCGGGGATCCGTTCTACTCGGCGGTGCACGGCGGCCTGCGACCCGCGCGCCGCGCCTGAATCCCCTCTCCCGCATGAAACTGATCCGCGTTGTCCTGCCCTGCTTGCTGGCCTCGTTCGCTGTTGCGTCCGACTCCACGTTTCCCGGCCTGCAAAAAGTCCTCACCCCCGCGGAGTGGCAGCGCGCCGGCCTCGACAAGCTCACACCCGACCAGCTCGGCGTGATCGACGCCGCGCTGATCCGCCACGTCGCGCAGGTCGTCACCAAGGTCACGACCCCGCCGCCCATCGTCCCGGAAAAGGGCGTGACGGCACAGGAAAACGCCCTCGCGCGCTCACGGTTCTGGGACCGCTTTGGCTTCGGCAAGGGCGACGGCACCGGCTGGCGCGAGCAGCAGCCCATGCAGGCCAAGGTCACCGGCTGGCAGGGCGCGAACCGTTTCTCCCTCGACACCGGCCAGGTCTGGGAGGGCCTCGAGCCCATTCCCTACGAAATCCTCGGCGCCACGGTCACGATCGAGGCGCGCCCGCTCGGGGCCTTCGCGCTCAAGCTCAACGAAAACTCCGTGCCCGTGCGCGTCCGCCGGGTAAAGTAACCGCGCCGTGCTCCGCCTCACCAACCGCGATTTACTGGTCGAGATCCTCGATCCCGCGGATCCGTTCGACCAGAAGCGGAAGGGCTGGCGCTACTGCCACGGCGGCTACGTGTGGCAGGTGATCGACCGGAAGCATGGCCAACTGCTCACGGGTCCTTCGTTTCCCGCGGAGCCCACGGTGTTCGACGGCCAGGGGCTGCCGGAGTCTTTCCGCCACACGCGCCGCGACACCGGCGCGCGCCTCACGTGGCGCGGCGACGCCGGCCTGGCGATCGGCGCCGGCCTGCTCACCGCCAATCCGCAGAAAGACGCGCCCGGTCCCGACTCCGTGATCCTGGGTGAGCGCTGCCCTTGGACCGTCCATCCGTTCGACGACCACATTGTCTTCCAAACGCGCCAGTCCGCGGCGGGCGTCTCCTACGAGCTCACGCGCAAGCTCGAGCTCTCGGGCCGCACGCTCACGTCGTTCAACCAACTCACCAACGCGGGCGACACCCCGCTCGCGCTGCAGTGGTTTCCGCACCCTTTCTGGGCGCTCACGGACGGCCGCGCCAAGATGCGCCTGCCCGCGGGCACAACGGTTCCCGAGAATTCCGTCTACGCGATCGCGCCGGATGGCTCGCTCACGTTCAAGCGCACCTTCGGCCCGCGTCCCGACAACCAGTTTGTCCTCCTCACTCTGCCGCCCAAGACGCCGCTCTCGCTCTCGCTTAACCACCCAAAACTCGCGCGTGTGACCTTCGAGGTCAGCTACGTCGCCGAGGAATGCCCCCTCTGGGCCAACGCCCACACGATCTCCGTCGAGCCTTACCTCGCCCTCAGCCTCGCCCCGGGCGAGACGCGCCATTGGCACGTGCGGCACGGGTTCGAGTCATGACTCCGGCATCAGGACCGGGATGACCTTGTTGCCGTGGCAGCGGTAAATGCGGAAATCCGCGTCGAAGGTCATGATCGCGCCGCCGGCATGCAGCTCCGCCAGTCTAACGAGGCACGCATCAGCCAGCGACATTGGGCGGTCGCGATAGCGACGCATCAGCACGCGCAGGTCCGGCAGTTGGTCCTCGATTTCCAGCCCTACGCGCAACACCCCGCGCTCCAGCAGCGCAAACAGCGCGTCCGGCTCGCGGCCCTCGCGTTTCAAGAGAAACGCCGCCTCCGTCAGCACCGACTCGCACGTGAGCAGCGGCGGCCGCAGCCTCTTCCACTGCTCACACACCCAGCCATGATGCGGCAGCCCGGCCGCGAGGTAGGTCACCAGCGGCCCGGTGTCGATCAGCACCGCACCTCTCACCGGCCAAAGCCTTCCATGTATTTCGGGTTCGTGGCCAAATCACGCGGCAGGCCCTTGATCGACCCGGCCAGATCGCGCGCCAAGTCGTGGCAACTTCCCGCGTCCTTGGCCGCACGACCGTCCAGCGACTTCTCCAAGCACTCCCGCACCAACGACGACTTGGTCGTGCCACGGGCCTTCGATTCGGACTCGAGACGTTCGAGCAAGTGATCCGGCAACTTGAGCGAAATGGTGTTCATGCCCAGACGGTATTACCCAGCATTCTCCCGCGCAATACCTTTCTCCTTGCGGCAGGTTGGACGAGAAATTTTAAAAAAACCGGCCCGCGGCCTGCGTAGACGTCCGGGCAAAGCAAGCTCACTTCTTTCCCGCCCGCTCCCGCTGCAGACGCGCGATTGTCTCGCGCGCAACTTGGAACTCATTCGCTACGCGGAGTCGCGTCATCAGCCCGGTCATTCGCGGATCGTCACGCACCGGAGACCAAAACGGATCCACCATCAACAGGGTGAGTTGGGTTGTCGGCGCGTGCTCCAGAAATGGCCACGCCTCGCCATGACGGTCCAACGCCGCGAGCACAAAGCCCCGCACATAGCTCTCCGGCGGCATTCGAGGCAGCACCCACTTCGCGTATTCGTCCGCTTCCTCGACATGGCCGGCGACTCTCAGGATGTGGATCGCGTAGGCGTCTGCCTGCCATCGCACCGTCAGATCCAGATTGGACCGAATCTGCCGCGCCAATTGCACGGCTTCATTCTTCTGTCCCAACCGCAGGTGTGCCATGGCGCGGCTGCCGAGGTTTGGGAGATAGACGTCGGAACGCAGCGCGGCGGCATCGCCCAGGACCTGTAAAGCTCTCGCGGGATCTCCGATCGTCAGAAGCACATTGCCCCAAATCTGTCGGTTGATGAACCAAAGCGGATCGAGTTCCGCCGCTCGTTGATATTGTGCCAAAGCCCCGTCGAACCGGCCCATGCAGTGCAGCATCAATGCATACCAGCTGCGGACCAGGGCGGACTGGGGACTCGCCGCCAGGGCACGTTCGAAGCTCTGCTCCGCCAGTGCGAATTCTCGTTCGTTCATATGCACGAATCCAAGCACGGCGTGCGCCTCCGCCAGCGCCGGATCGAGCTGCAACGCAGCGGCAGCTTCCAGGCGTGCCCGGGCAGTTTTGTCTGCCAATCCAGTCTGCCCCTCCAGCCATAGAAAATTGGCATGGATCGCCAAGACCCCCGCCAACCCCGCATGCGCTTCGGGAAAATCCGGCGCCAGCGCGATCGCCTTGGTGAAAGCCGTCTCCGCCCGCGCGAAGCCTTCATTGGTCCGCTGGTTCCAGTGATAGCGCCCTTCGAGGACCAACCGCTGCGCTTCCGGATCGATCGCCTTTGCGGTGCGCGCCGCGCCGCCGAGCTTGAGTGAGAGGTTCTGCGCAATGAGCCCCGCGATTCTTTCCTGCGCGGCAAAGATGTCCTTCATCTCCTCGGTAAACCGGTCCTGCCAGAGCTGCGTGCCATCGGCGGCATTCACGAGACGCGCAACGATCCTCACCTGCGAGCCCGCGCGCTGGACCGAGCCGCTCACGACGTGCGTGACGTTGAGCTTCTGCGCGATCTCCGCCTCGGGCCGGCCGCGCAGCGCGAATGACGAGTTGCGCCCCGCGAGTCGCAGCCCCGCGACTTTGCCGAGCTGCGTCATGATCTCCTCCGGCACGCCGTCCGAGAAAATTTCATTCTCTTTGTCGCCGCCGACATTTTCGAACGCGAGCACCGCGATCGATTTCTCCGCCGGGTTCGGCGCGGCGGCCACTACGGTGGGCGCACGCGTCCCCGCGCCCGCATTTGGCTCGGGTTTACGTGTCGCGAAGAATGTCGCCGCGATCGCAATCACGGCGACCGCCACCGCGCCGATCCATGCCGCCGCAGGGACGCGGGTTTTCGTGGCACGGGTCTCCTGCCCCGTGTCATCCGAACTCACGGGCCGGCCTTCTTCGCCAAGGCTTCGCAGGCCGGGGGAGACCCGTGCCAATTCCCTGCTCACCAGCCGCTTCACCAACTCCACAAACTGCGGCGTCGCCTCGCCACCCGCGAGCCGTGTCCACTGCACTTCGAGAAACGCCTCCGGCACCTGGGCGCCCTTCTCGCGCGTGTCGTCGATGCACACAGGCACGAGGAAGCGCTTGCCCTTCGCCATCAGGTGCGAGCGCTGCTCGGCGAGCCGCCATTCGAGGCGGAAATAGCCCTCGAGCCGCGCCTGCGTGTTGGCCGAAATCAGCGACACGAACAGCGCGCACTCCGCGATCTGCGTGCGGATTTTCTGGTCCCACAGGTCGCCGCCCGTGAGTTCGTTTTCGTCGAACCACACTTCGAGCCCCGCTCCGCGCAATGCTTCCGCGATGCGCCGCGCAGCGGCGGCATCGTCGCGGGCGTAGCTGACAAAAATTGCTCGAGGGGCGGGCATCGAGAGGCGGAGCGGCGAACGCTCAACATCACGCGACCGGCATTCAACGCTCAAGTTTGCGGCCAAACCTCCCGCAAATCAGCGGCGCAAAGCCGATGAACCAGTCAGTGCCGGCGGCCGCCGCTGCGTTCTTGAATCGCACGGGCGCGCCCGTATGCATCAGCCCCGCCCCGCAAATTTTTTCGTCCGCCATGCCCCTACCCCGTCCCGTCGTGCTGCTGCGCGCGCTCGCCCTCGCTGCGCTTCTTTCGAGCCCGTTGCCCGCCGCGAACTACCTCAACAACTTCAACACGGTCGGGGCCGACAACCCCAACGGTGCGATCAACACGGCTCTGAACCTCGGCGGCGGCACGCTCAACGGCACGGCGACCAACGCCACGCTGATCTCGAACCGCAAGGACACCAACGGCGCGGGCACGATCAACGTCGGCATCGTCAAGTCGGGCGTCGGCTCCACCAACGAGACGGCGCTCCGCCTTGCTGACAAGGTCACGGGCAACGCCACCGCCGCGCTCGTGCTCCCCGTGCTTGATCCCAACGCCGTCGTCACGGAGTTCACCGTCACATTCCGCCTCCTCATGGATCGGCAGCCCAACGCGGTGCCGGCCGATGGCTTCAATATCAGCTTCGGCCAAGGCTTGAGCGGCCTGGGCGGCGCGAGCGGGCACGTCACGGCCTATGGCCTGGTCGTTAACTTCGACACCTACCAAAACGCCACGACCGACCCGCGCAGCATCGAGATTTTCGCCGACGGCAACAGCATCGCCAACTACCTCGCGACCAATCTGCCCGGCGGCAACTTCACCTACGATCAGACCTTTCGCACCGTCACCCTGCGCTGGGACGCGGTCAACGGCCTCGATCTCATCTACGACGGCATCACGATTTTCAACGACCTGCCCACGCCCGGCTTCATCCCGACGGTCGGCTGCAACTTCGCCTTCAACTCCGCCACCGGCGGCCTGTTCCAGGACACGTTCATCGACGATCTCAACATCACGACGGTCATCACGCCCATCGCGCCGGTCGTGACCAACGGCGTCGTGATCGAGGAGATCCTCGCCGACAACGCCAACGGCCTCGAGGACGAGGATCTCGACCGCCCGGACTGGATCGATCTCTACAACGGGACGAACACGCCGGTCAGCCTCGCCGGCTGGCGCCTCGACTACGCCGCGGCGCCCGACACCACCGCCGTTCTCGCCCGCTACCCGCTGCCCAACGTCACGCTTCCTGCCTTCGGCCACCTCGTGATTTTCGCGTCGGGCAAAAACCGCTTCACCAATGTCCGGCCGCACGCGAATTTCTCCCTCGCGAAGGAGGGCGGCCGGCTGACCCTCGTGCGCGCCGATGGCGGTGTAGCCCACGCGCTCACCTACGGGCCGCAGCAGGAGGACGTGTCATTCGGCGGCCTCGGCACCGCGCAGACGGCCGGTTACCTTGAGTCCGCCACGCCCGGGACCAACAACCTCGGCCGTCAGGCGGCCGGCCGCCGCGTGGCCGCGCCCGATTTTTTCAACGCCGTCGCCGTGCCCCGCGTCGACCAACCGAGCGCCGTGATCACGGCGCCGATCACGCTCGGCATCCAGTTGCCACAGGGAGCCCCGGCCGGCGCGGTGATCCGCTATACGCTCAACACCACGGAGCCGACCGAGGCCTCCGCCCTTTACACAGGCCCGATCGATGTCACGGGCAGCCTGGCGGTGAAGGCCCGCGTCTTCGCGCCGGGCTTTCTGCCGTCGAAGACCGGCAACCGCTCGTTCATCTGGCTCGCGGCGGGGGCCGACACCAACGCCACCACGCTCCTCAACGTCGCGACCAACTACAATTCCTCCGGCCAGCCGTTCAGCAGCAACCTCCCCGTCATCGTGCTCGACAGCTATGGCCGCAACGTCGACGCCATCACCAATCCCGCCGGCCTCCGCCCCTACCGTTTCACGCAGATCGCCGTCTACGACGTGAAGCCCGGCACGAACCGCGCGAGCTTCGCGAACGCCCCCGACCAAGTCTTGCGCGGCGCGACGCACGTGCGGGGCGAAAGCTCGTCCGGCCAGCCTGAGCGCCCCTATGCGCTCGAATTCTGGAAGGAGGACGAGGACGACGATCGCAACGAACCGCTCCTCGGCATGCCCAGCAGCAGCGACTGGGTCCTGCAGAGCCTGTATCTCGACAAGTCGCTCATGCGGAATTTCCTCATGCAGCAGGCGATGATTGCCGCCAACGGCCCGGGCTCCGGCGTGCGCTGCCGCTTCGTCGAGGTGTTTTTTAACCAGGGCAACACGACCCTCGACTACGCCGATTACCGCGGCGTCTACCTCCTCATGGAAAAGCCGGACCGTGGCCGCGACCGCGTCGATATTGCCAAGCTCAACAGCAGCATGAGCGACCCCGCGCTGATCGACGGCGGCTTCATTTTCAAGAACGACAAGCTCCCCTACAACTACCGCATCAACGCCGCGTCCGTCCCCGCCGTGCCCGGCTCCAGCCGCGACTACGACATCGCCGCCCCCGAGCCTCCCACGGCCGCACAGGCCAACGCGCTCGTCGGCTGGCTCAACCGCATGACCGCCGCGCTCGCCGCGCCCGACTTCGCGAATCCCGCCAGCCCGAACTACTACGGCAAATGGATCGATGAGCGCAGTTTCATCGACCGCACCCTGTGGCTCGAGCTCTGCAAGGAAGTCGACGCCTACACCTTCAGCTACTACTTTTCCAAGGACCGCGGCGGCCCGATGAAAGCGTTCCCGTTCTGGGATGTCGACCGCAGCCTCGGCAACGCCAACTACGCCAACTCGAACGCCACGTTTGGCATGAAGTGGTGGAACGTCGGCTCCAACTACACCTACTACTCGCGCCTCGACGACGACCCCGAGTTCAACGACCGCTATTGGAACCGCTGGACGGCGCTGCGCCGCTCCATCTTCGCCAAGGACGCGATGTTCGAGCGCATCGAGGCCGTCTACTCGCTGCTCACCGACGGCAGCCGAGCCGACATCGTCAACACGGCCAGCGCCACGACGATGGCCGTGCAGGTGCCCGCCGCGCGCCACTACCGCCGCTACCCGATCCTCGGCACCAATTCCAACACCAGTGGCCAGCACGGCCAGATTCAACGCACCACGTGGCGCATGGAAGTCGACGCCCTCAAGTTCTGGCTCGCCGAACGCCTCGAGTGGATGGACGGCGCGCCGCATCCCACCAACACCACCACGCTCACCGAGCGCCTCCGGCCCACCGAGCTGGTCGACGCGGCGACCGGCCGCCCGCAAAACGGCGGCAGCGTGCCGACCGGTTTCCAGTTCCGCATCCACAATCCCAATCCCGCCGGCGGCACCACCTACTACACCATCGACGGCCCCGATCCGCGGCAGGTCGGCGGTGCGCTCGACAGCTCCGCGCTCACGGCGACGACGAGCACCGTGGCCGCCACCACCGTCGTGCCCGCCGCGCAGACGTGGAAGTGGCTGCTGCCCTCGGCCGCGCCAGCAGCCGATGCGGCTGGCCTGGCCTGGACCGCCCCCGCCTATGCCGACAGCGCGTGGAACAGCGGCCCGGCGCCGCTTGGCTACGGCGAAACCACCGGACTCGCCACCAACATCTCGCCCGTCGCGCCCAACTACACCGCCGCCAATGTCGAGCCGGGCCCGGCCTATTTCCGCTCGACGTTCACCGCCACCGGCACCGCGGGGCTCACGAGCGTTTTCCTTGAGATCATGGCCGACGACGGCGCGGTCGTCTACCTCAACGGCGTCGAGGCCGCGCGCATCAATTTCCCCAAGGCGCCGACGCCCGACGCTTTCACGGAGGAGGCGCTCGGCCCCATCGATCCCGGCAGCAACTACACGGGCACGGAGACGATGTTTGTCGCCGTGCCGTTCGACCGGGCGTTGCTGCGCGAGGGCGAAAACACGATCGCCGTCTCGGTGCATCAGGCGGTCTACGCCTTCCCGCCCAACGCGGCCAATCCCTATCCGCGCAATGATTTTTCCGACCTGCGCTTTGATCTCCGCATCGTGGGCCACACCGCCTCCGCGCCCGGTGCCGTCGTTGCGCTCGGCGGACCCGGCCTCCGCACCGTCCGCACGCGCATCCGCAACGGCGCTACTTGGTCCCCTCTCACCGAGGCGTCCTTTTCCGTCGGCGCCCCGCCCGCGGGCGCCTCCAACCTGGTCGTCAGCGAGCTCCACTACCACCCGGTCGATCCGACGCCCGCCGAGCTCGCCGCCGGCTTCAACAGCGACAACGACTTCGAGTTCATCGAGCTGATGAACATCTCGCGCACCCAGTCCATCGACCTCAGCGGCGTGAAACTCGAGGACGCCGTGCAGTTCGATTTTTCCGCCGTGCCGCCCGCGCAGCGCATCCTGCCGCCGGGAGGCCGCATTGTGGTGGCGGAAAATACCGCCGCCTTTGCGTCACGGCTTCAGGCCGGCGCGCAGCCGGTGGTCGCGGGCGCCTTCGCCGGCAACTTCTCCAACAGCAGCGAGCAGCTCATCCTCCGCGCGGCGGACGGCTCGGTCATCCGGCAGTTCACCTACCGCGATTCCGCCCCGTGGCCCGGCGAGGCCGACGGCGAGGGCTCAAGCCTCGTGCTGAACAATCCTCACGACAACCCGGACCACGGCCTCGCCAGCAGCTGGCACGCGAGCCCGCCCGTCGCGCTCGCGCGCCCCACCCCCGCGCCGCCCGTGCCCGCGATCGCGACGCAGCCGCGCGCGCAGACGGTTCTCTTCGGCACCAACGCCACCCTCACCGCGTCGGCCACGGGCAGCGGTTTCCTCTGGTATCAATGGCTGAAAAACGGCGTGCCCATCGAGGGGGCCACGCGGGCCACACTGTCGCTCAATGGCTCGCAGCCCGCCACCGCCGGCACGTATGCGTTGGTCGCCGCCAACGCGGGCGGCGCCGTCACGAGCGCGCCCGCCCAGCTCGAGCTCGTCACCGGCAGCTCGCTCGCCAATCTGTCGGTGCGCACGTCCCTCGCCGCCGGCCAGGGCCTCACCCTCGGCGCCGTAATCGGCGGCGGCTCCAAGAATGTCCTCATCCGCGCCGCCGGACCCGTCCTGTCGGCCTTCGGCCTAGCCGGCATGGCGGATCCACGCCTTGAACTTTTCGCCAGCGGCAGCACGACCGCCACGTCCACCAACGACGACTGGCCGGCCAGCCTCGCCGGCACGTTTACGTCCCTCGGCGCCTTCGCGTTTCCCGCCGGCTCGAAGGACGCCGCGCTCAGCCAATCGCTCACGGGCGCCTTCACCGTGCGCGCGTCGGGCACCGGCGCCGGCGTCGTGCTCGTCGAGGCCTACGATGCCACCGGCGGCATCTCCCCCCGGCTGATCAACGTCTCCGCGCGCAACCGCGTCGGCACGGGCGACGATATCCTCATCGCCGGCTTTTCCGTCGCCGGCACCGGGAGCAAGCAACTCCTCATTCGCGCCGTGGGCCCGACGCTTGCGGCCTTCGGCGTGCCCGGCCCGCTCGCCGATCCGACGCTCCGCGTGCTCGACGCCCGCGGCACCGTCGTTGGCGCCAACGACAATTGGCTGACCACCCTCGCGCCGACCTTCGCCCAAGTCGGAGCCTTCCCGCTGGCCGCCGCGAGCCGCGACGCCGCCCTCCTGCTCACGATTCCGGCAGGCGGCTCCTACACAATCCAAGTGTCCGGCGTGAACAACGGCACGGGCGAGGCGCTCGTTGAGGTCTACGAGGTGTTTTGAGCCGCGGCGACCGCTCCCGTCCGCGGCCCGCGCCACTCAACTCCCGATCACCAGCACGCCCTTCAGCACCGCGAGGACCACGCCCACCAACGCGCACGAGGCGAGGAAGCCCACCGCGTCCGTCTTGTCCCACTTGGTGAATTCCCAGTCCGACTTCGGCCACAGCTTGGTGTGATCGAAACGCGTCGGGTTCGCGTAGCTCGCGGCGACCTCCTTCGCATCCTGCTCGAGCGTGGCCGCGACCGGCGTCTTCATCCGGGCATAGAACCGCGCCACGAGCTCCGGATCCGAAGGCTTCGTCAGCAGGCTCACCACGATGATCACCACGATGGGCAAGAGAAGGTCGACCATGTAGCGGGTGGTCAGAAGCTCGGCCGAGGAGAATCCGGCGACATCGCAGCCGAGCGCGGCCATCAGCCAGACCTCCGTGCGGAACAGTCCCTTGCCCGTCTTGGGCGAGTTCGGGTCCTTCGGGTCGGAGCGCACCACGCCTTCCTCGAAATAAACCGACACCGGCTCGATGCGCCGCGTGCGCTCGATCAGGGCGCCCACCGTCGCGGCCTTGCCCGCCGCGACATCCGCGGCCGTCGCGGGCGCTTGCTCGGTCAGCACCCGCTCCCGCGTCATGATCGTGAGCGCGGGCGACTGCGCGAGCGATGGAATCGCCGACACCGCCCACGGGATCACCGCGATGAAGATAAGCGTCGCAAACACCTGCACCCGCACCGCGGTCTCCGTCACGCGCCGCCAGAGGAAGAGCAGCGTGATCGGCACGCCCCATACGAGCAGCAGCACGATCGCGAACTTGAGGATCGCCACGATGCTGTTGAGGAAAAGGCCGATGAGCACGCCCACCGCGAGCAGCACCGGCACCGCGAGGCGCGCCACGAGCACGTAGTGCTTCTCGCTGCGCCCCCGCACGAGCGGCTCGTAGAGGTTCTTCACCACCAGCCCGGAGAGCACGACCGACTGCGCGCCG
>JAEUHB010000009.1 GCA_016794665.1 Opitutaceae bacterium
AGGTTCGTGTCGATCACCGCACGCCACTGCTCGACCGGCAGCTCATCGAGCGGCACGGCGGGCGCGTTGACGCCAGCATTGTTAAAGAGGACGTCGAGCCGGCCAAACTTCTCCCGCGTGCGCGCGAACAGCATGTTCACCCCAGAGGGATCCGTGATGTCGGCCGGCACGATCAACACCCGCGCTGCGGCGGCCTCGCGGACACCGCGCACGGTTTCTTCCAGCGCCTCGGCGCGCCGGCCGGTCAGCACGACTGCGTAGCCCGCGCCCAACATCGCGGTCGCGACCGCGCGGCCGATGCCCGAGCCAGCTCCGGTGACGAGGGCGATTTTGGGGCCTAGCGGGTGCATCGCCGCAAGGTGCCACGCCCCGTCACCGCGTGCCGAGGAAATTCTCGGCGCCGCCGCTGCGCGTCATCGCCCGGAAATTTGTTTGCCCTGCCGGGGGGTGGTGCGTTTTTCCTCCGCGGCAACAGGGGACGTTCCGCCCGCGGGACCGGCTCGGTTGCGCGCACTTTTCCGCACCATGTCCCTGCTCCCTTTCTCCAGCCGGCTGATCGCCGATGTCGGAATTTCCCTCGGCGACGAGGGCAAGGGCCGCCTCATCCCCGAGGTCGCCGACGAGCTGCGCGGCACCGCGCATCCCGTCTCCGTCGTCCTCAAGGTCAACGGCGGCGCCAACTCCGGCCACACCGCCGGCGGCATCAAGCTCAACCTGCTCCCCGCCGGCGTCGTCGTCCGCGACGCCGCCCACCTTTGCATCGGGAGCGGCGTCGTCGCCGACCCGCGCAAAATCTGGTGGGAAACCAAGCCGCTCGAGCGCAAGGGCCACGCCATCCTCTCGCGCCTGCTCATCGACGAGCGCACGCTCGTCTCCGACCTCACGCACCGGCTGCTCGACCTCGCCTGGGAGGATTACCGCGTCAATGTCCTTGCCGAGGAGCCGCGTGGCTCCACTGGCCGCGGCATCACCCCCGCCTACCTCGACGAGGTCGGCCAGCAGCAGATCACGTTTTCCGATTTCCTCGGCGGCCCGAACTACTTCGCCCGCAAGCTCGCCGCCCGCGCCGACCGCGCCTGCCGCACCATCCAGCACGTCTGCCGCGTGAGCGAGGCGACCTGGGCGTCGTTCTTCGACAAGCTCACCGCCGCCGAGCAGCGCGCCAACGCCGAGGCGATCGAGCTCGGGGTGTTCGACAAATCCGAGTTCGACTTCACACGCTTCCGCGGCGCCGCGCCGTTCACGCTCAACCTCGACGCGCTCACGTCCACCTACTGGACCGTCGGCACCGCGCTCGCGAAGAACATCGGCGAAGTCCGCGAGCTCATTCTCCGCGAACTGCACGCCGGTCGCACGATCATCGGCGAGTTCGGCCAGGCCTACTGGCTCGACAAGCGCCACGGCTTCTCGCCCAACGTCACCGCCTCGCACACCTACACGCCCGAATTTTTCGAGAGCGCCGGCATCCCCGTGCAGCGCATCCACACCTTCGGCGTCGCCAAGGCCTACGACACCAAGGTCGGCACGCACACGTTCCTCACGCAGATGGACGACGCGCATCCGCTCACCGTGAAGCTGAAGCAGCTCGAGTTCGGCACGAGCACGGGCCGCCAGCGGATGGTCGGCTGGTTCGACGCCGTGGAGAAAGGCGACGCCCTCCGCTACGGCGGTTTCCAGGACGTGATGATCAACAAGTCCGACGCCCTCACCCACTCCGGCGAATGGCGCGGAGAGCTGCTCATCTGCACGTCGTATCAGGATGCCGCGGGTAAAATCATCCGCCACGTCCCGCGCAACGAAGCCGTGCGCAAGGCGCTGCGACCCGTCTACACGCAGCACGCCGGCTGGGCCGAGGACATCTCGCAGATCCGCCACTTCGCCGCGCTCCCGAAGAACGCCCAGCGCTACGTTGCCGCGATGATGAAGGCGACGCTCGACGTCGCCTACGAAGGCCACGCGTGGCCCGCCGCCGCCCAACTCCCCAACCTCCGCTACCTCGGCGTCGGCCCCGAGCCCGCGCAAATCATCAAGGACGTGCCGGCGACGGCGGAATTGGTCAAAATGGCCTCAAGCTAGACAGCCCTCGGCGTTCGCTCCCAAAACCCGTCATTGCCACCCGCCGCCGCGTTGTCTTTCTTCGCGGCGATGATCTCCTTCCCCGCCTCATTCCAGCGCGCCGTCTGCGTGCTGGTCGCAGTCCTCGCCCCCGCCGCCGCGCTGGCCCAAGGCCAGAAGAAAAAACAGGGCGACGCCCCCGCCGCAGCCAAGCAGGCGCCCCCGCAGACGCCCATCGACCCGCCGCAGGCCTTCATCCCGCCAGGCATGTTCGCGCTGCCCGATGACCTCGAGGTCAAGCTCTGGGCCCGCACGCCCATGTTTCGCAATCCCTCCAACCTCGACATCGACGCGCAGGGCCGCGTCTGGCTCGCCGAGGCCTACAACTACCGCCGCCACAACGGCAAGGACCCCGAGGGCGATCGCATCATGATCCTCGAGGACACCAACGGCGACGGCGTCGCCGACAAGAGCAGCGTCTTCGTGCAGGAAAAAGCCCTGCTCGCCCCGCTCGGCGTCTCCGTCATCGACAACAAAATCTACGTCGCCAACACGCCCGACATCATCGTCTACACCGACGTGAATCGCGACGGAAAGTTCGATCCCGCCGTCGACAAGCGCGAGGTGCTCCTCACCGGCTTCGACGGCCGCAATCACGACCACTCGCTGCACTCGGTCACCTTCGGCCCCGACGGCAAGCTCTACTTCAATCACGGCAACTGCGGCGCCTACTTCACCGACAAGTCGGGCAAGACGTTCCGCGTCGGCAGCCCCTACGACGGCGGCCGCAGCGGCGGTGGCATCGCGATCACCGAGCGCCGGCCGCCGGAATACGCCGGAGAAAAGAGCGACGATGGCCACGTCTGGATTGGCGGCACCGCCTACCGCATGAATCCCGACGGCACGCAGGTCGAGCCCATCGGCTTCAACTTCCGCAACAGCTACGAGCAGACGATCACCTCCTTCGGCGACGTCTTCCACAACGACAACGACGACCCGCCCGCCGCGCGCACCTCGTTCATGCAGGAATACGGGAATTTCGGCTTCGCCTCCCGCGACGGCAAGCGCGCCTGGGGCGCCGACCGCCGCCCCGGCCAAACCACCCAGATCGCCGAGTGGCGGCAGGATGATCCCGGCACCATTCCCGCCGGCGACGTCTACGGCAACGGCGCGCCCACCGGCATCGTGTTCTACGAGGGCGACGCCCTCGGCGCCAAGTGGCGCGGCGCGCTCCTGAGCTGCGAGACCTCGCGCAACATCGTCTTCGGCTACCTGCCCAAGCCCGACGGCGCCGGCTACAAGCTCGAGCGCTTTGCGTTTCTCACCACCAACAAGGATCAGGACCTCGCCGGCATCGACGGCATGCGGGGGCGCATGCGCGCCGAGGACTTCAAGACGTGGTTCCGCCCGTCCGATGTCGCCGTCGGCCCCGACGGCGCGATCTACGTCGCAGATTGGTTCGACCCGCGCACCGGCGGCCATGCCGCGCTCGACTCGAGCTTTGCCGGCGCGATCTACCGGATCACGCCCAAGGGCAAGAAACTCACGACACCCAAGATCGACCTGACCACCACCGCCGGCCAAATCGCCGCGCTGAAGAATCCCGCCGTCCACGTGCGCGCGCTCGGCTTCATGAAGCTCCGCGAGGCCGGCGCCGCGTCCATCCCCGCCGTCTCCGCGCTGCTGAAGGACGACAACCAGTTCGTGCGCGGCCGCGCCGTCTTCCTGCTTGCGCACCTCGGCCCGCAGGGCCTCGCGCAAGTCGAGGCGCAGCTGAAGCACAGCGACCCCATGCTGCGCATCGCCGCCTTCCGCGCCCTGCGCCGTGCCAACCACCGCGTGCTCGAGCACACGCGCACGCTCGTGAACGACTCGTCCCCCGCCGTCCGCCGCGAGGCCGCGATTGCGCTGCGCGACGTCGGCTTCGACGGCGCCCGCGATCTCCTGCTCGCGCTCGCCAAGGGTTACGACGGCAAGGACCGCGCCTACCTCGAGGCCTGGGGCACCGGCTGCACCGGCAAGGAAAAGGAAATCTACGCCGCCCTCGCCAAACAGGCCCCCGGCGCCGATGCCGCGAAATGGCCCGCCAGCTACGCCAACCTCATCTGGCGCCTCACGCCCGCCGGCGCCGAGGGCGCTTTCGCCGCGCGCGCCGCCGCCGCCTCTCTGCCCGAGAAGGACCGGCTCGCCGCGGTGACCGCGCTCGGCTTCATCCCCACCAAGACCTCCGCGATGGCGCTCGTCGACGTCGCCCAGAAGTCCGCCGGCATGACCAAGGCCCACGCCATGTGGTGGCTCATGAACTACAAGGACCTCCGCTGGCCCGACGCCGGCATCGACACGGAGCTCAAGTCCCGCGGCCTCTACGATCCCGCCACCGTCTCCGTCTCCCCGAGCATTGTGCCCGAGCCCGCGCCCACCAAGCTCCCCGCGGCCGCCGAGATCGCGAAGCTCAAGGGCAACGCCACCGCCGGCGCCACCAAGGCGCAGGCCTGCCTCCTCTGCCACCGCGTCGGCGCCGCCGGCAATGACTACGGCCCGGCCCTCACCGGCTATGCCAAGGGCCAGACCACCGAGGTCGTCATCAACGCGATCGTGAATCCCTCCGCCGACATCGCGCACGGCTTCGACGGCACCAACGTCAAGCTCGCCAACAACGCCGGCGAGGTCCACGGCATCGTCCTTAGCGCGGGCAACCCTGTCATCATCCAATCCATGGGCGGCCTCACCCAGATGATCCCGTCGGGCAAAATCGCGAGCCGCCAGCCGCTCGGCCGTTCGCTCATGCTCAGCGCCGAACAGCTCGGGCTCACCGCCCAGGACGTCGCCGACATCGTCGCCTACCTCAAGACGCAGTAACTACGGGCAGGACGATTTCCCTCCCACGAGCCGGGCTCCCACGAGCCCGGCTTTTTTGCGGTCCGGCTCGTCGCTGATTTTCCTGGGGGCGAGGCGCCCTCGCCTCGTTGCACGGCGCTCCGTCCGCGGCGAGGGCGCCGCGGCTCCATTCACGCCGCCGTTCCGCTCGCTCACTCCCCGCCGCAGCAACAGCCCGGCGAGGCTGGACCAAACGGCATCGCTCGCCCTCACGACGATTTCCGCTGATGGATCACGAGCGAGTTCCCATCCGGATCCCCGATTACCGCGAGCCGGCACACGCCGCTGTCCATCGGTTCCAGGTAGATCGTCGTGTTCGCCGCGCGCAGCGTCGCGATCGCGGCGTCGAAGTCCTCGACCTCCAGCGCCGCCGCCGGCCCGTCGGGCGACGGCTTCCACTTTTCCGCCGACATGTTGGAGATCGCCAGCGTGGCGGGCCCAATGTCGTATTCGATCCAGTGCCGGCCTTCGTGCTCGAACTGGATCGTGACCTTCAGGTTGAGCAGCCCTTCGTAGAAGCGGCGGGCGCGCGCGATGTCGGTGACGGGATAGCCGGTGAAGGCGATTTCCTTGATGCGAATCATGGGTGTGGTGGGTGTTCGCTCCACCCTACCACGCCCTGTGACAACGTGCTGTCAGGAGCGACACCGCCGATACCACCACGGCTGTTTCAGGAATGTCATCGCCGGGCACATTGACCACTGATGGATTTTGCCAGGGGCGAGATCTTGTTTCAGTGCCTCCACCTAATCGGCTCCGGCGCAAAACTTGGGCAGCTGCTCATCGCAGCCGAAGAACGATCGCTCCTTCAGTTCCACCACTCGCGATTAGCGGGTCCCAACCTTGAGGCGAAGGCGATTAGCCGAAGCAACCTTACTCAGATTTCGCCCTTGGCGAAATCCATCAGTGGTTGCCGCCTTCTGCGTCGCTTCCGGCCAGAACTATTTTTCGGCGCGCCGCCGCCCATGCCGCTTCACAATCTCCGCCGCCTCCGCGCGCACGAGCTCGCGCAACTCCGCCGGCTCGATCGCCTCCGCGTCGCGGCCAAACGCCAGCAGCCAGCGCGCGAGCCACTCGATTGAGTAGGTGTAGAGCGAAAACTCCGCGCCGCCGTCGCGCCGCTTCTCCTCCACCAGGGTCGCGTAGCTCTCGCTGCGCGCCCGCTCTTGCACGCGCGCCGTGAACCACACCCGCGCGGGAAGCATTTCGCTCCGGTCCATCTGCTCGTCGAGATGCTTGCTCAGCGAAAAATCCGGCCGCGCAGGAATCGTCTCCGCCAGCATCTCCAGCCTCAGCATGCGGTCGGTGCGAAAGTGCCGGTAATCGCGCCGCAGCCGGCACCACGCCACGAGATACCACGCGCCCCCGTAGAACACCACGCCGAGAGGCTCCACCTCGCGCTGCGTCTCCTCCGTGCGCCCCGCACCGCGATAAGAGAGGCGCAACACGCGCCGCTGCGCCACGCCGCGCTGCACGGCCAGCAACCAGGGTTGCGCCGCCGGGTCGGTCTTGATGTCGCCGCGCCGACCGAGCACCACCGTCTGCCGCGCCAGACGCTCGACGTGCTCCTGCCGATCGCGCGGCAGCACCGCACGCAGCTTGTCCAGCGCCGCATCCGTCGCCGCGCTGAGCGAGGCATCGGTGAATCGCCGCACCATCTCGCCGCCGACAAACAGCGCCGCCGCCTCGTCGGCCGTGAGCATCACCGGAGGCAAGTGATAGCCCTTCACGAGCGAGTAGCCCACGCCCGCCTCGCCCGCGATCGGCACCCCCGCCTCGCCCAGCGCCGCGATGTCGCGGTAGATCGTGCGGACGCTCACGGAGAAATGCCCCGCCATGTCCTCCGCGCGCACGAGCCGCCTGCCTTGCAGGTGCATCACCATCGCGACGAGCCGATCCGTGCGGTTCATTCGCCGCGAGGCCTAGCGGCCGCTTTGCGAAGTTGAAAGTTGAAAGGTGAAAGTTGAAAGCCCCAGCCTCCCAGCGCCGTCCTTCTTTCAACTTTCAACCCTCAACTCTCAACCCATGCCCCGCCTGAAACCCTGCCCCTGGCCCACCAACGCCCTCGACCTCGCCTACCACGACACCGAGTGGGGCGTGCCGCAGCACGACGACCGCGCGCTCTTCGAGCTCCTCATCCTTGAGGGTGCCCAGGCCGGCCTCAGTTGGTCCACGATTCTGGCGAAGCGTGAAAACTACCGCCGCGCGTTCGACAATTTCGACGCCGCGAAAGTCGCGCGCTACGATGCAAAGAAAGTCGCCGCCCTGCTCGCCGACGCCGGCATCGTGCGCAACCGCCTGAAAATCTCCGCCGCCATCGGCAACGCCAAGGCGTTCCTCGCCGTGCAAAAGGAGTTCGGCACGTTCGACCGCTACCTCTGGAGCTTCGTCCCCGATCGCCGCCCGATCGTGAACCGCCCGCGCAATCGCGAGGGTGTGCCCACCCGCACGCCCGAGAGCGACGCGCTCTCGAAGGATCTTCTCGCCCGCGGCTTCAAGTTTGTCGGCTCGACGATCATCTACGCCTTCATGCAGGCC
>JAEUHB010000013.1 GCA_016794665.1 Opitutaceae bacterium
ATTGCTTCGTCGCTCCGCTCCTCGCAATGACAACGAAAAAAAGCCGCCCCCACCCTCGCCCCGCAGCGGAATTGACACCCGCGCCTTTTCGCGGCGGCCTTGTCGGTTCTGGCCCTGCAATCGTAGGCAGGACCGCAACACCTACACACCATGCCGATGTCTCCGCTCGAAGAACTTCGCCACTCGTGCTCGCACGTGCTGGCGACCGCCGTCCTCCGCATCTTTCCGAATGCCAAGCTCGACATCGGCCCGCCCACGGACACCGGCTTCTACTACGACATCGATCTCGATCATAAGCTCACGCTCGACGATCTCGCGAAGCTCGAGGTCGAGATGAAGAAGATTGCCGAGGAGAACCAGCGCTTCGACCGCAAGGAAGTCTCCCGCGACGAGGCCGTCGCGATCATCAAGCAGATGAAGCAGGAGCGCTACAAACTCGGGCGCCTCGCCGACATCCCGGAGGGCGAGAAGATTTCGTTCTACACCAACGGCGAGTTCACCGACCTCTGCGCCGGCACGCACGTGCGCTACACGGCGAAGCTGAAGGCGTTCAAGCTCCTCTCCATCGCGGGCGCCTACCACCGTGGCGACGAGAAGAACAAGCAGCTCCAGCGCATCTACGGCACGGCGTTTCCCTCGAAGGAGGAGCTCACGCAGCACCTCGACCGGATGGAGCAGGCCAAGGCCCGCGATCACCGCAAGCTCGGCAAGGAGCTGAAACTTTTCCACGTCGACGAGGATGTCGGCCAGGGCCTGATCCTCTGGACGCCCAACGGCTCGATCGTGCGCCAGGAATTGCAGACCTTTATCGGCGAGGAGCTGCGCAAGCAGGGCTACTCGCAGGTCTTCACGCCGCACATCGGCAAGCTCACGCTCTACAAGACCAGCGGCCACTTCCCCTACTACAAGGAGTCGCAGTTCACCGCGTTTGCCGAGCCCGAGGCGCTCGCGCAGGCCGCGACCGAAGGCTGCTCGTGCGCCGATCTCACGGCGCGGCTCGAGGGCGTGTCGCAGCAATTCGCCGACGAGATCAACCGTCGCGCCGGCAAGGAAGTGATCGCGAAGAACCGCATCATGGACGCGGACAAGCTCCTCGACGGCTTCATGCTGAAGCCGATGAACTGCCCGCACCACATCAAGATCTTCGCCTCGCAGCCGCACTCGTATCGCGACCTGCCCGTGCGGCTCGCGGAGTTCGGCACCGTCTATCGATGGGAGCAGAGCGGCGAACTCAACGGCATGACGCGCGTCCGCGGTTTCACGCAGGACGACGCCCACCTCTTCTGCACCGAGGCGCAGGTCGCGCAGGAAGTGCTCGGCTGCCTCTCGCTCGTGAAAACGGTCCTGACCACGCTCGGCATGCACGACTACCGCGTGCGCGTCGGCCTCCGCGATCCCGACAGCAGCAAGTTCACCGGCGATCCCGCGAAGTGGGACGCCGCCGAGTCCGCGTGCCGCGAGGCCGCGAAGACCCTCGGCGTGCCGTTCACCGAGGAGCCCGGCGAGGCCGCGTTCTACGGCCCCAAGATCGACTTCGTGATCAAGGATGTGATCGGCCGCGAGTGGCAGCTCGGCACCGTGCAGGTGGACTATGTCCTCCCGGTGCGTTTCGACCTCAGCTACATCGGCGCCGACAACACCGCGCACCGTCCGGTGATGATCCACCGCGCGCCGTTCGGCTCGATGGAGCGTTTCTGCGGCGTGCTCATCGAGCATTTCGGCGGTGACTTCCCCGCGTGGCTCGCACCCGAGCAGGTGCGCATCGTCCCGATCAGCGACAAGCTGAACGACTACGCCCACGCCTACCTCACGCGCCTCAAGGCGGAGGGCCTGCGCGCCACGCTCGACGAGCACTCCGACAAACTCGGCGCCAAGATCCGCCGCGCCGAGCTCGACAAGGTCCCCTACACGCTCGTCATCGGCCACAAGGAAGCCGAGGCCAACAGCGTCTCCGTCCGCAGCCGCGCCCGCGGCGACGAAGGCGTGATGACCGCCGACGCCTACCTCGCGAAACTGAAGCACGAGGTCGCGACGCGCGCGTTGCCGAACAAGAAAGCGCCGACACCGGCGGCGAGTTAAGCACACCTCAGCGTAGCGGCGGGCGCCGCGCCTCGGCGAAGCCTTGCGCGAAGCCGGGTCCCCTGCCCGCTGGCCCTTCCGGTAGCCCGCTTCGTGAGAAGCGGGATTCTCCGAAACGGCAAGTAACGTCGTCCCGCTTCTCACGGAGCGGGCTGGCAAACCACCGCGGCTCAGTCGATGACCGCGCGCACTTTCGCAATCACCTCGGCCAGCAACTCCGCTGGCGCCGCGGCGATCAGTTCGGCCCGGCGCGCCCGCCAGTCGAGGCTCTTGACCTGGTCGGCGAGGACCACGCCCATGAGGCCGGCCACATTAACGGCGACCTCAAAGGGATACCCTTTCACCTGACTCATGATCGGGCAGAACACCGCGAGCCCAACCTTGCTGTTGTAAGCCCGGTGCGAAAGCACCAGCGCCGGCCGGCGGCCCGCTTGTTCGTGACCGGTTTGAGGCTGGAAATCCAGCCAGACCAAGTCTCCGCGATCCGGCACGCGGCCCCTCATCTCACCATGCCTCCCGCCCGCGCGCCGCTCCGGCCGAAACTTCCTTGTGCAAGTTCGCCGGACGAACGTCCGCCAACAACGACGACAGATCGAAAGCGGGCTCGCTGCGGCGAACCACAAATCCATCGGCCTTGGCGGCCAGCTCGACTTCAACTCCTTCCGCGAGACGCGACTTGCTCGCCAGCCCGCGCGGGATACGGAGGGCAAGGCTGTTTCCCCAGCGGGCGACGGACGTTTTCATGGCGCAACCGTATCTACGGCGTAGAGCCGGTCAAGGATTCCGATGCCCGTTGAGGCAGCCCGCTTCGTGAGAAGCGGGACGACGTCGCTTAATCTCTCGGAAAAATCCCGCTTCTCACGAAGCGGGCTACCAAACCTCCGCATTTTACCCCGCCAGCCGCGTCGTCACGCGCACCAATTCGGTCGCGACCGCCTGCGCGGCTTTGCGCGAACGCTCGTCCTTCAGCGCGCCTTGCTCATCGAAGGCCTTGTCGGCGTGCGGCAGCACGCACTGCGTCGGGATCACGTGGCAGCCGAGGTGCGTGAGGAACTGGCGCGCGAGCGTCATCGAGCGGATTCCGCCAAACGCGCCCGGCGACGCCGAGACGACCGCGGCGACCTTGCCGCGAAACGGATTCTCGTCCGCACGCGTGCACCAATCGATCGCGTTCTTCAGCAGTGGCGTCATCTGCGAATTGTATTCCGGCGAAGCGACGAGGAGCCCGCCGTGCGTGTCGATCAAATCCACGAGTTTTTGCGCGCCCTTCGGCAGGCCCGCGCTGTCCTCAAGATCGCCATCGTAGAGCGGCAGCGCCAATTCGCGCAGATCGACGACGCTCACCTCGCCGCCCGCACTGCGCACGGCAGTCACGACGTTGGCGAGCAGGCGGGCGTTGAACGATTCGCGGCGAGCGCTGCCGGAAAAGGCGAGGATGCGGGGAATTGGAGGCATGCCCGGAAGCAAACGAAACCTCTTCCAGCTCGCAAGGCAGGAGCCCGCTTGCGGTCGATTCGGCCGCCGGTCCGCACGGCAACGCCGCATTCTATCGCGGCTTTTCCAGAGCCCACGGGGCTATCGCTCCATAAACGTCCATCCCCATTTTCCACCCTTTAGATTCAACGGCCAAATTTGGCCCATCTGTGTGAGATCGTAGCCCACAGCTTGAACACGGACGCGAAACGTCCCGCCACCCAGCGGCTCACGCACATCGACTGAATATGATCCTCCGGAGCGCGATGAGTGCCTTTGCTTCCCGACGACCATGCCATCGACTCGATAGGATTGCTCGGTGCTGAGCATTCCATTGCTCAGCACCAATAACGCGAATACACCGCAGCCTAGCACGACGCCTCGAATGGCACTCGCGGAAACCAAAGCCCAAGTTCTCCTCCAAAAACTCGGCCAATCCGCAACACGCACGGCGGCTGCTGCGCCAAACCACGATACATGGACAAAAGCGGCGGCGAACGCACTGCCCATGCAGGAAACGACCAGACTCCACCATCGCTCCTCCGAAAGCGGAAAGAAATGAGTGGCGCCCAAAGAGCCGCCAACCACGACCATAGCTACGCCAAGGCGCCAGTGTTTACGAAAATCGAAACTGGGCCGCGGCCAACGCACGGGTTTTGTCGGTCACCCCAACGCCTTCAGCAACCGCTCCAGCTCCGCGCGCTTCGCCTTTTGATCGGCGAGTTGCTTGCGGGCGCCTTCGAGGACGGCGGGCGGGGCTTTGCTGACGAACGCTTCGTTCGACAACCGCGCCTCGGTGCCGGCGACGTGCTTCGTGATTTGCTCGAGTTCCTTCGCAAGGCGGACTTTCTCGGCACCGACATCAACGGTGCCGGAGAGATCGAGATAAACGGTGCCGAGCGGCGTGACGGCCGCGGGCGCGCCGTCGACTTTCTGTTGGCGCGTGATTTCGGCGGCGCCGGCGAGGCGCGTGAGCTTCGCGAGGTTGGCGGCGAGGACCGCCCAATCGGCGTCGGCGGCGATGACCATGAGCTTCACGTCGCGGCGGCTGGCGACGTTATGCTCGGCCTTCAGCGTGCGGGTCTGCGAGATGAAGGCCTTGAGCTTCTCCACCGAGGCAACGGCGGCGCGATCGAGCGTGAGGCCATGCGCGACCGAGGCGGTCGCGATCTGCGAGGCGTTCTCCAACTCGACCTCCTCGATGAACTCGCCCTCCGGGCCGTAGCCGAGCTGGTGCCAGAGTTCCTCGGTAATGAAGGGCATGAACGGGTGCAGCAGCAGCAGCGTCTGCCGCAGCACGAGGTCCTGGATCGCGAGGCAGTTGGCCTTCGTCGCGGGATCCTGGAGCTTCGACTTCGAGACCTCCACATACCAGTCGCAGAAGTCGTTCCAGAAAAATCCGTAGAGCGCCTGCACCGCGGCGCTGAACTCAAACTCGTAGAAGCAACGGTTCACCTCGCGCGTCGCCGAGAGCATGCGATCGAGGATCGCGTGGTCGTCGGCGTCGAATTTCGCGGGCTCGAGGCGCGACACGATGGCCACGACGGAGGTGTTGTCGCCGGCCGCGCCGCTCATCTGGCGGAAGCGGCAGGCGTTCCAGAGCTTGTTGCAGAAGTTCTTTCCGCTCTCGATGCGGTCTTCCTGGAAGCGGATGTCCTGCCCTTGCGGCGCGATCGACACGATGCCGAAGCGGAGGCCGTCGGCGCCGTATTTCTCGATGAGGTCGAGCGGGTCGGGCGAATTGCCGAGGGACTTCGACATCTTGCGGCCCTGTTGATCGCGGATGATGCCGGTGAAATAGACGTGCTTGAACGGAATGCGCCGCTCGATCGATTCGCCCGGCCGCATGAACTCAAGGCCGGCCATGATCATGCGGGCGACCCAGAAGAAGATGATGTCAGGCCCGGTCACGAGCGTGTTGGTCGGGTAGAAATAATCGAGGTCCTGCGCCTTCATCTTGTCGGCGTCGGGCCAGCCCATCGTCGCAAACGGCCAGAGCCACGACGAGGCCCACGTGTCGAGCACGTCGTCCTCCTGCGTCCAGTTCTCCGGATCGGCGGGACCGGCGAGCGAGACGTGGAC
>JAEUHB010000030.1 GCA_016794665.1 Opitutaceae bacterium
GATCGGGAAGTGCATGTGGTCCGGCGTCGCGATCGCCACGGCGTCGATCTTGTCCTCCATCTGCTCGAACATCACGCGGAAGTCCTTGAACCACCTCGCGTCCTTGAGCCGCTCGGCGGTGGGTGACGCCTTCTTGCCGCCACCGCCGAGGCCGGCGCGGCTGCGCTTCTCGTCGACGTCGCAGAGCGCGACGAACTGCTCGTCGGCCAGGCCCGCGAGCGACGCTCCGCCGCGGCCCCCCACGCCGACCTGCGCGATGCGCAGGCGCTCGTTGGGCGAGCGCGTGCCCTGGCCGCGCAGGCCGCGCGGGAGGATCAAGACGGAGGAAAACGCGGCCCCGGTCGCCAGAAACCGGCGACGAGTCGGAGCGGAGGCGGAAGCAGGGGATGGGCTGGAGGCGGGCATGCGGCGGGAGATCTTTGCGGGTCGAGTCTATCGCAGGAGCAGACGGCCGACGGGCGATTTCTCGGTCGCACCGTCCGCCGCCTGCACTTCAAACCAAAATTCCAGCGGCGCGTCGCCCGCTACCGGGAGCGTGAAATCAAACGGATAGGCGCCGTCCGTGAGCGTGCGGACTTCCCCGTCGCCTTGGCGAAAACGCACCGTGCAGCGCCGCACCGTGCGCTCGAAGTCGGGCACATAGACGTAGGCGCTGGTGAGGTCGCCCGCGCCGAACGCGAGCACGACCCCGCGCGCCCCGCGCCAGCCGAGGTCCACGACACTTTGCGGGGGCAAGCCCGCGGCGCGGCCGAGAATCTGATCCTGAAACTCCACGCGCGGCGTCACACCGCTGACGATCAACGTCGTGATGCCCTCCGCCGCCACGTCGACGGCGATGCGGGCGTCGGCGGCCAAGGGTTCCTCGCGGACGCGCCGGTTGTTCTCCCACACGGTCACTTTCGCGTCGGCGCCCGGGGCCAGCGCGACGCGCTCCCGCGCGAGCGTCACGTGCGCTCTCACTGCGGACTTCGACTGGTTGGTGAGCGCGATCGCGACTTTGGCGGCACCGCGGGCCGACACGAAATTGAGTTCCGGATGATCGACGGACACCGCGCCGCGCGGCATCCACAGGTAGAGGCCCGTCTCGTCGTAGACCTTGCCCGGGCGGTCGCCGAAGACGCGCTGCTGGAGATAGCCGTAGCCCTCGGCGTAGCGGCCGGGAAAATCGATTTGCCCGCGCGACTTCGCGAACGCGTCCGCCACGAGGTAGTCGAGCAGCAGCGCGAGGTGCGGCCAGATGTGGTTGTAGTGGATCGAGGTCGTGGAGTTGAGCTCGTCTTTGCCGCGGCGGGCGAAGCCGGGCTTCTCGTAGGCGGTGTTGCGCGCCGTGTTGAGATGGTAGCCCGGGAAATCCGTGTAGCGGCCGATGATCGCGGAGCGGGCGATGTCGTGAAGAAACGCATCGTTCGTCAGCGCGGCGAGGCGCAGCATCCACGGGGCGTAGCACGCGAGGAAGATCCCGCGCGCGCCCTTGCTGGTGGGCGCCGACTCGCTCGTGAGCCCGATCTCGGAGGTGCGCCACGCGGGGACGGTCTCGGGCTCGGCCTTGATGCGCGGGAAGCGCGGGCCGCTGCGGTAGGCGGGCGCAAGGCCGTCCTGATGCACGCGCACGTCGCCGTCCGGAATCCGCGGCGCGAGCCACACGAACTGCGCGTAGTCCCGCGCGCCGCGGTGCGCGGCGGCGAGGAAGCGCGCCTCGCGCGTCTCTTCATAGAGCTCGAACAGCTCGATCCACTGCGGCGTGAACGCCGTCCAGAAAAACAGCCCGCGCGAATCGGGATCGGCGTAGTCGGCGGGGCGCACGGCGACGCGGCGGGCCAGATACGCGTCGGCGTCGCGCACGGCGTGATCGAGCCAGCGCCGCTCGCCGGTGGCGCGGTAGAGGGCGAGCGCGTTGGACCAGTTGTCGCCGCGGATCTTGCCCTCGAGGTTGAGCACGCGGTCCTGGCCGAAGAGCCCTTCGGCGGCGGTGCGGAAGAAGGGCGTCCGCCGCGCGGACATCGCGTAGAGGTTGGCATACTCCGTCAGCGGCGCGCCGAGGCCGCCGAGGCGGGACGAGGCCGACTGGCCCTTCACCTTGGGGTCGGTGGTGAAGAGGAAGCGGTCGCGCGACACGAAGAACTCCATCAGCGGCCGCGCCAGCTTCGTGTAGATCTCGGCGCGGTCGGTGACGAGGGCGAGGCCCAGCGGGTGGAGCGCGGAGACATTTTTCACGGCGCCGGGCACATCCGTGTCGTAGGCGAAGCCGCGCAGGTCGGCGTTGAACTTCGCGTAGTCGCTGAGGCCGAACTCGAGCATGCGCTCGAAGGTGGCGTTCAGCGAACCGAGGGCGTTGTGCCGCACGTCGGCGAAGCCGTAGAGCGACCGGGCCGCGCGCTCATAGGTGGCGGAGAGGCTCGCCTTTGCCACGACGAGGCGCAGCACGAACTCGCGGGTCTCGCCCGCCTTCATCCGCGAGCCGGCGCCGCCCAGCAGCGGCGCGAACAGCATGGGCTGCGCGAGCCCGCGGGCATTGCGCAGCGCGACGCCGAAGCGGGAGTTGGCGAAATTCGGGAGCGGCTGGAAGGGATACTCCGCCGGATCCGCCAGCACGCCGGTCGTCACGCCGCCGCGCGTGACGAGCGTCGTCGGCAGCGGGCAGCGATACGCGGCCTCGAGGAACGCCTCGTGCGGGAAACGGCGCTCGTTGTAGATGAGCGGCTGCCAGAGTTCGTCGGCGTCGGCGGGCGCGCATTCCGGCGCGCCGGTGTAGCCGAACGAATACCAGCCGTCCTCGTGCGCCGTCGCCCGCAGCCGCAGGCGCGGCGCCGTGCCGTCGGC
>JAEUHB010000041.1 GCA_016794665.1 Opitutaceae bacterium
CTCGTGATCGCGCTCACCTTCGGGCTCCTCGCCGGCGAGCGCGAACGCGGCACGCTGCCGCTCCTGCTCGCGCAACCGCTCACGCTGCGCGCCTTCGTCGCGGGCCGCCTCGCCCCGCGGGCGCTGCTGGTCGTCGTTCTCCTCGTCACCCTCGCCGCCGGGTTTCTTCTGGTCTCCTCGTCCGCTGCTGCCGGGCGCCTCGCCCTGTGGCTCGCCGTCGCCTTCGCGTATGGCGCCTTCTGGTTCGCGGTGAGCGCCGCGGTCGCGACCCGCCGGGGCAGCGCGGCGACGCACGCCCTCGTCCTCGCCTCGCTCTGGCTGGGCCTCGTCGTGCTCGTGCCCGCGGGCATCAACCTCGCCGTCAAGACCCTGCACCCCGTCCCCTCGCGCCTTGGGCAAATTCTCGCGCTGCGCGCCGCGACCGACGAGATCGCCGCGCAGACCAGCCGGCACCTCGCCGCCTACTACGAGGACCATCCCGAGTTCGCGCCGAAGCCGGGCGCCGCGACCGAGTATTCCGAGATTCGCTTCATCACGAACGAGCAACTGGATCGCGCCCTCGCGCCCGTCCTCGCCCGCTACGAGGCCCGGCTCGCGGACCAGCAGGCGCTCGTGGCAAGGCTCGCGTTCCTTTCGCCCGCGCTGCTCGCCCACGCGGCCTTTGCCGACGCCGCCGGCACCGGCCTCGCGCGTCACCGCGAGTTCATGCGCCAGGCCGCGGCGCATCACGCCGAGCTGCGCGCGTTTTTCAACCCGCGCATCCTGAAGAAGGAAAAGTTCACCGGCTGGGACGAAGTCCCGGCCTTCACGTTCCGCGAGGAGCCGATGCGCGCGGTCGCCGCCCGCGTGAGCCCGGCGCTCACCGCGCTGGCCGCCACAGCCTTCGGGCTCGCGGCGTTCACCCACTTCACGCTTCGCCGTGCAGAAACCTGAATTTCCCAGTCCGAAACATCACCCTTCACCCTGACCATGATCCAACCACTGCAACGCCACGCGCGCTCGCTCGCGCTCGTCTTTACCCTCGCGCTGCCGCTCTCTGCGGCCGTCCAAAACGCCCCGGCCAAGCCCGCCGCCGCGCCCGACGGCACCTACGTCACGCTCGGCCGCTATGAGGTCGCGGCGTCGAAGTTCGGCGCGCAATCCGCCGACCTGCTCACGTCCGTCACCGTCATCGGCGCCGACCAACTCGAGAACGAGTCCGTCGATTACCCGCTGGAACTGCTGAACAAAATCCCTGGCGTCTATCTCACCGACTTCAACCAGGGCATCATCACCGCCGATGTCTCCATGCGCGGCTTCAACGGCGAGGGCGGCTCGCCGCACCAGCGCCTCGTGGTCGATGGCATCCCGCACAATCTCAACGACGGCTACAACGATCTCGGCGCCGTGTTCCCGCTCGAGTTCGAGCGCGTCGAGGTCGTCAAGGGCACCGCTGATCCGCGCTTCGGCCTCAACGCCGTCGCCGGCACCCTCAACATCCACACGCACCAGATCTTCACCGGGCAGAAGCTCAAGCTCATGGCCGGCGGCTTCGGCACGCTCGATGCCCAGGCTCTCGCGGGGTTCCGCCGCGGCGGTTTTTCGCAGACTTACTTCGCCGGCTACCGCCAGTCGGACGGCTATCGCGATCACTCCGAAATCAGCAAGCACAGCTTCGCCGGCAAATGGTTCTACACAGGCCGCGACGAACGCTGGCGCCTGGGGCTGAGCGCACGCACGCATAGCTTTGAAGCGGATGCGCCCGGCTACCTCAGTTTGGTCGACTCACGCCGCACCCCGCGCGCCTCGCCGTCCTACTCCAACACCGACGGCGGCATGATCGACAACCTCCAGTTTTCCCTGCACGGCGACGCCCAGCTCAACCCCGACCTCACCGCGTCCGCCAAAATTTACCGCCACGAAGTCCAGCGCCACCGTTTCGTGCGTTTCACCGCGGCCGGCGCCCAACAGGAGCGTTATCAGGACGAGCGGCACAGCGGCGCCACTCTTACCACGCGCTGGAAATCCTCCGCGGGCGCGCTCCCGCTGGTCGTCGATGCCGGCGCGGAGTATCACGATCAGGACGCGCTCAGCCAGCGCTTCGCCACCCTCAACCGCGTCCGCTCGGCCACGACGCGCAACCAGCACTTCGATCTCGAGAACACCGGCGGCTTCCTGAACGCCGATCTGCGCCCGGCCCCGTGGTTGCGCGTTGTCGGCGGGCTCCGCGCGGACTCCTTCGACGGCGAGTTCCGCAATCTCGCCAACGGTGCGCGCACGCCGATCCTCGACTACGGCACCATCTGGCAGCCGAAGCTCAGCGCGTCGGTGCAGCCGCACAAGGCCGCGCAGCTCTACGCGAGCTATGGCCGCTCGTTTCAAATCGGCGCCGGCGCCGGGGCCTACGGCACCAAGCCGCTCGATGCCTCGAAGAACGACACCTTCGAAGTCGGCCTCCGGGCCTCGCCAACGAAGGATCTCACCGTGCGTCTCGCCCTCTGG
>JAEUHB010000048.1 GCA_016794665.1 Opitutaceae bacterium
GCCAACCTTGGCCCATGTGGGCGCACCGGGCGTGGGCGGAAGTTCAGTGACGCGGATGTCCTTCGCCTGGACCGTGGCGATGCCACCGCTGTGGATCTGGATCGCGATGTGGCCGTCGAGCGCGACGGTCGGCTCCGTCTCCGTGTAGTCGATGGTAGGTGTGCCATTGATCCAAGCACGGATACGGGGGCCTTCGGCCCGAATACGGTATTCGTTCCACTCCCCTTTCTTGACGGCGGCGTTGACAGCTGGCTCGTCGGCGGGGACGGCGATCACTTTGCGGCGGCGCGACTCGTCGTAAAGCTTGCCCCACCAGCCGTCGCCGGCGTCGACTTGGTAACCGGCCATCTCGGTGTCCTGCGGCACGCGGACGCTGCGGATCTGCACGCCGCTGTTGATCATGCCGGTGTTGGGCACACCAGTGAGCTTCAGCTTTAGGGTGAGCTCGAAATTCTGGTAGGACTTGGTCGTCGCGAGGAAGAAGTTGCGCGGCACCTTCTCGGTCGAGGAGCCGCCGGTGAGCGCGCCGTCCTGCACCCGCCACCACTTGAGATCGCCCTCCCAGCCGGCGAGGGACTTGCCGTCGAAAAGGTCGGCGGCGGGCGACAAAGCCGAGGAAGCCAAAAGGAAAAACAGAACGCATGCCGAGCGGAGCGACGGGGTTTTCATGGGGATGTCGCAACCGTGGCCTGCGCACCGGGCGATTCCAAGCGCGTTGTGCGTCACCACCCTCGCGCGCCTGCCTGCAAATTCGTTGCAGATTTTTGTCGCACTCGGCTTTCGCAACTCCTCAACTCCGGCGATTACATGACGCCTGTCCGTTTGGCGCTTTTTACCGCCACCGCTGTGCTGCCGCTCGTCGCGGCGGACGTGCCGACCGCCGCCGAAAAAACCTCCGCCCCCGACCGGGCGACGACGCTCGCGGTCTACAACCTCGGCCTCGCCTACAGCCAAGGCCGTCAGGCTGCGCCGGATGCACTCGTCGAGGCCTACGTGTGGCTCGCACTTGCAACCGACTCCGGCGCCGAGCCGGCCGGCCGCGACACCGTCGCGCGCCTCCTCACCACGGACCAGCTTGCAACCGCTCGGCGCCGCCTGGAGTCGCTGCGCGCGGTGAGCCCGCATTTCCGCCCAGCCGTCGCCCCGGCTGGTGCGCGCGGCGACGCGCCCGCGCCCACCCCTACTCCCGCCGGTAACGAAACGCGCGAGCTGCGCGCGCAACTCGACTCCACCGAGCGTGAGAAAACCCAGCTTGCCGCCGGCCTCGCCCAGGCCGTGCAGACGATCGAGGCCCTCCGCACCCAGCTTGCGGCGCGGCCGGATCTCGGCGACGACTTCGCTCGCACCCAGGCCGCGCTCCGCGAAGCCCAGGCGGCGCTTGCACAACGCGCGGCCGAGCTCGACGGCGCCCGCGCGGCCGCCGCACAGGCCCAGGCCGGCCTCGCGACCGCGCGCGAGACCATCGCCGCGCACGATCTTGCGCTGAAGGCCGCGGCCGATACCGCGCGTCGCGCCGCGGACCAAGAACTGCAGCAAAATGCCGCGCGCCACGCCGAGCTGTCCGCCCGCGCCGAATCCCTCGCCCGCGAACTGGCGGCCGCCGGCATCGAACGCGACGCCGCCCGCCGGGAACTCGCCGCCGCCAACACGAAGCTGGCGGGCGGCGCCGAGGCCACCGCACGGCAGATCGGCGCGCTTGAGGAACGCCTCGCAGCCGCGCGGGCCGAGGCGGCCCAGGCCCGGTCCGCGCTTGAGGTCGCAGCCACCTCCGCCGCCCAAGCCGCCGAGGCCAGGACCCAGGCCGAGTCGCAGCTCGCCGCGCTCCGCGCCAAGCACACGGTCGCCGAGCGCGAGGCCCAGATCGAGGGCGCCAACGCCCGCCGCAACGCCGAGGAACGCACTCGGGCCGAGGCCGCGCTCGCTTCCGTCAACGAGCGGCTAGCGGCCGCCGAGGGCGAGGCCGGCCGGCTTCGGGTTTCGCTCGCCACCGCCGAAAACTCGGCGCGCGAGGCCGCTCAGGCCCTCCGTGATCAGCTCGCCGCCGCCGCGCAGGAGCTCGCTGCCCTCCGCGCGCAAATCGCCGCTTCGCCGCGCGAACTCGCCGCGGCCCGCGACGAGGCCGCGCAGGCGCGCGCCACGCTCGCCGCCCGCGAAAACGAGATGCGCGTCGCGCAAGCCGCGGCGGAAAAATCCCTCGCCGCCCATGCTGAGGAGGCGAGCCGCCTGCGCGCCGCAATCGCGACTGCGGAGTCCTCCGCCCGCGAGCAAGCCGCCCTCGCGGCCCGCGATCTCGCGACGGCCCGCGAAGAAGCGACGCAAATGCGCACCGCGCTCGCCGCCCGCGAAGCGGATTTGCGCACCGCGCAGGCAGCCGCCGAAAGAGCGCTCGCGGTTCACGCCGAGGAAACCGGCCGCTTGCGCGCCGCTGTCGCAGCCGCCGAGTCCGCCTCCCGCGAGCAGGCCGCCGCCTCCGCCCGCGACCTGTCCGCCGCCCGCGACGAGGCCACGCAAGCCCGCGCCGCCCTTGCTTCGCGCAACGAGGAAAGCGCCGCCACCGAGGCCCGCAACGCCGCCGCGACCGATACCCTCAACCGCGATCTCGCGGCCGTCCGCGCGCAGCTCGCCGCCCGCGAAAGCGACTTGCGCGCCGTGCAGGCCACCGTGGAAAAATCGCTCGCCGCGCACGCGGAGGAGACTGGCCGCCTTCGCGCCGCCCTCGCCGCCACCGAGTCCTCCGCGCGTGAGCAAGCTGCCGCCGCAGCCCGCGAACTCACCGTGCTCCGCGAGCAGGTCGCGGCGGCGCAGCGCAACCTCGCCACCGCTGGTGAGGAGCTAAGCAAAACCCGCGCAGCCCTGGCCGCCCGCACGGCTGAATTCGCCGCCGCCACCGCCGGCACCGACGCCAAGGCCCGCGAACTTTCGGACGCCGCGGACAAGCTCGGCTCCGCCCAAAAGGACCTCGCGGAGACCAAATCCGCGCTCGCCGCCGCGCGCGATGCCGCCGCCCAAGCCGAGGCCGCGCACACCACCGCCCGCGCGCAGGCCGATCAGCAACTCGGCGCGCTCCGCACCCAGATCTCCGCCCTGCAGGCGGACGTGCAGGCCGCCAATGCCCGCGCCGATCGCAGCCTCGCCGCGCATGAATCCGAGGGCGCCCGCCTCCGCGCCGCGCTCGCCACCGCCGAGACCGCGCAGCGCGACGCCGCGCAGGCCCAGCGGGACCTCGCCGCCGCCAGCCAGGAACTCGCCGCCCTCCGCGCCCAGGCCGATGGCGCCAGCCGCGAGCTGACCGCCACCCGCGACTCGCTCGCCGCCGCCCGCACCGACACCGCGAAACAGCTCGCCGCCGCCCGTGCGCAAGCCGACCAGCAGCTCGCGTCGCTCCGCACGCAAGTCTCCGCGCTGCAGGCGGACGTGCAGGCCGCCAATGCCCGCGCCGATCGCAGCCTCGCCGCGCATGAATCCGAGGGCGCCCGCCTCCGCGCCGCACTCGCCACCGCCGAGACCGCGCAGCGCGACGCCACGCAGTCCCAACGGGACCTCGCCTCCGTCAGCCAGGAACTCGCCGCCCTCCGCGCCCACGCCGATGGCGCGACCCGCGAGCTGAGCGCCACCCGTGACGCGCTCACCGCTGCCCGCAGCGAAGCCGCGAAACAGCTCGCCACCGTCCAAGCCGGCGCGACCGCCCTCCAGGAGGAAGTTCGCACCGCCGCCGAAATCGCGACGGCCGCGCGGGCCGAGACCGCGCAGTCTCGGCAGGAACTCGCCGTCGCCGGTCAGGAGCTGGCCGCCCTTCGCACCCGCTCCGCCACCGCGGAGCGCGACCTTGCCGCCACCCGCTCCGCGCTGGAACAAGCCCAAGCGCTAGCCACCGCACAGGCCGCCGCCGCGCGCGACCTCGAGGGCCGTGCGCGCCAGCTCGAGGCCGAGAAATCCGCCCTCGCCGCCGCCGGCGCCAAGTCCGCCGGCGACGCCGACGAACAGGCCCGCCGCCTCGCCGAACTTGAGAAGGCCCTCACCGCCATGAGGGCCGAGCTGGGCGAGGCCAAGTCCGCCCTCGTCGCCGCCAACGCCGCGGCCAACGAAACCCGCCTGCGGGCCGAGGCCGAGCACGCGCGGCTCCAGAACGACCTGGCCATCGCCGAGCGCGCCGCCCGCACCGCCATCACCGAGTTCGAGGCCCGCCTCGCCGTGCGGGACACGGAGCTGGCCCAGACACGCGCCGCGCTGACCGCCGCCGAGACGATGCCGCGGGTGCCGCCCGCCGAGCTTGAAGCCGCGCAACGCGCCGCCAACGATGCGCGGCAGCAGGCGACGACGGCCGCGCAGGAAATCGCTTCCCTGCGCGAGGAGGCTGCGCGCGCCCGCGAGCTCGAGGGCCGGCTCCGCCAGCTCCAGGCCGAGAAAGAAGAACTCGCCATCCGCGCCGTCGAGGCCTCCACCGTGCAACAACGCCTCAAGGCGGAGCGCGACACCGCCGTTTCATCAGCCGAGGCCCTGCGGCAAAAGACCGAGATCGAGTCGGCGCGTCTCCAGAACGAAGTCGCGATCCTGGAACGCACCGCCCAGGCCACGGCCGGCGAGGTGGAGAAGAAGCAAGCCGCCTTCGACGCCGAGATTCTGCGCCTCCGCGCCTCCCTCGCCCTCGCGCAAATCGTCCCGCGCACCGATCCCGCGGAGCTCGACGCCGCCAAGCGCGACACGCAGCAGGCCCGCCAGCAGCTCGCTTCCGCCAACGAGGAGCTCGCCGGGCTGCGCACCCGCGCCAAGGTCGCGGAGGAGATGGAGACCCGCGTCCGCCAGCTCCAAGCCGACAAGGCGGCGCTCGAAAAGCACGCCTCCACGCTCACCACCCGCGAGGACCTCGAGCGCAATGCCACGGCGCGAGCCGACAACGACGACAAACTCGCCGTCGTCCTCCGCGCCTACGCCCAAATCGCGCGCGAGCGCGACGAACTCCGCGAAAAGATCCCCGCCGAGCCCGCGCCCGTGGCGGTTGTTCCCGCCTTTGCACCGGTGCCAGCGCCGTCGCGCTTGCGCGGCTCGCCCGCGCCCGCCTATGCCGCCGCGCACGAGGCCGTGCTCCGCGCCAGTCGCGCCGTCGCGCCGACAAATCCGAACGCCGGCCGCCCCGCCTTCTCCCACCGCATCGCGCCGGGCGAGACGCTGTCTTCAATTTCCGAACGCTACTACGGCACCCCCAGCCGCTGGCCCGAAATCGTCGCCGCCAACCCCGACGTGCTGCCCGATCAACGCAGCTTCGCCGCCGGAAAGATGCTGCGGATTCCCTGAGATTTCTGCGCTACATTGGGACGGGCCAGGACCAACGCCGTGGCTTACCCCTTCGGCCGCGGATTCTTTTTCCGATACTCGCGCAGGATTTTCCACGTGTCGTCGAGCACCGTGCTCGGGCCGACGTAGCGGCCCCAGCGGTAGCTGTCGGCGAGGACCTTGCCCGTTTCATCGACGAGCACGAGACACGGGATGCCGCTGCCGGCGTAGCGCGTGATGTCACGCGTGCTTTTCCTGGCGTCCCACGCGAGCGCGGGCCACGGCATCTGGTCGTCGCGCATGTAGGCGGTCATCTCGGCGGGCGACTGGTCGCTGCTCACGAACACCACCTCGAACTCGGGGTAGAGCGCGCGGATTTTGCCGTAGGCGTCGACCAGCTCGGGGGTGAACGCGCGGCACGGTCCGCACCAGCTCGCGGAGAAATAAATCCCGAAGAACTTCGCGCCCGCGAGGCGCGCCGTCGCCCGGGGGCGCAACCCGGCCTTCTCCAGCGCGACCAGCTTGCCCGCGAGCGCGCGCTCGATCGCTCCGCTCGGAACGTAGGGTGCCGACGACGCGGCTCCCTTGCTCACGACCGCCGACCCAAGGCTCGCGCTTGGGGCAGCCGCCGTGAGCAACGGAGCCGTCGCGGGGACCGCGACACGGTTGACGGCATCGGTATGCCCCAGGGGAACGCGCCCCTTGAGGTTGCGGTAGTGCACAATGGCGGTCGAGTCCTCGACTTCCACGAGTTGCAACCGCTCGCCCGCGCGCAGCCAGACCGAGCCGGCGGATTTTCCCGCGGCCATAATCTCGAGCTTCGTGGCGGTTGTGACGCTGATCTCGGCGGGTGCGGTAGCGCTGCGCGCAACCACGGCAAGCACGAGGCCCACAGCGACGAGGTTTCGAAGTTTCATACCTCCTTTTGATCGGACGATTTCACCCGGTCCTCACTGGAAATTCAGCGGGAAAAAGCCGCGCTTGCCTCGCGGCCCGCTGCCCGGCATCGACCTTTTTCCCATGTCCCCCCTTCCCAAGGAATTCACCGGCGTCACCGTCCACACCAAGGCCAACGTCTACTTCGACGGCAACGTCGTCAGCCACACCGTGCTCCTCGCCGACAAGTCCAAGAAGACCCTCGGCCTCATCCGCCCCGGCTCCTATTACTTTGGCACCGCCGCCGCCGAGCGCATGGAGATCGTCGCGGGCGAGTGCGTCGTCACGCAGAAGGACGCCAAGGAATCGCGCACCTACGGCGCCGGCACGTATTTCGACGTGCCCGCCAACAGCGGTTTCACCATCGCGGTGAAAAGCGGGCTGTGCGAATACATCTGCTCGTTCCTGCCCTGAACTGAGCGCGGACGCGGCCCGTCCGGTGCGTCGGACGTTGCGCCCGACCGTGCGGCGGCACGCCTCGCGCAACCGCCGGGCGTGATGCCGACCCACATTGGGGTGGCGCGGGCGGGAAAAACGGTTTCGACTCCGCGCCGTCTTTTCCCGTCCTCATGCAACGCCGCTCCTTCCTCGCCGGCCTCGCCGCCGCATCCGCTGCCACCGCCGTCCGCCCGCTCCTCGCCGCCGCCGCCAAATCCGGCGCGCCCAAAATCGCGCTCGGCTACGACAACTTCGCCGTCCGCGCCATGCAGTGGAAGGCGCCCGCGCTCATCGATTACGCAGCGAAACTGAAATGCGACACGCTGCTCATCTCGGACCTTGACGCCTACGAGAGCCTCGACGACACGGCGCTCCGCGCCGTGCGCGCCAAGGCCGAGGCCGCGGGCGTGCAGCTCTACGCCGGCGGTTGGAGCATTTGCCCGACGTCAAAGACCTTTCGCGCCAACCGCGGCACCGCCGAGGAGCACCTGCGGCTAGGCATTCGCGTGGCCAAGGCCCTCGGCTCGCCGGTCTATCGCGTCGTCCTCGGCAACATGGACGATCGGAAGACCGAGGGCGGCATCCAGGCGCGCATCCGCGACACCGTCGCGGTGCTCAAGGCCTGCCGCGCCGACGCGAAGTCCGCCGACGTGAAGATCGCCGTCGAGAATCACGCCGGGGACATGCACTCGTGGGAGCTCCTCCAGCTCATCGACGCCGCCGGCCGCGATTTTGTCGGCGCCAACATCGACTCCGGCAACGCCGCCTGGACCCTCGAGGACCCGCATGACGTGCTCGAGACCCTCGGCCCCGTCACGATCTGCTCCAGCCTGCGTGACGACATGGTCTGGGAGACAGCCGACGGCGCGGTCGTGCAGTGGACCGCGGCCGGCGACGGCCTCATCGACTGGAAAAAATACGCCGCGCGCTGGGCCCAGCTCTGCCCAAACGTCCCGATCATGATCGAGACGATCTCGGGCGGGCCGCGGGAATTCAAATACAAGCAGCCCGAGTTCTGGCAGCACTACGACAAGCGCCCTGACAAGCTCGCGAAGTTCGAGGCGCTCGCCAAACGCGGAAAAAAAATCCCCGTCGCCTTCACTCCCCCTGCCGATCCGAAGGATCGCCCCGCCGCCACGCAGGCTTTCCAGAAAGCCGACCTCGAAAAATCCCTCACGTATCTCCGCCAAGTGATCGGGCTCGGGCGTAAGGCATAATCAATCCGCCGGTGATACCTCGCCTGCCGCCCGGCTTAGCACGGCTGGTTCTCGCGGGAGCCGCCGGGTGGGCGGCGGCCTTCGGGGCCGACAGCTCCGCCGGGGGCTTTTCGCTGGCTTGGTGGCGGGAAGGCCCACCCTACGTCCGCCGCGCGCCCGAGTGGAAACCCCACCGAGAGGTCCTCTGCTTTCAAAGCGGCAAGATCGGGTTCGTGATCGACACGCTCTCGTTCCGCGTGCTGCACGCCGGGGTGTTCGCCAGCGCCGCGAAGAAATCCGCAGTGCTCACCGGCGACGACGACGCGCTGCGGCAGCTGCCCAGCCCGCTGCTGGACCTTCGCGTGTCACAGGGCGGCACAGTCTGGCGCTGTGTCGGCCGCAACGCGCGGCCGAGTAGCGATCTCTATTTTCCCGTGCGGGTCATCGAGAGCGGCCGCTATTTGCAGCACATCGTCATCGACGATCTTGTTTTTGAGGACGAGACCCAGCGGCGGTGGACCGGCTCCGGTGCACTGCGCATCGCGTTGTGGCCGGATCGGCTAGTCCTGACGGCGTCAGTCCGATCCAACGACGCCAGCGTCCTGTCGATCCGACTCGGCGAGCACCAGTCCACCGCGGGCGCCGCGGGCGTCGCGCGGCTCGAGTTGTTCGCGGATCCGGAGCGGCCGCCGGCGCCGACCTTTCCGGATGGCGGCGGCCACGCGATCTGGGACGAGGTGCGTGGCGCATGGCGACTGGTGCTGCGGGTGCCTCCCGCCGCGGGGCAGATTCCCGGCAGCTATGTCATGGCGGATCGCGACCGGCTGGACCGGTGGCGCTTCACCGTTCGCAATCCCACGAGCCGTCCGCTTGCCGTGCCGCTGTTGTTTGCCCCCGAACCCATGAGCGGAATCACCGGCGTCACGGCGATGCTGTGCGATCCGGACGGCGTGCCCACCGGCTGGCCCGTGCAGCTGAGCAAGAACTGGCACGTCCACGCGGACGCGGCCCGGCTGCCCGAGCAGGGCACTTGGCTGCACGCCGCCTCGCATCTCGTCCTGCCCCCGCACACGGAGCGCACGCTGGCCTTCGCCCTCACCTATGCTCGCTGGGGCGGCGTCCCGGCCGCGTCGCACGCGCAGCTCTCGTTGGTCGGCTGGGGACACAACCAGTTTTGGGATCAGGCGGCCGTGGGGAGCTTCGGCGAGAGCATTTGTTTCGAGCCGGGGCGGGTGCAGCGGCGGTGCTTCATCACGGACATCCGGCCGCTCATGACCTTCGGCAAGACGAGGGAAACCGGCACGTGGCCCAACAACGGCGGCGGCGGCGATTTTCTCCTCTGGATCGATCCCGCCGGAAAATGGCGGGGCTTCACCGGCACCCGCACCGACTACCGCAGCCCCGGGCCGTGTCTCACGGATGTGGAATACCACGAGCAAACCGCCGGCGGCGAAATCGCCTCGCGCGTGCGCGTCCGCGTGCCGCGCACCGACGATTACCTGCGCGTCTTCTTCCAGGTGCGTTTCGACGTGCGCGCGCCGGTCCGCTGGCAGCGCTTCGCCTTTTTCCAACTCGGCACCGACTTCTACAATTTCACCCCGGCGCGCAAAGTCGCGATCGGCGATCGCGCGGGCCTGCGGGAGGAGTGGACGCCCACGGCGCGAAAGCTCAGCTACAGCCGACAGGGCGTCCCGCTCACGGGCGAGCAACCGTGGGTCAGTCTACACGATGTCGATCCGTCTGCCCTTCGACCGGGCAACGCCGCCGCTACCCGCGGCTTGATCGTGCGATCCTGGCAGGGTCGCCTGAACGGCAAGTCCACCCATCATCCTCACGTCTCTGCGATCGGGACGGAAATCGCGCCCGGCAACCTGACGACCGCACTTGAGCTGGGGCTGCCGCCGGATGTGACCGAGCTTCAGCCCGGGGACTTTGTCGCCGCCGAGCTTGAGCTCGTGATGTTTCCCGCCAACGCCGCCGACTACTGGGGCGGCAACCAGCGGTTTCGGGCCGCACTCGCCGAGGGAGCCGACACCTGGCGCCTCGTTCACGCCGAGGCCGATCAAAACGCCCTCGCGCCGCAGGCGACGATCGGGACGGTGGAATCAAACTACCCGCTGCGCGTCCGGCCTGCTCCCGATGGCCGGGCGTCGTTCACCGTGGTCGGCGGGCTCGGCTACGCGCCGCTCACCTTTACGGGCGTCGCGCAACCCCGGAGTTTTACCCTGCGGGTCGACGGCGCGCCGCTCGACCAAAGCGTGCACGGCAACGACTACTGGCAAGCGGATCACGACCCAGCAACCGGAACTTGGGATCTGACCTTCAACATTCCCCTCGGGCCGGGGCTGCACCGCGTGGAATGGTCCGCACCCGCCACGACGGTGCGACCGCAACCGGCGGCCCGACTTCGCGCTGAAGGCAAGTCAACCGCCTTGCCACTGCTGACACGCTGAACATTTTCTACCAACTTCCCCCCAAACCCGCCCTCCCCCATGAACCGCCGCACCTTCCTCCAAAACTCCGCCGCCACGGCCGCGCTCGCCGCCGTGCCGTTTTCCATCCGCGCCGCCGACAAGGCCGGCGCCAAGAAATTCCGCACGGTCCTCATCGGCTGCGGCTGGTGGGGCAACAACATCCTCCGCGAGGCGCTCGCCAGCGGCGCCTGCGAGCTCGTCGGCCTCTGCGACGTCGACTCGCGCCAGTTTGAGCCGACGATGAAGAATGGCGCCGCCGGCGCCGCCGCGCCCAAGCTCTTCAAGGATTACCGCGAATGCCTCGCCGCGACGAAGCCCGACATCGCCATCATCGGCACGCCCGATCACTGGCACGCGCTCCCGATGATCGCCGCGGTGAAGGCCGGCGCGCACGTCTACGTCGAGAAACCGATCGGGCACACCGTGATGGAAGGCCGCGCGATGGTGAACGCCGCGCGCGCCGCGGGCCGCGTCGTGCAGGTCGGCACCCACCGCCGCATCTCGCCGCACAACGTCAGCGGCCGCGAGTTTCTCCGCTCCGGCAAGGCCGGCGACATCGGGATGGTGCGGTGCTTCGTGCACTACGGCGGCGGCCCCGAGCGCCCGCTCCCCACCGTCGAGGTTCCGAAGGAGCTCGACTGGGACATGTGGTGCGGCCCCGCACCCCTGCGCCCGTTCAATGGCGGCGATCCACGCAATCCGTCGCAAGGCGCCGGCAACCGCGGCATCCACCCGCGCGGTTTCCGCAACTACCTCGACTACGCCAACGGCACGCTCGGCGACTGGGGCATCCACTGGCTCGACCAGGTGCTTTGGGTGACAGGCGAGAAATATCCGAAGCGCATCTTCTCCTCCGGCGGCCGTCCCATCGCCGGCCCGGTGATTTCCACCGCGAAGGAACAGACGACCGACGCGCCCGATCATCAGGTCGCGACCTACCAGTTCGACAAGTTCACCGTGCAGTGGGAACACCGCCGCTTCGCCGGCAACAACACCGACAAAGGGGAGAACGTCGGCTGCTACTTCTACGGGACGAAGGGCACGTTTCACATGGGTTGGCAAAAAGGCTGGGCCTTCTACCCGAGCGACGGCCGCCAGCCCGTGATCACCGAGGAGCCCAAGCTCAACTCGCCCGACTCGCAAAACATCAAGGAGCTCTTCGCCGATTTTCTCGCCGCGATCCGCAGCGAGGGAAAAGTGAAACCCGTGAGCGACATCGGCGAGGTCCACCTCGCGACCAACATGGCCCTGCTCGGCATGCTCTCGCTCAAGCACGGCAAGAGCCTCGAGTGGGACGGCGCGAAGGAGCAGATCATCGGCGACCCCGCCGCGAACAAGCTCCTGCGCCGCGAGTATCGGAAGGGCTACGAGTATCCGAAGGCGTGAGCCGGTGCGTGCAGCCCGGCGCGGGAGAGCCGGGAAAAAGCCATCCCCGAAGGTTCCGCGGCGGTTGAGGCGCGAACGGCGCGCGAGCACAGCCATGCAAGATTCGCGAAAAGCCTCCTCGCAGCCGGAGCTTGGATCGAGCCGCACGAAGACGGAGATGTATTCATGCCACCCCTGATGTGCGCCGCCCATCTCCAACATCGCGAGATGGTCGTCCTGTTGCCGGAACACGGAGCCGACCCCACTCGTCGTGGAGGATATTCGCTCGCGACGGCGGAATACTACGCGCGGCGGGACGCGACCTTGGCCGCGCTGCTCTACGCCGCGGAAGACGCATGGCGGATGCCGCAACCCGCGAGGTCTCTAGTCAGCCCGCCAACGCCCGCCAAATCGGCTTCGCGCATCCGGGCATCGCACCGCCGCGCTTCTCCACCTTGGCCTCGGTGCAGCGGAACATGAGCCGTGCGGCCCGCTCCTAGGGCGTGTTGTCATAGAAATGGGCGCGGCCGGTGATACCACCGGCTTCGATGCTGTTCGCCATCGACCGCCTGAACCGACCGGAAATCTTGGTGATCGGCACTTCGCGGCCACCGCCAACACCTGGCGCCCGATCCGTGCGACGTTAATCGTCGGCGATTCCGCCACCGTCTCGCTCCCGCGCACTTGTCTTCGCCCGCGCGCCGCGCACGCTCCGCGGCATGAGCTTCACCCCCGGCTCCGCCCGCCTCACGTTGCCACTCACAATCCTGTCGCTGTGCGCCGCGCCGGCCCTCGCGCAAAGCCTGCCGCCCGCACCGCCCGCCCGCGCCAGCGAGCCCGCGCCCGCCGCGGCCCCCGTCCAGCTCTCCGTCTTCGAGGTCAACGCCGACAAGGACGTCGGCTACCAGGCCGGTAACACCGCCTCCGGCTCGCGCCTCAACACCAGCCTCAAGGACACCGCCGCGGCCGTCATGGTGTTCACGCCCGAGTTCCTCGCGGACTTCGGGCTCAACTCCCTCGCCGACATGGTCGCCTACGCGCCCAACATGGCCGTCGACATGCTCGAGACCTCCGCCGACGCCAACCCGCAGTTCCTCGGCGGCTCCGATCTGCGCGACACGCGCATCCGGATACGCGGCCTCAGCGCGAGCACCGCGCTCGATTTCTTCGAGACCGGCATCCCGATCGACACCTACAACACCGAGCGCCTCGAGCTCTCCAGCGGCCCTAACTCCATCCTCTTCGGCTTCGGCTCGCCCGGCGGCCTCGTCAACGTGATGACCAAGCGCGCCCAGCTCACGCGCCCGCGCACCGCGCTCCGCACCCAGGCCGGCGAGTGGGGCTACGCGCGCGCCGAGCTCGATCATAACCACGTTCTTGTGCCCGGCCGCCTCGCGCTGCGCCTCAACGGCCTCTGGCAAAACTCCGGCGGCTGGCGCACCTACGATTACAACGACGCCACGCGTGGCGCGCTCTCTGTGCGCGCGCAGCCGTTTCCGCACACCGCCGTCGCCGTGAATTTCGAGAATGGCCAGGTGCTCTCGCACGCCTCGCGCCCGATC
>JAEUHB010000111.1 GCA_016794665.1 Opitutaceae bacterium
AAGGGCTCGCTCTTCGCCGGTTGGGAGTGGCAGGGCGCCGCCGCGCACATGAGCGAGGAGGCCGTGAGCTTCGACACCGGGCACACCTTGCGCAGCCAGCTCCGCAATGTCCTCCGCGGCACCACGGCCTCGACGGCGCTCAATGTCTTCGGCCGTTTCTCGGGCGGGCCCGCCGAGACCAACCAGGCCGCCGTGCGCCAGCAGGCCTCCGCCTCGCGGGCCCTCGATGCCAAGTTCCAGACCTGGCTCTACGACCTCTCCGCCAACGGCACGCTCGCCGAGCTCTGGGGCCGGCGCATCGGCATGGCCGTGGGCACCGAGTATCGCCGCGAGAAAATCCAGCAGGTCCGCGACACCGCCACCGCCAACGGCGAGATCACCGCGTCCGGCGGCGGCAGCAACCTCTTCGGCCAGCGCAACGCCACCTCGCTCTTCGCCGAGGTGAGCGTGCCCGTCACCCCGCGCATCGAGCTGCAGGTCGCCGGCCGCCACGAGGATTTTTCCGACTTCGGCACCGCCTTTAAGCCGAAATACGCCGTCTCCGTGCGCCCGGTCTCCTGGGCGCTCGTCCGCGGCTCGTTCTCCGAGGGCTTCCGCGCGCCCGCCCTCATCCAGCTCTTCTCCGCGCAGAATGTTTCCTTCCAGGGCGGCGTGGTTGTCGACCCGCATCGCCGGAATCCGAATACGCCCGCGCAGGTCGCGGCCTACTCCAGCCTGCGCACGGTCTCCGGCGGCAATCCCAGCCTGCAGCCCGAGGAATCGCGCTCCTACTACGGCGGCTTCGTGCTCGAGCCCACCGGCGGTTTCCTCAAGGGCCTCTCGTTCTCCGTCGATTGGTCCAACATCTACGTCTACGATCGCATCCAGGTGCCGAGCGTCTCCGTCTCGATGAACCAAAATGATCCCGCGGTCGTCATCCGCTCGCCCGCGACGGCCGAGGACCGCGCGCTCAATCAGCCCGGCGAGGTCACCGAGCTGCGCCTCACGTTCCAGAACCTCGCCAAGCGCATCACCGAGGGCATCGACGTGGGCGTGAACTACCGCTTCAAGACCGGGCGCCTCGGCCGCCTCGATCTCGGCTGGCGCGGCTCGTGGCTCTACAAGTTCGTCACGCAGAGCGCCCGGACCAATCCCCAGGTCGAGAACCGGGGCACGCCCGGCCTGCCCGAGTGGCGCTGGGTCGGCGATGCCACGTGGCGCTTCGGCGAATGGAAGACCAACGCGAGCGTCAACTACGTCGGCCCCACCGATGCGTTCTACCAGCCGCAGGCCATCGCGGGCACGCTCCCCACACGCTGGATCGATCTCAAGCGCTGGGTGACGTATGACGTGCAGGTGGGCCGCCGCCTCCCGTGGCTGCGCGACACAGAGCTGGTCGCGGGCGTGGACAACATCAGCAACGAGCCGCCGCCCTTCTACGACCAGAACGCCGAGGCCTACGACGCCCGCATCGCGAATCCGTTTGGCGCGATGTATTACCTGAAGCTCACGCGGAAATTCTGAGCGCGCGCTGGCGTAGAGACGCCGGGGGCCGAGACGCGGCCCTCGGCGTGCGGAGGTCTCAGGGTCGCGACGCGCTTTCGGTTCCCGCGTCTTTCTTGGATCGGAGCGGTTGGGCGCCGAGCGCTCAACGTCAAAGATGAGCCACGCCTGCGGCTGGCACCAAAGGCTGCTCCGCAGCCGACGTGCCAGACGTGGTCGTTGGCTCTGGCGGCTTCCATGAGAAGGCGTGTCGAGAGTGAATTTGGAAAAGGTTCACCTTTTTCTGGTCTGGCTTGGGCGCGCGGCGATCCCGATGCGGTCAGGCTTCCATACGCACTCGAGGGGCGGCGTCAATGGGCCGCGCGGTGCAGGG
>JAEUHB010000182.1 GCA_016794665.1 Opitutaceae bacterium
CGAAGCCCCGGAGGAGCTCCGTCCCTCGAAAGTCTTCTCGTTGTGAAAGCCGGCTTAGTAACGACGATCGCCGCGATCGCGATCGCCGCGGAACCCGCCGCCACCGCCGCCGCCACCGAAGCCGCGGCCACCGCCGCCGCCCCCGTAGCCGCCGCCGCCGCCGACGCCGCGGCCGCCACCACCGCCGCCGAAGCCGCCACCCGGGCGCTCTTCCTTCGGACGGGCTTCATTGACCGTCAACTGACGGCCGCCGAGGTCGACGCCGTTCATCTTTTCCGCCGCGGTCTTGGCCTCTTCGGCCGTGCCCATGGTGACGAACGCGAAGCCGCGGGGGCGGCCGGTCATCTTGTCCATGGCGACGTAGACGTCGGTCACTGAGCCGAACTGGCCGAAGGCCGAGCGCAGCTCGTCCTCGGTGGTCTTGAACGACAGGTTGCCGACGTATAGCTTGGAGTTACTCATCTGTGATGTCTCGTAGATCTCCCGTCCGCTGCCAGTCCGTTCCCACCATTGGGTTTCGAAATCATCACTTAAGCCAAACGCTCAGCCAACGACTCACCAGATACTGTCACCTAACGTTGTCTCTAACGAAGCCCCGCACGCTGCCCAGCGCCGTGTCATACGCAAGGGAATTTTGGCCCCCCCCCGGTTCCGGTAAGGAACCAGCGCGCCGCCATCGCCGGCCGTGACCGTTTGGGCCAACGTCACCTCCTGAGCCCCGATTCATGAAAACTCCCCGCCCGTCTCTCAGCGCAGCATTCGCCTTCGTCTCCTTGCTGGCCGGGTCCGCGTGCGCCGCGGATCCCGCCGCGCCCACCGACCCCAACGCTGCCGCAAGGAAGTTCACCTACCCCGCCCGCACCGTCGATCTTTCGCGCGACCCGTCGCGCCACGTCGTGGTCGCCCAGGGCACCGCAGCCACCTACCAAGGCCACCCGACCACCGTGCTCCTGCCCGACGGCAAGACGATGTTCTGCGTCTGGACCCTCAACCACGGCGGCCCTTGCGGGCCGCTCAAGCGCAGCGACGACGGCGGCCTCACGTGGTCGCCGCTCCTCGACGTGCCCGCCAACTGGAAGGATACCCGCAACTGCCCCGCGCTCTACCACCTCACCGATCCGCGCGGGGTGACGCGGCTGTTCGTCTACGCCGGCCAGGGTCCCGCTGGCGACATGCAGCAATCCGTCTCGCTCGACGACGGCCGCACCTGGTCGCCCATGAAGGGCAACGGCCTCGTTTGCGTGATGCCATTTTGCACCATCGTCCCAATCGAGGGCGGGAAAAAGCTCCTCGGCCTCACCAACATCCGCCGCCCCGGCGAGACCGTCGAGGTCCGCTCAAACGTCCTCGCGCAATCCGTCTCCGTCGACGGCGGCCTCACCTGGGCCCCGTGGCGCGTCGTCCTCGACCTCCCGGGCCTCAAGCCCTGCGAGCCCGCCGTCGTGCGCTCGCCCGACGGCCGCCAGCTCCTCTGCCTCATGCGCGAAAACCAGCAGCGCGTGGCGCTGTTCATGACCAGCGACGACGAGGGCCGCACATGGTCCGCCACCAAGCCGCTCCCGCCGGGCCTCTTCGGCGATCGCCATCAGGCCCGCTACGCCGCCGACGGCCGCCTAGTCGTCGTGATGCGCGACACCGGCCCCGGGAGCCCGACCGCGACGCACTTCGTTGGGTGGGTCGGCCGCTACGAGGATATCGTCGCCGGCCGCGACGGCTCCGCCTACCGCGTGAAGCTACTCCACAGTTTCAAGGGCGGCGACTGCGGCTACCCCGGCCTCGAGCTGCTGCCCGACGGCACATTTGTCGCGACGACCTACGTGAAATACCGCGAAGGCCCGGAGAAAAATTCCGTGGTCAGCGCACGCTTCTCGCTCGCCGAGACCGACCGACTCGCCGCAGCGCTGGGAAAACCCTGAGGGCCAGCCCGCCGCTTCTCAGCGCAGCGCCCGCACCGAGCCGCCGGGGACGTAGGTCGGCAGCACGCTCACGTGCCGTGGCGCGGGCGGATCTTTCGCCAGCACATCGGCCACCAAACGATTCATGCGGCGGGCGAAGACTTGCGGCGAAAACGCATAGCGATTCGGCGGCGGCAACAACGCCTGCAGGAACGGCTCGTCGTCGCGCAGCAGCAGCGAGACATCGTCCGCCACGCGCAGACGGAGCCGGCCGAGCGCGCACACCACGCTCAGGTAGTCGCGCGCACGCGCGATGAACAGCGCCGTCGGCGCGGCATCGCGCGCGAGCAGCCGCCGCACCGCAGCCTCGATGCCCGCGGGCTCCTCCGGCAGGGTCGTCACCGCACATTTCACGTCCCGCCCGCGCGTCAGCTGCAAACCGTGGAGGAATCCCGCCTGCGTCTGCGCGTCGCCCGCACGCGCCGCGCGCTCCACGAGCAGCGCGATGCGGCGGTGGCCCGCGGCGAGCAGCACGCCCGCGGCGTGCCGCCCCAGCGCCGCGTGGTCTAGGTCGACGTTCGGCAGGTCGATGCCCGCATGGCACGAGCCGGCAAGCACGCAGGGCGTGCCCGTCTCGTGAAACCACCGCTGGGCCGCTTCCGTCGAGCCGGCCACGAGCCAGCAGTCGGCCGGTTGCTGCGTCGAGAGCCGCCTGAGGTGAGCGCGCGCCTGCGCCCCAAAGCACCCGGGCCCGGCCATCACGCGGAACTGGACGCCACGCTCCGCCAGCAGCGAACGCAGCTGATCCACCCACAGCACCGTGAAGGGGCGCATCTGCTCGAGCGGCCGGGGGCTGAGGAACACCACCTGCGCATCGCGCCCGCCGCGCGGCCGGCGCGACGCGGCGCTTGGCACGATCGCGTGGCCTTGCGCCGACGCTGCGCACACCACGCCCTCGCCGCGCAGGTGCGCGAGCGCGCGGCGCAGGGTCTTGCGACTCACGTGCAGCTCCGCGGCGAGCACGCGCTCGCCCGGCAGGCGCTGCGCCCAAACTCCGGCCACGATCTGCCCTCGGATCGCGTTGGCCACTTGGAGATGCAGCGGGGTGAAACTCGGGGCGCCAGTCATAGACGGGGGACTGGCCCGAGGCTGACCCAACCACCGATGCCAGCGCAACCCCGCGTCCACGTCCGGTCTCCAAAAGAAACCGCGCGGGGTCGTTTGCGCGCGGGCGCCACCGCGCTTCACCTCGTCCCCACCCCGCCCGCGACCATCGCATGAATCCCGCCCTCGCGCCCAACCGCGCCCTCGCCCGCCTCCGCGCCGGCGAACTCGTGAAGCTCTACGTCACGGGCAATTTCGCCACCCCGCGCCACATCGACTTCATCGCCCGCTCCGGCCAATTCGACGCGCTCTGGTTCGACCTCGAGCACTTCGACCTGCCCACGCAGGAGGTCGCGTTGCTCGCGATGGTCGCGCGCGCCTTCCCGATCACGACGATCGCGCGTTTCAAGGCCGCGGACTACCAGACGGTGATGCGCGTCCTCGAGACCGGCGTCGGCGGCATCATGTGCTCGATGGTCGCCAATGCCACCGAGGCGCGCCAGATCGTGCAGTGGGCCAAGTTCAACAACCCCGCGCCCGCCCCCGGCGAGGCCACCGGCCAGCGCGGCTGGAACGGCGGCAACATCGACGCCGCCTACGCCACTCTGCCCGCCCTCGACTACATCCGCCACCAGAACACGCAGACGATTGTCATCTGCCAAATCGAGACCGAGGCCGCGGTAGCCGAGGCCGCGGCCATCGCCGCCGTGCCAGGCGTGGACGGCCTGTTCTTCGGCCCCGGGGATTTCTCGGTCTCCATCGGATTGCCGGGACAAATCCGCCACGAGCGCGTGCGCGCCGCGATGCAGCAAGTCGCCGCCGCCGTGCGCTCCGCCGGCAAATGGTGGGGCACCGTCGCAGTCGGCCCCGAGATGTGCGCCGATGTGCAGTCGCTCGGCGCGCGCCTCGTCTGCCCGGGCGGCGACATCAAGGTCATGCAGCTCGGCCTCAAGGAGCTCGTGAAGACCTTTGGCGCCGCGGCCCCCACCGCGTCGGGCAACGCTTGTTGAATTCGCCCCGCCCCCGCCCGCTCCCCTGAACCCAATGAAAAACCCGCTCGCTTCCCTCTCCCTTGCCGCGGCGTGTGCCGCCATCCCCTCCGCGCCGCTCCCGGCCCAGACTTCATCAACTAACCCTGGCGCCGCCGCCCAGGACGACCCGATCACGCTCGGCGCATTCACCGTCACCACGTCGCAGGACAAAGGCTACGGCGCCACCTACTCCACCGGCGCCACGCGCATCAACCTCCCGCTGCAAAACATCCCGACCACGGTCGTCACGCTCAATGCCGAGTTCCTCAAGGACACCGGCGCGCTGAGCACGACCGACGCCGTCAAGTTTGTCTCCGGCATGAACGCCAACGGCACGCCCTACGCCGGGCAGGTCACCGTCCGCGGTTTCGCGCAGGGCGACGGCGTCGGGTTCAAGGACGGCATCCCGGACAACGGCATCATCGGCGGCTCGCCCCTCAACGACTTCGCGACCGTCGAGCGCGTCGAGGTGATCAAGGGCCCCAACGGCGTGCTCTTCGGCTCCCAGGTGCCCGGCGGCGTCATCAACAGCATCAACAAGCAGCCGCGCCCGCAGCAACGCACCCTCGTCAAGGCGACCGCCGGCAGCTTTGAACTGCTCCGCGGCGAGCTCGATACGAGCGGCTCGATCGTGCGGGACCAGCTTTACTACCGCCTCGTCTTCGCGACGCAGCGGGGCGAGACGCCCCAGGGCGGTCCCAACGACAAGCTGATCGCCTACCCTGCGCTCACGTGGGCGCCATTCGCCGGCACGAAGATCACCGCGCGGCTCGACTGGTCGCGCATCGATCTGGCCACAAGCCGCAACGGCTGGTTCGCCGACGCCGCGGGCGCGTTCTCCACCTTTGTCCCGATCGAGCGCACGTGGGACGAGTTCGACGAATCCAACCTGATCACCAAGCGCACTTACGATGTCGTCGTGGAGCAGCGCCTCGCCGCGGCCTGGACCGCGCGGCTCGTCGGCCGCACGAGCAACACCGACCAGGACAAGCTCAACTACAACAAAACCCGTTTCGACTTTGTCAGCGCCTCCGGTGCAGTTGTAGGCAACCAGAACACCTACCGCTTCAGCCAGCCCTACGCCGACATCCGCTCCGTGCGCGATCGCCGCCGCGATCTACTCGGCAACAACAACGACTCGCTCACCTTCGACCTCGTTGGCGCGCTCAAGCTCGGCCCGACCGAGCACAAGCTGCTCGCCTCCGCCTCCACCGCGCGCGGCAAGAACTACAACATCCGCCGCACCCAGACCTATCCGACGATGAGCATCTTCGCGCCTGTCTTCCGGGACAACCCGGAGAGCGTGACCGGCCCCATCACGACGCCGACGAATGCCCGCGGCACCAGCAAGAGCAGCGGCTACGGCGTGCAGGACACGGTCTACCTGCTCGACGAACGCATCGTCCTCGTCGGCGGCGTGCGCCGCAGCGGCGCCGAGAGCACCGGCTTCAACGTGCTCACCAACCGTGCCACGAGCGAGCCGCGCAAGGAAGCCACCACTTCCAAGTTCGGCGCCATCGGCAAACCCGCGAAGGGCGTCGCGCTTTTCTACAACTTCGCCGAGACGTTCCAGCCGGTCGGCGGCGTCGACGACAACGGCGTGCCCTTCAAGAACCAGAGCGGCGTGACCAAGGAAGGCGGCGTGAAACTCGAGCTGCTCGAGGGCCGGCTCACGGGCACGGCGTCGCTCTTCGACGTGGAGCTCGACAACTTCGTGCGCACGATCGCGGACCTCGTCACCAACGTCCCGCGCCGCGTGCAAGCCGGCAAGAACCTCTCCAAGGGCTTCGAGGCCGACCTCGCGTGGCAACCCACGCCCGCCGTCACGCTCACCGTCGGCTACGGCGACTTGAAATCCAAGGACGAGACCGGGCTCCGCATCCGCGGCGTGCCGCAGGGACCCAACTACAAGGCCTTCGGCAAATACGCGTTCACGCAAGGCCGGCTCAAGGGCCTCGCGCTCGGCGGCGGCTACGTTTTCACCGGCGACTCGGCCGGTGACAGCACCGACACCTTCAACCTCCCCGAATGGGAAACCGTCGATTTGTTCGCCGCCTACGCGCGCGGCCGCTGGGCCTTCCAGGTCAACCTCTACAATCTCCTCGACGAACGCTACGTCGCCACCGCCGTGACCAAGACCTTTGTCTATCCCGGCAGCCCGCGGAATTTCCGCGCGAGCGTCAGCTTCAGTTTCTGATCGTGAAGACCCTCGGCATTCTAGCCGCCCCGCTCGCGGCGCTGCTCGCCCTCAGCGCGACGGGAGCGTCTCTCCGCGCCGCGGATGTGGTCGTCTATGGCGCGACGCCCGGCGGCATCGTGACCGCGGTCCGCGCCGCGCGCGAGGGCTTGTCGGTCACGCTCGTGCATCATCACGCGCACGTCGGCGGCATGATGAGCAACGGGCTCGGCGTGCTCGACACCATCTACGACGGCAAGCGCGCGCCGCTCTACGACGAGGTGTGCGCCCGCATCTCGGCCCACTACCGCGCGAAATACGGCGCCGACTCCCCGCAGTATCGCGCCAGCATCTGGCCCGACCGCAGCGAAGGACGCCGCCCGATGTATGAGCCGCACGTCGCCGAGAAGGTGTTCGACGACATGCTCGCCGCGGAGAAGCGCATCGAGGTCGTGCGCGAGTTCTACCCGGTGGCGGCCGCGCGCGACGGCCGGCGCGTGGCGAGCGTCACGTTCCGCCACATGCACCGCGCCGCGACGCGCACGCTCACGGCGCCAGCCTTCGTCGATGCGAGCTACGAGGGCGATCTTGCCGCCGTGGCGGGCGTCGCGATGACGGTGGGGCGCGAGAGCCGCGCGCAGTATGGCGAGCCCCACGCCGGGCGGATTTTTCTCAAGGCCAAGTTCGTCACCAAGCCGCAGGATCATTTCCCCACCGCGATCCGCACCGAGGGGCTGAACCTGCGCGGCTTCCGCGCCACCACGGAGGCCCCGCTGCCCGGCAGCACCGGCGAGGGCGACCTCGCCGTCCAAGCCTACAATTTCCGCGTCTGCTGGACCCGCGATCCGGCGAACCAGATCGGCCCCGTGCAAAAACCGGCGCGCTACGAGCGCGACATCTACCTCGCGCTGCGCGATCGCTGGGGCATCGGCGGCGGCAACCCCAACCAGAAAACGAGTTGGAACACGCCGCTGCTCGTCGGCGGCAATTTCGCCTACCCGACCGCCGACTGGCCGACGCGCCACGCGATCGCCGAGCGCCACAAGGATCTCGCGCTCGGCCTGCTCTACTTTCTCCAGCACGATCCCGAGGTCCCGGCGGCGCTGCAAGCCGAGGCGCGCCACTGGGCGTTGCCGAAGGACGAGTTTGCGGACAACGGCGGCTTCCCCTGGGAAATGTATGTGCGCGAGGCCCGCCGGCTCGTCGGCCGCGCGGTCTTCACCGAGCACGACGGCCTGCCCGCGCCGGGGTTGAAACGCGCCCCCATCCAACCCGACACGATCGCGATCACCGAGTGGCCGATGGATTCGCACTCTTGCCACGACGACACGGTGCCCGGCAGCGACCACGAAGGCAAAGTGTTGCTCAGCGAGCAGACGCGGCCGGGCCAAGTCAGCTATCGCATGCTCCTGCCCAAGGAAGTGGACAATCTGCTGGTCACCGGCTGCGTCTCCGCCAGCCACGTCGGCTGGGGCACCATTCGACTCGAGCCGGTTTGGATGCACGTGGGCGAGAGCGCCGCTCACGCGCTGTCGCTGGCGAAACAGGCTCGCACTCCCCCCGCCTCGATCGATGCCGCCGCGCTCCAGCGCACGCTGGTCGAGCGCGGCGTGATGGTGACCTTCTTCAACGATTTCGACATGGCCGCGCCCACGCCGGAGGAGCGGGCCGCCCAGCTGCTCGGTGCCCGCGGTTTTTTTCCCGACTACTTTGCGCGCCTGGACGCTCCCCTGACCCGGGCCGTCGCCGAGGTCTGGGCCCAGCCCGCCGCCGATCCGCGCGAGACTGCCCGCCGCGTGCAGGCCGCATCCGTCGCGAATTCCCCCGTCATCCGCGGCGCGGAATTCGCCAAGCTCACGGGCACCGCGCCCCCCGGCCCCGCCGACGCACCGGTGTCGCGCGGCACCGCGTGCCGGCTGCTCGTCGCGCCTCGGCGCTGATCGCGTTGGCCAGCCGCCCGCCCGTTTTTCCCATGCTCCGCCCCACCCTTTTGCTCCTGGCCGTCGCGTCTTCGGCCGGCGCGGCCAGTTTCCATCGCGACCAGCTCGCCGTGCCCGCCGCGGCGAAGGTCACCGTCTCGCGTGACTCCTACCCCGGGCTCATCAACCCAAACCCGCGCGGCGGATACTACAAGTGCGCCAACGTCGTGCTCGCCCGGGACGGCTCGCTCGTCGCGTGCTGGCAATTCTCCGACAACCACGTGTCGCTCACGAGCTGGATCATGGTGGCGCGCTCGCGCGACGGCGGCCGCACCTGGGGCGAGCACCGCGCGATCTCGCACTCCAACGTCTGGGCGGACCAATGGGTGTGGGTCGTGCCGCAGATGAGCGTGCTGCGCGACGGGCGGATCGTGATCGTGGCCGACCGCGGCCAGCGCAATCCCGGCCAGGACTGGCCGATGCTCGCCAACTGGCAGAAGCCCGAGCGCGGCATGCAGAACTGGGTATTCTGGAGCAGCGATCACGGGACGACGTGGACGAAGGGGGAGAAGATCGACGACGTCGGCGGCGAGCCGGGCTATGTGGTCGAGCTGAGCGACGGCACGCTGGCGTTCACGCGCACGTCGTCGGCGAAGACCACGCGGCTCAAGAACCCGCCCGCGCCGTGGAACGACATCTATTACCGCAACGAGATCGTGTTATCCGACGACCGGGGAAAAACCTGGGGCCGCACGGCGTGGCTCGCCGACAGCCCGTTCCACGGCGATTGCGAGGTCGGGCTCGCGGAGCTGGCCCCGGGGAAACTGATCGCGGCGACCCGCATCGGGCTCGGCAACGGGCGCTTCGGCCACCCGAGCCGCTTGATTTACTCCGACGACCACGGCCGCACCTGGCCGCGCGCCGAGCCGGCGCCGTTCTACGGGCAGCGGGTCCACGTCCGAAAGCTGCAATCGGGCAAACTGCTCGCGACCTTCCGCAACAACTGGGGCTCCTACGGCACGCGCGCGCTGGTCTTCGATCCGGCGGAGAAGCTCGGGTTTCAGCCGCAGTCGTTCATCCTCGAGGAAGAGCGCTGCGCGCTCGCGGGCGATGCGCTCTCGGTGCGCACGGCCGAGGGCAAGCGCGGCGCCGTGGAGTTCTCGCTTTATCCGGCGCAGGACGACGTGTCGCGCGTCGAGATTGAGGCGACGCTGCGCGTGGAGTCGGCGCAAAAGCACGCGGCCGCGATCAGCGCGGGCGTGTGGCTGCGCTTCCTCCCTGATCGCGTGTGCCTCGCCGACCGGCCGGCGGCGGGCTTCGCGATCGATGCGCGGCAGTGGCACACCTATCGGATCGTGCGCGAAGGCGGTTTCGTCACCGTGTGGGTCGATGGCGCGCAGAAGCTGCGCGAGCCAGTGGGCGACCTGTGGGTGCGCCACGTGCGCTTCGGCAACCGCTCCACCGCGCAAGGCGGCGGCGCCTACGCCGAGAATGCCGGCGTCACCCAGTGGCGCGCCGTCGCCGCGAAGGTGACCAACGCCGACGACACCTCGATCGACTGGAAGTGGTCGCCGCGGCAGGGCTACCCGGATCAGTTTCGGCGCGACCGGATCACGGTGCTCGACTGGGCGTATCCCGGCGACTGCGGCTACAGCTCGTGGACACAATTGCCCGACGGCCGGATCGTGATCCTCGACTACACGAGCGCCCCGAGCCTCGAGCCGTTTTCGCACGGGACCGGCACGCCGCCAATCATCCGCGCCTACCTCGTCACCGAAGGCGACCTCGTGCGTTAAGCCTCTTGCGGTCCTTCCGGGCCGCGTGTCTTTCAACCCCACCCGTCGATGCCCACCCCCGCCCGCTTCCTCGCGATCGCATTCGCGATCGCCGCACTCCTCCCTCCTTCACTCCGCGCCCAGCCCGCGGCTGGCGCGATCGAGGGCCGTGTGTTCAACGCCGCCACCGGCGCCGCGCTCGGACGCGCGCGCGTCGCCGTCGAGGGCACCGCCACCGAGACCCTCACCGACAGTGATGGCTCCTACCGGCTGGCCAGCGTCCCGGCCGGCGCCGCGCGCGTCGTCGTCACGTTTGTCGGTTTCGAGCGGCAGGTCGTCGTCGTGCCCGTCGCCGTCGGCGCCTCCGCGTCGCGCGACATCGAGCTGGCGCTCGCGGGCTCGGCCCCGCGGCCGGCCGCCCCGGGCGCGGAGACGGTGCGGCTCGACGCCTTCTCCGTCGTCGCCGATCGCGAGATGACGGCGCAGGCGATTGCGATGAACGAGCAGCGCTCCGCCGCCAACCTCAAGAGCGTCGTCGCCATCGACGAGTTCGGCGACCGCGGCGACGAGAACATCGGCGAGTTTCTCCGGTTCCTCCCCGGCGTCGCGCTCAACGACTCCGGCCAGGTCCCCAACGAGGTCACGCTGCGCGGCTTCCCCGCCAACATGTCCACCATCACGATCGACGGCGGCACCGTCGCCGGATCGCGCGGCGGCGACACCCGCGCGCTCTCGCTCCTCGAGGTGCCGTCCGCCAACATCTCCCGTGTCGAGGTCACCAAGGTCCCCACGCCCGACATGCCCGCGAGCGGCCTCGGCGGCTTCCTCAACGTGATCAGCAAGGGCGGTTTCGAGGTAAAGCGCCCGCGCCTCGACTGGCAGGTCTACCAGATTTTCCACGACCGCACGGGCCTCACGCTCGACGGCGGCGCGCGCAGCCACATCGGCGCGCTCTCGCCGAAATACGTCCAGCCCTCCGCCAACTTCAGCTACCTGCACCCGGTGAACCGCAACCTCGCCGTCACCGTCGGCGCCTCGCGCACGTGGCGCCTCAAGCCGATGGAGCGCGACGCCGACTCCGACGAGACCGCCAACTGGGACCTCGTCGGCCTCTTCCTGCGCAGCAGCGACTGGCAGAGCCTCTCGCAGATTTTGAAAACGTGGTCCGTCAACGCCGGCGCCGACTGGCGCCTCTCGCCACGCGACACGCTCTCGTTCAGCGCGCAATACCGCGAGTCCGACAGCTACATCACGCGCAGCATCTTCACCGCCACCTACGGCGCGGGCGCGACCGGCGGGCAGACGTTCACGCAGGGTGCCGCCACCGCCGTCGGCAGCGCGTCGCAGGCCACCGGCACGAACCAGGACATCCTCACCGCCACCACGCTCGCGAATCTCAAATACACGCACCGCGCCGACGCGTGGCGCCTCGAGGCCGCCGCGAGCCTGTCGCGCGCGCGCTCCGAATGGCTCGACGTCGACAAGGGTCACTTCAACACCGCGCCGTCGACCTTTGCCAATCTCCGCATCCGCGGCGACAACATCCCCTCCTCCTCCGGCATCATTCCCACTCGCTACACCGCCACCTTTGCGAACGGCGCGCCCGCCGATCTTTTCGACGGCGGCAACTACTCCATCGGCAGCGCCACTTCGCAGCAAAACGCCTACGGCACCGACCTCGCCTCCGGCCGCCTCGATTTCACGCGCGACTTCACTGCGCCGATTCCGTTCTCGCTGAAAACCGGCGCCGCCATCGAACGCCGCGATCAGGACAACCGCCGCTTCCTCAAGACGTGGAACTTCCGCCCCAACGGCGCGACCGATGTCACCGCGCGCCGCGCCGCGAACTTTCCCGTCTTCGACACCGCCTTCAACGCCGAGGCCCCCACCATCTACGGCCAGCCCATGCGCTGGATCAGCGTCGCGAAGCTCCATGACCTTTTCCGCGCGCAGCCCGCGTGGTTCGTGCTCGATGAGCCGCTCGCGCACCAGAACCTCGTCACCAATTCGCGCCGGCTCGTCGAGACCGTCTCCGCCGCCTACCTGCGCGGCGACGTCCGCTTGTTCAATCAGCGCCTCTGGCTCGTCGGCGGCGTGCGGTTCGAGAAAACCGAGGACAAGGGCTGGGGCCCGCGCAACGATCCCTCCGCGCAATACCAGAAGGACGCGCGCGGCAACGTCGTCGACGGCAACCCCACGCTCGCCGGCCTCCAGCCGATCTTCCTCAGCAACGACCTCCTCGTGCGCGCGCGGCAACGCTACGTGGAGCGCGGCACGAGCGCGCGGCGGGACTACGACGGCCTCTACCCGAGCCTCAACGCCTCGCTCAACGTCGCAGAGAACTTCGTCGTCCGCGGCGCCTACGCCCGCACGATCGGCCGCCCCAACATCAGCGCCATCGTGCCCGGCGCCACGTTCACCGAACCCACCGTCGCCACGCCTTCCGTCACCGTCACTAACACCGGTCTCAAGCCGTGGACCGCCGACAGCTACGACCTCTCGCTGGAGTCCTACCATTTCAAGGACGCGTTCGCTTCGTTCGGTGTCTTCCAGAAGAACATCAAGGACTTCTTCGGCGCGATCCGCAGCCCCGCCACCGCCGAGCTGCTCGAGCTCTACGGCCTGCCCGCTGATCCTCTCTACCTAGGCTACGAGATCGTGTCGCAGGCCAACGTCGGCGACGCGAAGATCACCGGCGTCGAGTATTCCTACCGGCAGGCGCTCACGTTTCTCCCGCATTGGGCGCGGGGCGTGCAGGTCTTTGTCAACGGCACCAAGATGACGCTCAGCGGCAGCACCACCGCCGACTTCACCGGCTTCAACCCCAGCTCGATCGCCGGCGGCGTGAATTTCATCCGCCCGCGCTACTTCGTGAAACTCACGGTCACGCACCAGGCCGAGACCCGCCGCGGCGCCGTCGCCGCCAATGTAGCCAACGGCATCCCCGCCGGCACCTTCAACTATCAGGACCCGCGCACCCGCTGGACCCTCAGCGCGCAATACAGCCTCAGCCGGCGCTTCGCCCTCTACGGCAGCTACACGGACCTCAACGGCGGGTTCAATCCCGCCACGCTTCGTTACGCTCCCGATACACCCGAGTGGGCGAAGAAGATGCGTTACCAAGAACTCGGCGCCACGATCACGATCGGCGTGAAAGGCCAGTTCTGATGCGCTCCATCGATTGCGACGTCGCCATTCTCGGTGGCGGCGTCGGCGGCATCGCCGCCGCGCTCGCCCTCGCCCGCTCCGGCCTTCGCGTGATTCTCACCGAGGAGCACGCGTGGATCGGCGGCCAGCTGACGTCGCAGGCCGTTCCGCCCGACGAGCACGGCTGGATCGAGAAGTTCGGCTGCACGGCGAGCTACCGTGCGTTCCGCGAGGGCGTGCGCGCCTACTACCGCGCGCACTACCCGCTGCTGCCCGCGGTCGCGGCCAACCGGCGCCTCAACCCCGGCAACGGCTGGGTCTCCCCGCTCTGCCACGAGCCGCGAGTCGCCCTCGCCGTCCTCGAGGCGATGCTCGCGCCGCACGCTTCGTCGGGCCGCATCTTGATTCTCCGCCGCCATCGCGTGCGCGCCGTCGCGGCCGGCGGCGCCGACACCGTCGCCTCCGTCACGGTGGAGTGCCGCGACACCGGCGCCGCCACGACGCTCCGGGCGGGCTACTTCCTCGACGCGACCGAGAACGGCGATGTGCTCCCGCTCGCGGGCGTCGAGCATGTGAGCGGCTCCGAGTCACGCGCGCAGACCGGCGAGCCTTCCGCGCCTGACGCCGCGCGCCCGTCGAACGTCCAGTCGTTCTCCGTCTGCTTCGTCCTCGAGGAGCTCGCGGGCGAGAACCACGTCATCCCGCGCCCCGCGCGCTACGATTTCTGGCGCGGCTACGTGCCGCGTCTCTCGCCGCCGTGGCCCGGACCGCTGCTGGGCTGGGCCGGCCTCAATCCGCGCACGATGGCCACGATGCGCTACAACTTTAACCCGCACCGCGAGAAGCCGGGCCTCTTCTCGGGCCTGTGGGCCTTCCGCCGCATCATCGATCGCGCGCAGTTCACCCCCGGCGCCTACCGCAGCGACGTGTGCCTCGTGAACTGGCCGATGATCGATTACATGGAAGGGGACCTCCTCACGTGCGACGACGCGGAGAGAGCGCGCCGCCTCGCCGACGCCAAGCAACTCAGCCTCTCCATGGTCCACTGGCTGCAGACCGAGGCGCCGCGCCCCGAAGGCGGCATCGGCTGGCCCGGTCTCCGCCTCCGCCCTGATCTGCTCGGCACCGCCGACGGCCTCGCGATGGCACCCTACATCCGCGAGTCGCGCCGCATCCTCGCGAAAAAAACAATCGTCGAGCGGGACGTGTCGGAGAAATTCCGCTCCGGCGAAAAGCTCGCCGAGCGCTACGAGGATTCCGTCGGCATCGGCTACTACCGCATCGACCTCCACCCCTCGACCGGCGGCGACAACTACATCGACGTGCCCTCGCTGCCATTTCGCATCCCGCTCGGCGCGCTCATCCCGCGCCGCGTCGTCAACCTCCTGCCGGCCGCGAAAAACATCGGCACGACCCATATCACCAACGGCTGCTACCGCCTCCACCCCGTCGAGTGGAATATCGGCGAGTCCGCCGGCCTGCTCGCCGCGCACTGTCTCCGCGCATCCACCACGCCCGCCGCCGTCCACGCCAGCGCCGACCGTCGCGCCGCGTTTCAGCGCGAGCTCGTCGCGCAGGGCATCGAGCTCGCCTGGCCCGAGGACCTCGTCCTCGACGAGGGCGACCCGCACGCGCACGCACGGTGAGAAAGCGTCCGGCTACGGCGTTGCTTCGTAGATTTCCACCAGCGCCAGGCCCGTCTGTCCCGCCGCGGGCGCGCCCGCAGGAGCCGCCACTTGCACGGTGTAGGAACCAGGTTCAAGGAAGATGAGCATCGCCGCATCCGCCGCGGTCGCACCCAGGGGAAACGCCCCGGCCCGCAGGGCCGCATCCCGGATCAGCACGGCATCGGCGTCGCGGAACCAGTCGTCGTTGGTCTTCACCGTGGTGGTGCCGCGGAAAAGGGTGAGCTCCGGATTCGGCAGCGCGCCCGCGAGCCCAAACGGCGCTGCGCCCAGCGTCGGCCCCACGCCGCGCAAGAGCACGCGCTGCGGCGCCGTGCCGCTGATGACGAAGCCCGCGATGAGCGGCGCACCGGGCGTGGTCACCCCGCGCGCGGCGAGGTTCACGAGGCGGCGCGCACCCGCGGCCTCGGTCGCGTCGAGCACTTCGTAGACCTCGGCCAGCACCGTGCCCGTGCCGCCGCCGGCCGTCACCGAGTAGGCCGCGGCCGGTAGGCTCGCGAGCAGCGCGGCATCCGTGCTGCCCGGGCGCAGCGGAAACGCGCCGGCACGCGTCGCCGCGGCCGTGAGCGGCGCGACGTTGCCTGGAGGCGTGCCCCAGTCGTCGTTCTGGCCGGCAACCGCGCCGGCGCGCACGAGCTGCAGCGTGGGATCGGGGAGCACGCCCGCGACATTGAAGGGCGCCCCCGCGAGGGTCGGACCCACGACGCGGACCATCACCTGCTTGGGCACCGCGCCCCGGACGACAAAACCGGTGATAAGGTTGGTCGCACCGGGCGCCGTGAGAGCGCGCACCGAGAGGTTGATGAGGCGCGTCGCTGCTGCCTGCGCCTCGGACGCGCCTCTGAGCTGGCTCGTCGCCGTGCCGGTGCGCAGCGTGCCACTGAAAAGGCCGCCGTTGAAGGCGAGGTCCAGGGTCGCCTGCGCTGCCGTCGTCACCGTGAGCCGGGCCGCCGGCGAAAGCGTGCCGCGCGCGGAGTCGACCGCGCTGCCGCTCAAGAGCAGGATCATCGCCTGCCCGTCGGCCGCGACGATTCCATGCCCGCGGCCCGCCGCCGTGCCGGTCACGCCATGCGAGAAAAACCCGGCGTTCGCGGCCGCCGCGCCCGTGCCCGGCGCGCGTGTCGCTGCGAATGCCGCGGCGAAGCCGGTGATCTCGCCCGTCACCGTCCCGGCGACTTCATCGATCAGGCCGCGCACGGTGGCCGCCCGCGGCGCCGCGCCAAGCGTCGTCGTGTCCGCCGTGAACCGCCCCCCGAGATCAATCCGCACATCCGTCGCCGCGACGCCCGCCCCGGCCGCGGTCGCGTGGGCGAGCAGCACTGCCGTGCGGTCCGCGCGCACGAAGAGCGCCACCGGGCCGGCGTCGCCGGCGAGTTGCCCGAGGTAGGTCCCGGAAAAATCCCGTGTCGTCACCGCCAGCGTCGCGGCGGCGCTCGTCACCGTGCCGACGGCGTTCGTCACGACCACGTCGAAGCGCCCGGCGTCCGTCGCCCCGACCGCGGGGATCACATGCTCCGCCCGCGTCGCGCCCGCGATGTTGGTGCCGTTGCGCCGCCACTGGTAGGCCGGCGCGGGGAAGCCTGTCACCACCACACTGAAGGTCACGCGGTCGCCAGCCGGCGCGGTCAGGCCGGCGGGCTGCGTCGTGATGACCGGAGCCTGCCGCACCGTCAGCGTCGCCGAGGCGCTCACGCTCCCACTCGGATTGGTCGCCGTCACGGTGTAGCGCCCGGAGTCGGCGAGCGTGGCCGCCGCAATGACGAGCGACCCTGTGGTCGCGCCCGCAATCGCGACGCCGTCCTTTTGCCACGAGAGGGCCGGCCCCGGCGTGCCGATGACCGCGGCCCGCAGCGTCACGGTTGCACCAGCGTTCACGGTCTGGTCCGCCGGCGGGCTCGAGAAGAACGGCGCCAGCCCGCCGGCCACAAACGAAAAGGTCCGCTCAATCAAGTCCGCCGCGGCGTAGAATTCGTTGCCGGCCTGGGTGGCCCGCACGACCACGGTGCCGCCATTGCCCGTCAGCAGGCCGCCCGAAAGCGTGGCCGCGCCCGAGACGAGCGAAAGCGTGACTGGCAGCCCCGAGCTCGCCGTCGCGCTCAGTGCGATGCTCGAGCCCGCGGGCGCGGTCGTGGCGGGCAGGTTGAACGCAATTGTCTGCGCCCGCTTCGTGACAAAGACCGTCGCGGTCTGCGAGAGCGTGGCGCCCACGCCGTTGGTCGCGACCACGTAGTAGACGCCCGTGTCGCCGAGCCCGAGCGCCGAAAACGTGAGCACCGTCGTCGTCGCGCCCGGGATCGGCAGCGTGTTCTTGTGCCACTGGTAGGTGATGGGCGCGTCGCCCTCCGCCACGACGTTGAGCGTGAGCGGTTCGCCCACAAACGTCGCCGCCGACCCGGGTTGCAGCGTGAAAACCGGTGCCGTCTGCGCGTGCGCGGCCGCGCCGGTGGCGAGCAGGAAAAGGGCGCAAAGCGCGGGGCGACGGAGGCGCATCCATCACGTGAACCAAACCCCCGCCGCCTTGTCGATGCCGCGGTTGCAGCGCCGACTCGCTTTTCGCCCGGATGCCACCACGTTGAATTTCCCCCATGAACTTGCCGCGCATCAACGGCCGCCTCGCCGCCGCATTCGTCGCCGCCTGCCCGTGGCTGATCGCGGCGCAACCCCTCCTCCCGCCGGAAAAAATCGCCCAGCTCCCCCCGGCGGCGAACCGGCCCATCGACTTCGCCAAGGACATCCAGCCGATCTTCGAGGCCAGCTGCGTGCAGTGCCACGGGCGCGGCAAGGCGAAGGGCTCCCTCAGCCTCGAGACGCGCGCCGATTGGCTCGCGGGCGGCGATCACGGCGCACCCGCCACTGCCGGCCGCAGCGCCGAGGCCCCCGTGGTCGCGATGATCTCCGGCCTCGATCCCGAGATCGTGATGCCGCAGAAGGGCAAGAAACTCACCCGCGAGCAGGTGGCCGTCTTCCGCGCTTGGATCGACCAAGGCATGAAGTGGCCGGATTCGATCACGTTTTTCCGCGCCGAGCCGGCCAACCTCCGCCCCACCGCGCTCACCACCCCTCCCGCGCGCGCCGGCCTCGACCACCCGATCGATCGCCACCTCGATTCCTATTTTTCCCAGCACCGCGTCGCCTGGTCGGCGCCCGTGGACGACGCCACCTATGCCCGTCGGGTGTGGCTCGACACCATCGGGCTCCTGCCGCCGCTCGCGGAACTCGACGCGTTCCTCGCCGACCGTGCGCCCGACAAACGTGCCCGCCTCGTGACGCGGTTGCTCGCGGACAACCAACGCTACGCCGAGCACTGGCTCACGTTCTGGAACGATCTTCTCCGAAACGACTACAAGGGCCCGGGCTACACCGACGGCGGCCGCAAGCCCATCACGTCGTGGCTCTACACCGCCCTCGCGCAGAACCTCCGCTACGACCGTTTCGTCGCGCAGCTCGTCGATCCCGGCGCGGCGGCGGAGGGCTTTGCCAACGGCATCATCTGGCGCGGGGTCGTGAATGCCAGCCAGGTCCCGCCCATGCAGGCCGCGCACGGCATCGCGCAGGTCTTCCTTGGCGTGAACCTCAAGTGCGCGTCGTGCCACGACAGCTTCATCAACGACTACACCCTCGCCGACGCCTACGGGCTCGCCGCCATCTACTCACCCACCCCGCTCGAGATCGCCGAGTGCGACAAACCCACGGGCCACCAAGCCAAGGTGAAATTTCTCTACGCCGAGATCGGCGGCCTCGACGCCACGCTCGATCCCGCCGCGCGCAAGCGCCAGCTCGCCGAGGTCATCACCGGCCGCGCCAACGGCCGCCTGCCCCGCACCATCGTCAACCGGCTCTGGGAACGCTTCCTCGGCCGCGGCCTTGTCGAGCCGATCGACGAGATGGACCGCCCGGCGTGGTCGCCGGCCCTGCTCGACTGGCTCGCGGAGGACCTCGTCGCCCACAACTTCGACCTGAAGCACACGATGGCGCGCATCCTCACCTCGCGCGCCTACCAGCTGCCCTCGGTGCCGGCGCGCGAGACGGAGGAAAATTTTGTCTTCCGCGGCCCCGCCGTGCGCCGGCTGACGGCCGAGCAATTCTCCGACGCCTTGCACACCCTCGCCTCGCTCCCACGCGCCCGCGCCGATGCCAAGCTCAACCGCGCCGCCGCCCTCACCGCCGCCCCCGCGCCCCTGCCGCTCACACCCAAGTGGATTTGGGGCGTCGCCGGGGGCGCCGGGAACACCGCGCCCGCGACCTACGTCTTCCGCCGCACGATCACGCTCGAGGCCGCGCCCACCGAGGCCGTCCTCGCGATCTGCGCCGACGACAACTACACCATCCGCATCAACGGCAAGGACGCCGGCTCCTCCGGCCGCCGCAACGCCGTCCATCCCGACTGGCTCGACGTCCGCTCCGCCCTGCGCGCCGGGGAGAACCGCGTCGAAATCACGGTCGCCAACCAGCTCCCCGACGAAGGCCGCCTGGCCTCCGTGAAGACCGACGCGCGGCCCGATCCCGACTCGCCCGCCGGCCTCATCCTCTACGCCCGCGTGCGCGCCGGCGCGACCGTGGCGGATTTTGTCACCGACGGCGCGTGGACCGCGCAGCTCACCGCGGTCCCCGTGAGCAACGACCGCTTCGCGCCCAAGCAGCGCTTCCAACCCCCGCCGCCCGCCCCCGCCGTCGAGCTCGGCGGCGTCGACCTCGCGCCGTGGAAAGTGGGCGAGCACTTCCTGCGTCTCGCCGCCGCGCCCCGCGACGCGCTGCCCGTCGAGCGCGCCTCCCTCGTGAACTCCGATCCGCTGACGATTGCGCTCGGCCGGCCCAACCGCGAGCAGACCACCACCGTGCGGCAGGCGACCGCGACGACCTTGCAGGCGCTCGAGCTCACCAACGGCGCCACGCTCGCCGCGTTGCTGAAGAAATGCGGCGAGACCCTCACGGCCCGGCCGCCCGCGGACGTTTTCCGCCACGCACTCGGCCGCGCCCCGACCGCCGCCGAATCCTCCCTCATCGCCTCGATGGTCGGCTCGCCCGCGCGCACCGAGGGCGTCGAGGACTTTCTCTGGAGCCTCGCGATGCTGCCGGAATTTCAACTGATCCGCTGACCCGCCGCCATGAATCCCGCCCGTTTTCTCGCCTCGCACGCCTACCGCCGCGCGCATCCCGATCTTTTTTCGCGCCGCGATTTCCTCAAGGGCGCGTCCGCCGCCACGCTCGCGGCCCTCGCCGCAGGCGCGCCGCGCTCCCTGCTCGCCGCCAATCCGGCAAAAATCAAGGCCTCCGCCGATCGCGTGATCGTGCTTTGGATGGCCGGCGGCATGGCGCACACGGAGACCTTTGATCCCAAGCGCTACACCGCGTTCACGCCCGGCATGGATCCCAACGACGTGCTCAGCACGTTCCCGGCGATCCCGACGAACGTCGACGGCGTGAAATTTTCCGCCGGCCTCGAGCACCTCGCGCAAGTCATGGATCGCGCGTGCCTCCTCCGCGGCATGCAGGCGGCCGATCTCGGCTTCATCCTCCACTCGCGGCACCAGTTTCACTGGCACACGGGCTACATCCCGCCGCAGACCGTCGCGGCCCCGCACCTCGGCGCCTGGATCGCGCGCACGCTCGGGCCCGCTGATCCCGCGGTGCCGGCGTTCATCAACATCGGCCAGCGCTTCGACCTCGGCGAGGGCGAGGAGATCAAGGCGTTCACGACGGGCGGCTTCCTCGGCGCGGAATACGGGCCGTTCAACGTCGCATTCCCCGAGCAGGCCGCCGACGCCGTGCGTCCGCCCGCAGGCATGAGCCCGGGCCGCTTTGAGGACCGCGACAAGTTCTACCGCCGCCTGCTCGAGGCCAGCCCGCTCGCGCGCGAGGCGAGCGGGTTCCAGCAAGAGTCGCTGCTGCGCTCGCTCGACCACGCCCACCGCCTCCTCGCGTCGCCCGCCGCCAAGGCCTTCGACCTCGCGCTTGAGCCGCTGGCGAACGCCCGCAAATACGTCCCCGGCTACGAGCCCGGCATGCGCTTCGACACGCCGCGCGATCGTTTCGGCGCGAAATACGAGGAGGGCATGATCGGCCGCTTCGGCCTCGGCTGCCTGCTCGCGCGGCGGCTCTGCGAGGTCGGCGCGCGCTTCATCGAGCTCACCACGGAATACATCCCGTTCCTCAACTGGGACACCCACGAGAACGGCCACTCGCGCCTCGTGAACCTCAAGCGCTCCATCGACGCGCCCATCGCGCAGCTCGTGCGCGACCTCGACGAGCGCGGCCTGCTCGACCGCACGCTCATCGTGCTCGCGAGCGAGTTCAGCCGCGACATGATGGTCGAAGGCAAGCCCGACAAGGGCGTGAAGGACCAAGTCGAGGTCCCGCAGCGCATCGAGGACCCCAAGCACTACGGCATGCACCGGCACTTCACGGCGGCGGGCAGCGTGCTGATGTTCGGCGGCGGCCTGAAGCGCGGCCACGTCCACGGCATCACCGCCGAGGAGCGCCCGTGCAAGACGATCAAGGATCCCGTCACGATCCCGGACCTGCACGCCACGATCTACCACGCCCTCGGCATCCCGCCGGACCACGGCTACGAGGTGGAGAAGCGGCCGTTCTACGTGACGAACGACGGCAAGGGCCGCGCCGTGCGCAGCCTGTTCGCGTAGTGCAATCCTGACAGGAGGCTACTCCTTCCCGGTCTTCGCCTTCTTCTTCGCGGCCTTCGCGTCGTTGCGCGCCGCGAGTCCGCCGAACACCGGCGGGATCATCTGCTTGTCCCATTCGGCGATCTGCGCGGAGAGCGCGGCCACGCGCGCGGGCTCCTTCGCCGCGAGGTCGGTCGTCTCGGCCGGATCGACGGAGAGCTTGTAGAGTTCGTCGGGCTTGCCGGCCTGGCGCACGAGCTTCCAGCCCTCGGCGCCGGTGCGCACGGCCCACTGGCCGCGCTGCGCGCGCCAGAAGAGCGCGGCGTGCGGCTCGCCTTTCTTCTCGCCGGTGAGAAATGGCACGAGGTCCACGCTGTCGCGCACCCGATCGTTGGGCGGTGGCACGCCGGCCGCGGCGAGCGTCGTGGTAAAAACGTCGAGCGAGCTTGCCGCCGGCTCGAAACGCGCGCCGGCTTTCACCTTCTCCGGCCACCGCACCACGAACGGCACACGCACGCCGCCCTCGTAGACCGTGCCCTTGGCGTCGCGCAGCGGCGTGTTCATCGAGCTGTTGGGCCCGATTGGGCCGCCGTTGTCGCTGAAGAAAAATACGAGCGTCCGCTCCTCCTGACCGCTGGCGCGCAAGGCCGCGAGCGTGTCGCCGATCGCGTCGTCCATCAGGCTCACCTGCGCGACATAGGCGCGCCGCTTCGGATCGGCGATGGAGGCAAACCGCGCGAGCCGCTCCGGCGTGGGCTCGTTGGGCGAGTGCGGGGCGTTGAACGCGAGGTAGAGAAACCACGGCGCCGCGCGGTGGCGCGTCACGAAGGCCGCCGCCTCGCGGCCGAGCGCGGTCGTGAGGTGTTCCTTCACCTCGACGGGCGCATCGTTCCGCTCGATGGGCACGAGATACTCCGTCGCGATGTTCGGCGACCAGTTCGTGAACCGGTGGCCGCCGCCGATGAAGCCGAACGTCTCCGCGAATCCCCGACGCGAGGGCTTGTGCTCCGGGGTCGCGCCGAGGTGCCACTTGCCGATCCAGCCGGTCGCGTAGCCGGCGGCGCGCAGGTATTCCGGCAGGAGCTTCTCCGAGAGCGGCAGGCCCTCGCGCTTGTCGGCCGGATCGTAGAACGGGTTGTTCTCGTGGCCGAAGCGGTGCTGGTAGCGCCCCGTCAGCAGGCCCGCGCGCGTCGGGCTGCAGAACGGATGCGAGACGTAGCCGTGCGTGAACACCACGCCGCCCGCCGCCAACCGATCGAGGTGCGGCGTCGGCACCTCCTTGCTGCCGTGGAATCCCACGTCCGCGTAGCCCTGATCGTCGGACACGATCAAAAGGATGTTGGGCCGCGAGGCCGCCGCGGCGCTGGCGACGAACAGAAAGGCCGAGAGCGCGATCGGGGAAAAGAGGCGGAGCGATTTCATGACGGGGGCGATTTGCGGCGGGAAAGAAAGGCCTGCACGCGCGCCTGCGTGTCGGCCGAGGCGACGCACTCGACCGAGGCCGCGGCCTCGGCATCCGCGGCGGCGGCTCGGCCCGCGGCGTCGGCGAGCAGGCGTTTGTGCCCGTGGTGCGACACCGCACTGCCGGCCATCACGTCGGCTGCGAAGCGCTCGCACCGCGCAGCGAGCGCCGCATCGGCGCCGAAGAAATCCACCAGCCCCAGGCGCTGCGCCTCGCCGGCCGCGACGGCCCGCCCGGAGAAAAGCAGTTCCTTCGCGCGCGCGAGGCCCACGCGCCGCGGCAGGCGCCACGAGCCGCCCCAGCCGGCGACGAAGCCCAGCCGCGCCTCCGTCGGCCCGAGCTGCGCCGTGTCCGCCGCGAAAATCAGATCGCACGCCAGCGCGAGCTCGAGCCCGCCGCCGAGCGCGAAGCCCTCGACGCGCGCCACCGTCGGCACGCCCAGGTCTTCGAGCCGCGCGAACACCGCGTGCCCATGCCGGATCCAGCGTTCGATCGTCGCGGGGCCGAGGTCGGCGAGCGCCTCGACGTTTGCGCCGGCGCAAAACGACCGCGCGCTCGCGCTCGCGACGAACAGCACGCGCAGCCGCCCCGCCGCCGCGGCCGCCTCCGCCTCCGCAATCAGGGCGTCGAGCTGGTCGAGCGTCGGGTGGTCGAGCGTGGGCGGGCGGCTTTCCTTTTCCGGCCGCAGCAAAAACGTGCCGACCCCGGCCGCGATGGAAAACGTGATCGTGGTGCTCATGTGAAAAGCGCCGCGTCCATCGGCCGCAGGTCGGGCGCGACGAGGGGGCGGAAATCCATTTGCGCGAGCACGTCGCGCTCGAGCTCCGCGCCCGGCGCGATCTCGCGGAGCAGCAGGCCCTCGCGCTCAAGCGAGAAGACCGCGCGCTCCGTCACGAAGAGCACCGGCTGGCCCCGCGCGCGCGCGTAGCCGCCGCTGAAGGTCACCTGCTCCACGCGGCGCACAAACTTCCGCACCGCACCCTCCGCGCGGATCGCGAGGCGGCCGCCGCCCACGGCAAGGTCGGCGCCCTTGGCCGTGAAGGTGCCGCAGAAGACCACGCGCTTTGCGTTCTGCGAGATGTTGATGAAGCCGCCGCAGCCCGCGAGCAACGGGCCGACCTTGCTCACGTTCACGCTGCCCTCCGCGTCGGCCTGCGCCATGCCGAGGAAAGCAAGGTCGAGCCCGCCGCCGTCGTAGTAGTCGAACTGGTGGCTCTGGTGCAGGCGCGCCTCGGGGTTGTGGCTCACGCCGAAAATCACGCCGCCCGCCGGCATCCCGCCCACGAGGCCCTGCTCGATCGTGAAGGTCACGTCGTCCAGCGAGCCGGCCTCGGCCACGACGGGCGCGATGCCGTCGGGCATGCCCACGCCCACGTTGATGGCCGCGCCGGGAAACAGTTCCTGCGCCGCGCGCCGCGCGATCACCTTGCGCTCGTCGAGTGAAAGCCGCGGCAGCTCCGCTGCCGGCCGCCGTGCGCCGCCGCTGAGCGAGGGATCGTAGTCGCCCGCGCTCGTCTGCCGCTGCGCCGGATCGACGACGACGAAATCCACCGACACCCCGGGGATCACCACCTCGCGCGGGTTGAGCGCACCCGCGGGCGCAAGCCGCTTCACCTGCGCGATCACGATGCCGCCCGCGGCGCGCGCGGCCTGTGCGATCGAGATGCCCTCGTAGATCGCAGGCTCCTCCTCCGCGGCGATGTTGCCGCGCGGATCGGCGGTGGTGCCGCGCACAAAGGCCACGTCGATCTTCGGCCGCGGGAAAAACAGCCACTCCTCGCCCGCGAAGTGCACGACCTGGACGCGGTCCGTGGTCGTGCGGGCGTTCATCCGCCCGCCCTCGAGCCGCGGGTCGACAAAGGTGTGCAGGCCGACCTTGGTCAGCACGCCCGGCGTGCGGCCCGCCGCCGCGCGGAAGAGGTGCGAGATCACGCCCTGCGGGAAATTATAGCATTCGATCTCGTTGCGCTGGATCATCGCGCCCATGCGCGGGGCCATCGCGAGGTGGCCCGCGATGTCGCAGGCGACGAGGCCGGGAACCGCGAGCAGGTCGGTGCCGATCTCGCGTTTGTCGCCGAGGCCGGTCGCATGCAGCAACGTGAGTCCAGCGGGCCGGGCTTCCGCATCGAAGCGCGCGCGCAGCGCCCGGATGAGCGCCGTCGGCTCGCCCGAGCCGCCGCCGGCGCCCTGGATGGCGACGGTCGCGCCGTCGCGCACCCGCGCGACGGCCTCGGCGGCGGAGCACACTTTGGAGCGCGGGGCTGGGGGCATCGCGCGGAGGTTGCGCCCCGCAGGGCGACTGGCAAGGCCGCGGATGCGGCCGGTGTTTTTCCCTTTGCGCCGTGGCACGCGGCTCGCTGTCGTGTCCACCCAACCACCATGAGGCCGCCCCGCCTTAGCTGCTTGGCCGTGTCCGCCTGTGTTTCCACGCTGGCCTCCGCGGCGTCGCTCGAGGATCGCCTCGAGCTGCTTTCCCGCCCGCCGATCGGGAAGCTGCTGGCGCTGTCGCCCGACGGCCACCGTGTCGCCTACACAACGCAGACCGCCACCGACACGCAGATCGTGATGGTCAACGTCGAGCAGCCGGACCAGCGGCGCATCATCACGGTCGAGTCCGCTCCGGAAGGGACCGCGGCGGCCGAAAACCGCACGCCGGTCGAGCTCCGTTTCCTTCGCTGGGCGAGCAACACGCGCCTCGTCTACGCGCCCGTCGTGCGCGAGGTGCCGCTGCCGCCCATCACCGACAAGCAGGGGCGGACGCTGCCCAACCCCGACGGCCCCACCGTGATCGCGCCCATCATGGCGACCGACGCGGACGGACGGCAGCGCGGCACGCTCGTGGATGCGCGGGACTTTCAGGAGGCACCCGAGGACGCGCGGCGCACGCTCGCGGATTTTCTGCGCAGCCCGATCGAGATGTCGAAGCGACGCAAGGACGAGCCCGTGCGCTGGCGCATGCCGCGCCTCGAGGTGCTCGGTTTTTTCCCCCGCGATCGCGACCAGTTGATCGTCGGCACCCACGGTGCCTACAGCCTGCCGATGCGGCACCTCGTCGACATCCGCACCGGCCATGTGCAGGCGTTTGGCGAGGACTGGCCGGCGCCGCCCGGCGAGCCGCAGGTCTACGACTGGCACCGGCTCAAGGTGGTGGGCGAACGTCGCGACGCCGCGCTGCCCGCGACCGCATGGCACGACGCGGACTTGGAAAAATTGCAGCGCATGCTCGCGGCCAAGTTTCCCCGGCGGGCCGTGGAGATTCTCGACTGGAGCGAGACGCGCGCCCGCGTGCTCCTGCGGGTCACGGGCGGCACGGATCCGGGGCGCGTGTTTGTCTACCAGCGCACCGAGGATGTCGCGGTGGAGATCATGCGCCGCGCGCCGTGGCTGACCGGAAAACCGCTGCACGAAACGCGCCATTTCGAGTTCGCGGCGGCGGACGGCGCGACGCTGAGCGGCTGGCTCACGTGGCCGGAAAAAGCGGCCGCGCCTCCTCCGCTGGTCTTGGTGTTTCCTCCCAGAATTCCCGGGCCGGCCCATCCGGCCTTCGATCCGGAGGCGCAGGTTTTCGCGGACCTCGGATTTGCCGTCGCGCGGCTCAACCCCCGCGCGATCGCCGGCGCGCGCCCCGCGGACGAGCCGGCGCCGGGCGACGCATTTGATCGCGTGGCGGTGGCGGATGGACGCGCCGCGATCGACTGGCTCGCGGCGCGTCCCGCGCGCGCGATCGACCGCGGACGCGTGGCGGCGCTCGGCCGGGGCCTCGGTGCGCGCCTCGCCGGGCACGCGGTGCAGCTCGAGCCGGCTGTGTTCCGCGCCGGGGTTGCGATCGGCTCCCAAGAGGCGGCCCGAAGCACGGTGCTGCCGATCGCCGACCCCGGCGCCGGTGCCGCAGCGCGCGCATCGGCCTACCGGCGAATCGCGGAGTTCCTGCAACGGCACGTGCCCGGCCCCGCGGCCGCAGCGACAGAGGCGCCATGAGTCGTCCGTGGTTCACCTGCCTGATCGTGAGCGCCTTCGGCGGGCTGTCGGGCGCGGCCGCGGCCGAGGCCCCGCGCAGCGCCGGCCCCGCGATCGAACTGCCGCCGATGATGGTGGAGGAGACGGTCGCCAGCGCGCCGTGGCTGCACACGAGCGCAGGGGGCGCGGAGTTCCTCTCGCGCTGCTCCTCGTCGACGACGCGCGATTTTGTCTCGGCCTGGGTCGCCAAGATGCAGCTCGTGCGCGTGCTCGTGCCGGAGGAGTTCCTCGCGCGCACGGACGCGCCCACCCTGATCGTGCTCTATTCGCAAGGTCTCGAGCAGACGGTGAGCGCCGAAATCCAGCGCGAGCTGCAGTCGGACCAAAAGCGCGACGGCGACCGCGTGAACATCGCGCCCAACATGCGGCTCGCCGACCGCGACATGCACGCCTCGATTGTCTATATCGACGAGACGCAGTTCAGCGGCGCCGGCCTTAGCATCTCGCCGGGCCACGTGCATTTCATGCTGCGCGGTCGCGTGCCCGAGCTTCCGGCATGGCTGCTCGACGGCGTGGTGAGCGTGTGGCAGGGCGCCGACTTCGTGCTCGATCCCATCACGCTGCGGCCGTTTCCGGGCGCGACTGACCCGGCGCGGCCACGGGCGCTGCTGCCGGCCGCCGAGCTTTTTGCGGGAGCGGCCGCGCGCGCGGGGGAAAACCGCCACCCACGCCACCTCGAGGCCCGGCACGCGACCCAGGAGATTTTCTTCCGCTGGGCGGCCGTTTCGGGCCCGGCCACGCGCGCCGCGTTCTGGAAGGTCGCCGCGCTATCGGCGGAGGGACCGGTGACAGAGGAGGCGTTCGAGGGCGTGTTTGGGTTCGACTTCGCGGAGCTGCGCGACCGGCTGAGCGACTACCTGCCCAAGGCGGCCGGCGAGACGGCGTTCATCCGGCCTGGCACGCTGCCGCCGCTGCCGGATTTCGAGCTGGAACGCGCCACACCCGGACAAGTCGCCCGCATCCGCGGCGAATGGGAGCGCCTGGCCATCGGCCACGTGAAGCGGCGTCTGCCTCAGGTCGCCGAGCCATACATCGCGCAAGCGCGCCGCACACTCCGCCGCGCCTACGACGCCGGCGATCGCGACCCGCGCTTGCTCGCGACGATGGGCCTCTGCGAGATCGACGCGGGCAACGACGCGGGCGCACGCCCGTATCTCGAACCGGCCGTCGCCGGCGGCGTCGCCCGCCCTCGGGCCTACCACGAGCTCGCACGGCTGCGTTTTGCCGAACTGCGGCGCGACGCGCCGGAGTCGAAGCTGTTTCCGTTCGCCGAGATCGCGCCGGTGCTGCAGCCGCTGCAACGCGGCATCACGCAGTCGCCGCCGCTGCCGGAGTCGTTCCAGTTGCTCGCCGAGGCCTGGGCGCGCTGCGAGATTTCCCCCACCGCGAATGAGTTCGCTGAGCTGCGGCTCGGCACGCGGCTGTTTCCTCGCCGCCCGCCGGTGGCTCATGCCGTCGCCGTCGTGCTGGCCCGGCACGGCCACCACGCCGAGGCGACGGCCGTGCTCGACGCGTGCGCAGGCCACAGCGCGGATGATGCGACCGAGGCGGCCATTGCACGGCTGCGCGTTGAATTGAGTCGGTCGCCCGCGAGCCGCTGAGCGGAGGCATGCTCGATAGCGATTCCCGACACGGCGACCTCTCATCTCCTGCGGACTATGGTCGGAAGATGGCGTCCCCACGGGGATTCGAACCCCGGTTCTTACCGTGAAAGGGTAGTGTCCTAGACCAGGCTAGACGATGGGGACTAACCGTGGAACGGAGCACCGTAGGCCGCGACCCCGTCCGCGCAAGGGAAATTTTCCTTCGCCCCGCGGACGCCCAAACGGAGAAAAAATCGCTTCGCCGTGCGCAGTGTTTGTCCCCAAACCGCCCGCATGACGTTTGCCGAAATCGCCGCCGCGCTGCCCACCAGCGCCGTGACCACCATCGAAGGCCTGCCTTTCCCCCGCATCGCCTCGGGCAAGGTCCGCGAGATTTTTGATCTAGGTGATGCGCTGCTGCTCGTGGCGACGGATCGGCTCTCGGCGTTCGATGTCATTCTGCCCGACGGCATCCCGGGCAAGGGCGCGATCCTCACGCAAATGAGCCATTGGTGGTTCGCGGAAACCCGGGGCCTCATCCAAAACCACCTGTTGCCCGACCAAGCGGGCGAGTTTGCGCGCCGGGGCATCACGAGCCGCGATCTCCAGCTGCGCAGCATGATTGTGCGCAAGCTGAAGCCGCTCGCCATCGAGTGCGTCGCGCGCGGCTACCTCATCGGCAGTGGCTGGAGCGCCTACCAAAAGACGGGCGCCGTCTGCGGCATCCGTCTGCCCGCCGGTCTGCGCCAAGCCGACCGGCTGCCCGCGCCGATCTTCACGCCGACGACCAAGGCCCCCAAGGGCCAGCACGACGAGCCCATCGACGATGCACAGGGCGCCGCGATCATCGGCGTGGCGCTCTACGAAAAGGTGAAGGCCACGAGCCTCGCGCTCTACCGCTTCGGCCATGATCGCGCGAAACAGGCCGGGATGATTCTGGCCGACACCAAGTTCGAGTTCGGCACCGACGCGGCGGGGAGCCTCTTCCTCATCGACGAGGTTCTCACACCTGATTCCTCGCGCTACTGGCCGGCCGCCGAGTATCGCCCGGACTGCTCGCCGCCAAGCTACGA
>JAEUHB010000201.1 GCA_016794665.1 Opitutaceae bacterium
TCGCAGCCGGCCGGCCGGGCGAGGCGGACGAACTCATCCACCGGCATGTCATGCGCCAGGGTCATCGTCTGCGCCGGGATAATCGTCTGAATCAACCGCCGTCCCAGCCACTCCTCGACGGCGAGGCCGGACCACGTGCAGTTCTTCAGTGTCGGCGGCACGCGCACCACGAGCGGCAGCGGCCGGCCCTGCCGCGCCGCGACCTCGTCGAGCCGTGCGCGCACCTGCACCAGCATATCCGTAATCAGATGGGCATGATCCGCCGCCGTGCCCGGAGGGAAGAAAATCTGGAAGCGGTTGAAGTCGAGCTCGAGGCCGTCCATCAGGTCCGCGTAGCGTCCGATTACTTCGAGAATGACACCGAGGCGGTAGGCGCGGACTTCCGGGCGCGAGAAGTCCAGCAGGTGACGGTAGGCGTCGTAGCCGGCCACCGGCGACACGCCGATCGTCGCGTCCTGATGCTCCATCCAAAACCGGCCCGTGAGCGGGTAGTTCAGCGGGTCGCTGCAATAGTGCGAATCGTTCATCCGATAGGAGGGCACGAATCTCAGGCCGCGGAGGCGGGCGCGCTCGCCCGCGATGCGCGGCGCGTCGAGCCCCGCCTCCAAGGCGACCCGGCACCGCTCGATGCGCGTGCTCCAGCGCGGGTCGTCGTGGTATTTCGTGCGCCGCCAGCCCCAGGTGCTCGCGACCCGCGTGGGATAGTAGAGGACATCGGATCCGGCTCCGACCGACCACATGAGCGTCGTGGCGGGCCCGGCGGCAACCTCGTCGATGAGGCGCTCGAGGTTCGAGCGGGATTCCGCCGGCGTGTCGCCCGTGAATGACAGATCGCCGTCGAGGTTCTGCAGGATTGACGGTGTCGCCGCGCCGTGAAGCGGCAGCAAGCCGCCCAGGAGGGCGAAAACGACGAAAACCGCGCAGCGCATGGTGCGACGATAAAACCCGGGCCCCGCGCTCAGTCGAGCCCGAGCAGCCGCGCGGGGTTTTTCCGCAGCACCAGATCGATTTCTCGGTCATCGAGCCCGCCCGCGCGCAATGCCGCCGCGAAGGCCCGCAGCCCATCCGCGTGCGGCGGGCTCCCCGCCTGCCCGAGGTCGGACGAAATCAGGAAATGCTCCGCGCCCACCGCGCGGATCGCGTCCACCGCCACCGCGATCGGCATCGGCGCGGCGGCGGGCGGGCGTCCCGGCGCGGGCGGCGGGCGAGGCATGTGGTTGTGCCAGATCAATTCCAGCACGGCGCCGAGCGCCGCCATCGTCCTCATCTGCGCCCCGTTCACGCGCCAGCGCGGCGTGAGCGCGTGGGTCACCAGCAGCCGTCTCAACCCCGCGCGCCGCGCGGCTTCGAGCAGAACCAGCGATTCCTCCGGCGCGGAATGCCCGGTTGCCAGCACGAGGTCGTTCTCAGCGATCGCCTGAAAGACGTCGGCCATTTCCGGCACCGGCCGGCCGTCGCGCACGACCGCGACGGCGGGGCGGATTTCCTGGCCGATCCGCACCTGGTGCTCCGCGTCAAATGTCGGCAGCCAGACCACGCGTCCGCGCTTCCCTGTCACCTGCGCCATCCGGCGCACCGCCTCGGCGTTGATGCCGCCGGCGGCGCGGTTGAGCACGACACCGCCGAAAACCTCGATGCCACCCACCTCCTCCCTCGCGAGCTGCGCGAGCGCCGAGGTGGGCATGAAGTGATGCTTGAGCACGACCGCCCGCACCCCGGCCGCGTGAAGCTGCCGCACGGCAGCGAGGCTGTTCATCGAGCGCGGCCCGGTATCTGGTCCGGTGTGGCAGTGAAAGTCCACCGCGCCCGCGAGCACGGGCTCCGACGCCGGGGACCGCATCGCGACCACGGCGAAAAGCAGGACAACGGCGGCTCGCGTCGTCATCACGTGCCCGCATACACCGCTCGCTCAAACGCGTCGTAAAGCGCCAGCGCCTGCGGATCAGCAAAAGGGAGAAACTGCATCAGAATCACGCCCGCGACCCCACGCCGCGGGTCGAGCCAGAAGTAAGTGTTGTTGATGCCTCCCCAGCTGAGGCTGCCGGACGCGCGCTTGCCGGGCACGGCGTCGGCGGTGATCTGGAAGCTCACGCCCCACTTGTCGCGGCCGTCGGCGACAAACGTGAAGTCGCCGCTTCTGTCGTGCTGGGCCGACTTCAGCGCGCGCACGCCGAGGGCGCCGATGTGGTTGCGCCCCATCTCCGCGACGGTTGCGGGCGAGAGGATCCTCGCGCCGTCGAGCGCGCCGCCATTCAGCAGCATCCGCAGGAAGCGCCCGTAGTCCGCCGCCGTCGAGTAGAGCCCGCCGCCGCCGTTGAAGCGCGTGGCGGGCTGCGACGGGTCCTGCGGCGGCTGGACAATCGTGCCGTCCCAGCCCCGGCGGTGCAGCGCCGCGAGCCGGTGGCGCTTTGGCTCGGGCAGGATGTAGGACGTGTCCACCATCCCAAGCGGCCGGAAAATCCGCTGCTGAAAATAGTCCTCGAGCGTGAGGCCGGAGAGTCTTTCGACGATCCGGCCAAGGTGATCGATGTTGGTGCCGTAGAGCCAGTCCGTGCCGGGCTCAAAGAGCAGCGGCGGCAACCCCGGCGCATCGCCGTCGCGCGGCTTGAAATCGCGCAGCGCCGCGCTGGTGAACCCGTAGCCGAAGCCCGCCGTGTGCGTGGCCAGGTGCCGGAGGGTGATTGGGGTGCGCGGCGGCTCGAGGCGGAACGTCTTCGCGACGGGATCCCAGCCGACCAGCTTCTGCACGCGGCCGAACTCGGGCAGGTGCTTCGCGGCAAGATCATCGAGCGAGACTTTTCCGGCCTCCACGAGCTGCATGAGCGCCACGCCGGTGACGGCCTTGGTCATCGAGGCGATCCGGAAGATCACGTCGGCCTGCATGGCGCGCCGGGAGTGGCTGTCCGCAACCCCCGCCGCGCCCGCGTAAATCACGCCCCCGCGATCGACGGCGAGCGCGACGACGCCGGGAATCACGCGTCGCTCCGTGGCCGCGCGCAGCGCCGCATCCGCCGCCGCACGGGTGGCGGCACCCGCGGCGGGAGCGCAGGGCGGAAATCCGCCGAGCCGGCGAAGCTGGCGGGCCTTCATGGGGCGGGTTGAGCGCGGGCCTGAAGTTTTCGCCAGAGCCAATACGTCGGGAAACCAGCCGCCACGATTCCCAACCCCGCGACAGGCGCCCAGTCCCCCTCACCCAGCGAGCTCACCATGATTGCGCTCAGCCCGAGCAGGGTCCCCCCAACAAAGAACGCCGGCACAAACGGGTAGCCCGGCGTGCGGAAGGGCCGCGGTGCATCCGGCCGCCGGATCCTCAGCACAAACACCGCCGCGATCGCGAAGAGCAGCGCGAGCCATTCGACCATGATGAAGTAGGCGGTGAGCCGGTCGAAAAGCCGCCGCGGGCGCTCCGGATCGCGCAGCAGAAAGACCAGCGCGATCGCCATCGTGCCCTGAATCGCGATCGCCCAGTGAGGCGTGACGCGCGTCGGGTGGGCGCGGCCGAGGAAGGAAAAACTGAGCCCGTCTCGGCCCAGCGCGTAGGGCACGCGGGCCTTGGTGAGTATCACGCCGTTGAGCGAGCCCAGCACGCTGCCGAGGATGCAGAGCGTGATGAACACCGCGCCCGCCGGCCCGGCCAGCAGCCGCATGCCCTCGCGGGCGACGACCATGCCCCGCATGTCGGCCAGCGGAATCAGGTAGAGATAGGCGAGATTGGCCAGGAGGTAGATGGCGATCACCGCCCCGGTGCCCGCGATTATGATACGGCCAAAAAGCCGCTCCGGCTCACGCACCTCCCCCGCGATCAAGCTGACGTAGACCCAGCCGTTGCAGGTGAAGAGCACGGACTTCGCCGCGGCGGCGAGGTTCGAGTCGCCGCCGGCCGCGGCGGGCGTCCACCAGCGCGCGACATCGCCCGCGCCCGAGGCGAAGGCCCACGCGACGAACGTGAGCAACCCGCCCACCTTCACGCAGGTCAGCACGTTGGTGATCGTGGCGCCGGCCCGGACGCCGGCGATGTTGGCGGCCGAGAGCAGCGCGATCGCGCCGGTCGCGAGGAGCGGGATGCCCCACCCGATCGCACCGGGATCAGCGCCGCCCGCGGCGAGGACCAGTTCGCCAAAGAACACCGCGAGCGCCGCCATGCCACTGGGCGTCGCCGCAAGGAGGTAGAGCCAGCCGAAGACAAACGCCGCGGCGTCACCGTAGGCCGCGCGCAGGTAGACATAGGTGCCGCCGGTGCTCGGCATCATCGCGGCCAGCTCCGCCAGGGCCAGCGCGCCGCAAATCGAGACCGCGCCGAAGAAGACCCACATCCCGAGGATCAGGCGCGGGTCGTGGACCACGGACGCGATCGAGGCCGGGGTGCGAAAAATCCCCGCGCCGATGACCGTGCCGGTCACGATCGCGGTGGCGCTCCAGAAACCGAGCGAGCGACGGAGATCGGCGCCCGCACTCATGGCATGCGCCACACCCGGGTGGGTTCGGGGCGCGCAACCGAACGGGCGGATTTGGGCGCGGGTGGCATCGCGGGGCGGGGAATTCGCCCGCGAGCAGGGCGCCGAACCGCGGCGCCGTCAATGCTCGCCCTGCGGCGTGGCGAATCAGTGCGCCGCGTGGGCGACCGCCGCCGGTTTTTCAGCGGATGCCCCGGCGGCGCCCTCGGCCTTCGGCGCGACGCCTGGCGTCGAAGGAAGAATCTCCACCCGGCCGGTCGCCAGGTCGTAGCGTGCGGCAACGATTTTCAGGCGGCCCTGCTTCACCGCCACGTGCAAAATCGGATCGCTCGCCTGCAAGGCGAGCGCAACCAGGCGGGCGTTGGCGCGGACCGCGTTGTCGATTTGGTCGCCGGATTGCTCGGCGGTCGCCTTCACGGCGGGCTGGATGGATTCGATAATGCTGTGCACATGGCCCGGCGCGTGGCCGCCTGCGACGGCAGCGGCGACCGCGCCGCACTTCTCGTGCCCCACGACCACAACCAAGCCGGTATGCAGATGCTCGACCGCATACTCGATGCTGCCAATCGTATGGTCGTTGAGGATGTTGCCGGCGTTGCGCAGCACGAAGAGATTCCCGAGGCCCTGGTCGAAATACAGCTCCGGCGCGACACGCGAATCGGCGCACGTGAGGACGATGGCGAAGGGCTTCTGGCCGCCCGCAAGCTCGCGGCGCCGGTTGGGGCTTTGATCAGGAAACAGCGGCCGGCCCGCCACAAAGCGTTTGTTGCCCGCCATCAGGATCTCGAGCGCGATGTCGGCCGCGATTTTCGGCTTGGCCGGCTCGGCGTGGTCGGACGCGAGCGCGACACAGCAAAACGGAAGGACCCACGCGGCGAGAATGATTCTTTTCATGATGACGCTACGACTCGTTTTCATCGGCGCCGCGGGCCAGGGATGCAGTCCGCCCGGCGTGCGGGAAACGCGCAGGGTTGACGCCGCCACCCTGCGCCCGCTGCCCTGTGGGCCATGCCCCGCTACCTCGCCTTTCTTCGCGGCATCAACCTCGGCAACCGCCGCCTCAAGATGGATCACCTGCGTGGACTTTTCGGCGAGCTGGGCTTCACCGGCATCGAGACCTTCATCGCCAGCGGCAACGTGATTTTCGACGACCGCACGACGGATGCGCGGAGACTTGCGCTTAAGATTGAGAGGCACCTCGCGGACCGGCTGGGCTACGAGGTCGACACATTCGTGCGCACGCGCGCCGAGGTCGCGACGCTGGCGGCGCTGCGACCCTTCGCCGGCACCGACATGGACGCGGAGGAAAACACCGTGCATGTCGGCTTCTTCGCCTCGCCGTTGCCAGCCGCGCAGGCCCGAGGCCTCGCGGCGATCCGCACGCCGACGGATGAATTTCATGTCACCGGCCCGGAATTTTTCTGGCTCTGCCGCGGCATCAAATCGAGCACGTCCGAGGTGTGGTCTTCCTCCGCAGTTCGCGCGCTGAAGCTCCCGGCCTCATCGATGCGAAACCTTCGATCCATTCGGAAGCTCGCGGTGCTTTTTCCCGCCTGAACGCCCGCCTGGGGTCGGTCTGTCACAGCATCGTTACTGCGCCGCGCTTTCCCGGCGCGGGCCGCGCGTATGGCTTCGCCGCACGAAATCACCGGACGCCCGCCGCCCGGGAGAATTCGAGCCACCACTCCATCACGATAGCTGCGACACCTACATGAAAAACAAACTAGTGCCCGCGTTCACCGCCGCCTGCGCCCTCCTGCTGGGAGCAACGGCGGGCGCCCAGTCCTACCACGCCTACGAGCTCACTCCGCCCGTCACCACCGCCGCGAAATTGAACGGCGCCGCGCGCGGCAAGCAGGTCGGTGGCCTGCTCCACTCCACCGGCTACACCCACGCCATGCTGCTCACCGGCAACGCCCTTTCGGCCGTCGATCTGCATCCGGCCCTGGGGTTCTATTATTCGATGGCGACCGCCACGGATGAGACCCAGCAAGGCGGCTGGGGCTACGCCACCACGGGCGGCATTCACGCGCTGGTCTGGTCGGGCACCGCGGCCTCGGTCGTGGACCTTCAGCCGAGCGGCTACAATTTCTCGTTCTGCCTCGGCGTCCACGGCGGCGAGCAGGTCGGCTACGCGCAAAGCCAGAGCTATTTCGTGACCGCCTCGCACGCGCATCTTTGGCGCGGCTCGAGCAACAGCGCGGTCAATCTCCATCCCGGCACGCTGACCTACTCCCGGGCCCTCGGCGTGCGCAACGGCGAGCAGGTCGGCTACGCCTCGTCGGTCGCGTATCCCGACGGCGAATCCCTCGGCTATCACACCACCAGCCGCGCCTTCAAATGGAACGGCAGCGCTGCCAGCGCCGTCGATTTGCACCCGGCGGGCTTCGATGCATCCGAGGCCACGTCCACCAACGGCACGCAGCAAGGCGGTTGGGGCTACATCGCACTCGGCACCTCGCACCAGCATGCCCTCCTCTGGTCCGGCAGCGCCGCGAGCGTCGTCGACCTCCATCCGGCTGGCTATACCGACTCCCGCATCAACGCCCTCAACGCCACCGTGCAGGTCGGCGAAGGCTGGGTCGGCACGCCCGGTGCCCTCGGCTCCGTGCGCCACGCTTTGGTGTGGTCCGGCACCGCCGGCAGCGTGATCGATCTCAACCAATGCCTGCCCGCGGGCTACACGCACGCGGTCGCGACGGGCGTGAGCGATGACGGCAAGATCGTCGGCTACGCCTACAACAACTACGTCACCGGCCTCGGCATCCCGACCGGCGCCATCGCCGTCGTGTGGGCCCCCGGCACCGCACCCGCGGCCGGACTCGCCTCGCTCACGCTCACGCCGAGCCCGGTTGCACCGGGCGACACGGTCCAAGCGACCGCCACCCTCGGCGCCGCGGCCCCTGCGGGCGGCGTCACGCTCGCGTTTCTCAGCAGCTCCCTGGCGCTCCTGCCCGCTCCCGCCGGCCTCGTCATCCCGGAGGGCAGCACCAGCGCCAGCGTTCCGATCACCACGGGCGGCCTCACGCTGACCACCCCGACCACGGCAAAACTCTACGCGACCGACGGCACCGTCAGCCGCTCGGCCAGCGTCTCGCTCGTGCCCGTCGTCAAGCTCGCCGGCCTCACCGTCAATCCCGTCGAGGGCGGCTTCACCACCACCGGCACCGTCTCGCTCAACATCCCCGCGCAGGCCGGTGGCGCCGTCATCTCGCTCTCGAGCGGCAATCCCGCCCTCGCCACGGTGCCCGCCACCGTCACCGTGCCGCAGGGCTACCTCAGCATCGGCTTCTCGATCGCGACGAGCGGCGTCACCACCTCGACCACCGTCCCGATCACCGCGACGCGCAACGGTCAGTCGGTGACCGCCAACCTCGCCATCAGCGCCGCGCCCGTCGTCTCCCTTGCCAGCCTCACGATTCCCTCGGTGATCGGCGGCCAGTCGGTCGTCGGCACCGTCACGCTCAACAACTTCGCCCGCGAGCTCACCGGCGCGGTCGTCACACTCACGAGCGGCGACACCAACACGCTACAGGTCCCCGCTTCGGTCACGATTCCGCGCGGCGCCTACACCACGACCTTCAACGTCACGACCAACATCGTCTCCGGCACCAAGGGCGTTTCCGTGAAGGCGGTCTACAACGGCGCCAACCTCACCACGACCGTCATGGTGAACCCGATTCCGCCGGTCACGATCGTGTCCGCGGACTACTACCGCGACACGCAGATGTTCAAGGTCGTCGCGACCACCACCGAGACCAACCCGGTCCTCACCTTCGGCACCGATCCCAACAGCGCGCCGGTCGGCACGATGCAATATGAGGTCGGACAATGGAAGGGCTCCACCATCCTCGCCGGCCCCGTGCCCACGATCGCGACAGTCTGGAGCGCCTCGGGTGGCGTCTCCTCCATGCCGGTCCGCGTGCGCGACACGCAGGGCGGCGGTGGTGGTGGCGGCGGTGGTAGCACCGGCGTCGATTCCCTCGGGAATTTCAAGCTCGCGATCAGCACCAACGGCAAGGGCACCGTCAGCTCCTCCCCGGCCGGAACGACGTATGCCCCCGGCACCGTCGTGACGCTCACGGCCACGGTCGGATCCGGCGGCGTCTGGAAAGGCTGGACCGGCGACGTCGTCAGCCCGTCCAAGACCATCACCGTCACCGTCACCAAGGACACGAAGGTCACCGCCAACTTCCGGTAAGGCACGACACCAACCGCTGCATCCATCCCGCGCGGTCCTCCGGGGCCGCGCGGGATTTTGCCGTTTGCCCAACGCTTTTCGCCCGCCACCTTTTTCGCCCGCCATGCGAATCTTGATCGTCGAGGACGAGCCCCAGCTCGCGCGCCACCTCCGCGCCGCGCTGACCCGGCACGGCCACACGGTTGAGGTCGAGGGTCAGGGCGACGCGGCCTTGAAGCTCGCGCTCACGCGGCAGCACGATCTCATCCTGCTCGACATCAACCTGCCCGCCCTCGACGGCCGCGAAATCCTTCGCCAGATCCGCGCGACCCATGCGCCGACACTTGTCATGATGCTCACGGCCCGAGGCGAGGTCGGTGATCGCATCAAAGGCCTGGCTGCAGGCGCCGACGACTACCTCGGGAAGCCGTTTGCGATGGACGAGCTGATCGCGCGCGTCGAAGCCTTGGCGCGCCGCGGCGCGCCCGCCGCCGGCACCGTCCTCGAAGTCTCCGACCTGCGGATGAGCGTCCCCCAGCGCGAGGTCACGCGCGGCGGCGCCCTGATCACGCTCTCTCCCCGGGAATTCGACCTGCTGCAGGTGCTCATGCAAGAGCCGGGACGGACGTTTGCCCGCAGCGAACTCTCGCGGCTCGTCTGGCAAGGCGAGTGCGCCGATGAATCGCGGACCGTGGACATGTTCATCCTCCGTCTCCGGAAAAAAATCGACGCCGGCGCCCGCCCTCCGCTCATTCACACGCTTCGCGCCGTCGGCTATACCATCCGCTCGCCCGAAGCACCACCCAACCCGCCATGCTCAAGTCTTTCGTAGTGCTGCTGCTGCTCGCCGTCACCCCCACCGCTCGTGCGGCCGCGATCGAGGGGCGGGTGGATTTGCCGAAGCGGACCGCCGCCCCGGTGAAACAACAGCGCTACGAAATCGTCGCCACTGGCGGCGTGGTCGCGACGAACCCGCCGCTGGCCGTAGTTTACCTGGAGGGCGATTTCCCGCCGCCCGCGCAGCCCGCGACGGTGCAGCTCCCGCAGAAGGACATGGCCTTCATCCCCGCGCTCCTGCCCATTCGCACCGGCACGCGCGTCGAGTTCCCCAACTACGACGACCTTTACCACAATATCTTCTCCTTCTCCGCTCCCAAGCGATTCGACCTCGGCCGCTATCGCCCCGAGGATCGCCCCGTGCCCTCGCAGGTGTTTGACCGGCCCGGCGCCGTCACCCTGCGCTGCGAAATCCACGAGCACATGCGCGGACTCATCCTGGTGCTCGACACGCCGCACTTCGTGATGACCGACGCGACCGGCCGCTTCAAGCTCACCGGCCTCCCGGTCGGCCGCTTTG
>JAEUHB010000230.1 GCA_016794665.1 Opitutaceae bacterium
CGGCGGCGTTCGAGGCCACGACCGCGCGCGTCACCGGCGGCTACGAGCCGGGCAAGAACCTGGCCAACCACCTCGACTTCCAGTTCCTGCCGGGCCGCAAATACGACACCTACTACGATCCCGAGGGCTACCTCAGCACGCTGCCCGCGATCGCGACGTGCCTGCTCGGGGTGTTCGCCGGCCTGCTGCTGCGCCGCACGGATCGCAGCGACGCGCAGAAGCTCACGGCGCTCGTGATCGGCGGCGTGGCGGCGCTGGCGCTCGGGCACCTGTGGGGCCTGCAGTTCCCGGTCATCAAGAAAATCTGGACCTCGTCGTTTGTGCTCGTGGCCGGCGGGTGGAGCCTGCTGCTGCTCGCGCTCTTCTACTGGGTGATCGATGTGCGCGGGGCGAAGCGCTGGTGCACGCCACTCGTGTGGGTGGGCCTCAACCCAATCACGCTCTACCTGATCTCCGGCATCGTGGGCTACCGCGGCCTCGCGAACCGAATCGTGGGCGGCGATGTGCGCGCCTTCTTCGATCGCGTGCTCGGCGCTGGCGGCGGCGACCTCGGCACGAACCTCGGCGCGATCGCGATCATGCTCACGCTCGCCTGGTTCCTGCACAAGCGGCAGATCTACCTGCGGGCGTAACGCCTAGGGACAGGCATCCCTGCTCGCCGCGGTTTGAGGCAGCCCGCTTCGGCAGAAGCGGGACCGTCCCGAGGCAGACGTGAAGTCATCCCGCTTCTGCCCAGGCGGGCACCCAAGCACCGCCTGATCCCGCGGACACGAAGGCCCGCCGCTACATCCGAAACGCGATGATCGTGCCCGCGACGCCGATGATCTCGGCGAAGCGGCCGCCCTTGGTCTCCTCGAAGATGGCGCGCGTCACGCCGTCGGCGCGGCTGCCGAAGTCATGGAACGCGATCACGCCGCCGCGCTTCACGAAGGGCGCCCAGGCCACGATGTCGGCCTTGCACGCATCGTAGCTGTGGTCCCCGTCGATGAAGATGAAGTCGATCGCGCCGCGCTTGGCCGCGAGCGTCCGCGCGGCGGCGAGGGAGTCGCTCACGACGGGCTCGGCGCGCGACGCGAAGCCGAGGTCGGCGAAGTTTTTCCGGAAAATCTCCAGCGTGCTCTTGGCACCGAGTTTTTGGAAATGCCGGTTATACCACGCGCTGTCCTCGCCGCAGGTCGAGAGGCCCTGGAAGTTGTCGACGGCGAAAATCCTCGCGATGTCGCCCTTGAGCCCGCCCGCGATGAAGCACGTCGACGCGCCCATCCACGAGCCGACCTCGACGACCTGCGCGCCCGCCGGGAGATCGCTGGCGAGTTGGAACAGGTAGCCGCGCTCGGCGAAGCTGCCCATGTCGTCCTGCTTGAAATGCCGCGCGATGCGGTGGAACTCGTCCCAGCGCAGGTCGGGCCGGCGCTTGCGCGCGCCGCGCAGGAAGCGCCCGCATTTCTGCGCGAAGCGAAGATCGCGGACGAGGGGCCAGTGCTTGAACGCCATCGCGCAAGGCAACGCGCCGCCGCGCGGCGCGGGAAGCTTTTTCTCGGCCTATCGCCCGAGGAGTAAGCCGCAGCGCGTTACCGCGTGTGCAGCTTCGCCTTCGAGCCGCCGCCGCGCCAGACATCCCATTTCGGATCGGCGTGCTGCGCGAAGAAGGCGTCAAGCCGCGCCGCCAGCTCGGCGCGCTTGGCCTCGGTGCCGGGCTGGCCGTGGAGGTTGTTGCGCTCCATCGGATCGGCGGCGAGATCGTAGAGCTCGAAGGGCCCGGCCGGGTGGCGCGCGGTGTATTTCCATGATTCGGCGCGGACGCCGCGCATGACTTCCATCTCGTAGAAGACGGTGTTGTCCCACGCGGGCGACTCGCCGCGGAGCGCCGCCGCGTAGCTGCGGCCCGGCGAGCGCGGCGCCGCCGGCATCTTGCTCCCGAGGCCGAGGTGCGCGAGCACGGTGGGGAGGAAATCGTAGTTGCTGACGAGCAGGTCGCTCGTGCGCCCCGCGGGAATGCGGCCCGGATGCCGGAAGATGAGCGGCACTTGAAACATCAGGTCGTGCGCCGCCACGGGCCGGAAATGATCGCCCATGCCCCACATGCCGTTTTGCCCGCCCATCCAGCCTTGGTCGGAGGTGTAGACGACGACCGTGTTTTTCCCGAGGCCGAGGCGCTCGAGCGCGGCCATCACCTCGCCCACGCCGTCATCCACGCCGCTGACCTCGGCGGCCGTGCGCTCCATCGCGAGCTGGGTGTTGTGAAACGGCTTGTTCGCGTTTTGCCACGGGTGCATGGGCTCGACGGGAAACGACGCGAATTTTTTCCCGCGGTAGTAGTCCGCGTGGCGGTTGCGCGGCGGGTTGCGCATGAGCTGGCCGAGCACGTAGGGGCCGTTGTAGGCGAGGAAGAGGAAGAAGGGCCGCGTGCGGTTCTGCTCGAGGAAGGCGATCGCCTTGCGCGTCCACAGATCGGTGGTGTAGCCGGCCTCCTTTCGCAGCGCGCCGTCCTCGATTACGTTTTGGTCGTAGAACTCGGTGGTGTGGCCGTCGGGCTTGGTGACCCAGAAGGAAAATCCTTCGTTGGGCTTCAGGTTGTCGCCGAGGTGCCACTTGCCGCTGAGGCCGCAGGTGTAGCCGGCGTCGCGGAGGATTTCGCCAAGCGAGGTGAACTCGCGCAGGGTGTTGTAGGCCTCCGGGCCCATCATGAACTTGGGATCCAGGAACGAGTGCACGCCGTGCTGCGACGGGATCAACCCGGTGAGGTAGGTCGCGCGCGTGGGCGAGCAGACGGGGTTGCTGCTCATCGCGCGCGTGAAGCGCACGCCCTCGGCGGCGAGCCGGTCGATGTGCGGCGTGCGGATGTCGGGGTTACCGTAGCTCCCGAGGGTCCACGCGCCCTGGTTGTCGGTGAGGATGAAGACGAGGTTTGGCGGCGGCTCGGCGGCGAGGGCCAGCCCGGCGGAGAAACAAAACAGCGCGGCGCGCGCGCAGCGGGGGAGCGGGTTCATGGGGCGCGGGGAGTGTTGTTCGCCGTCCGCCGCGGGCAAGCCCGCCGGTGCGGGAAAATCCGTTGAAGTCGCGACCGGTTCGCGGTCACACTGCGGCTCCCCTTCCCCATGCGTGTTATCTCCCGCCTAGTCTTTGTCTGCGCCGTCTATTTTTCCGCGCTCCTCTGCGCCGCCGACCGCCCCAACATCGTCCTCCTCATGGGCGACGACCACGGCTGGGACGAGACCGGTTACAACGGCCATCCCTATCTGAAGACCCCCGTCCTCGACGAGATGGCGCGCACCGGCCTGCGGCTCGATCGATTCTACTCGGGCGGATCGAGCTGCTCGCCCACGCGCGCCACGATCATCACGGGGCGGCACCACCATCGCGCGGGCACGTTCTCGCCCGGCTGGTCGACGCGCCCGGAGGAAATCGGGATCGCGCGGCTGCTGCGCGACGCGGGCTACGCGACGGGGCACTTCGGGAAATGGCACCTCGGCCCCGTCAAGGCCGCCTCGCCCACCAACCCCGGCGCGCTGGGCTTCGATGAGTGGCATTCGCACGACAACTTCTTCGAGCTCGACCCGCACCTCTCGCGCAACGGCGCGCCGCCGCAGGTCGTGAAGGGCGAGAGCTCCGCCATCGTGATCGCCGACGCCGTGGCGTTCATCGACAAGGCGAAGCGCGCGGGGAAGCCCTTCTTCGTGGTCGTGTGGTTCGGCTCGCCGCACGAGCCCTACCAAGCGCTGCCCGCGGACCTCGCGCTCTACGACCAACTCCCCGCGAACTTCGGCAACAAGGAGGTGCAGCTCACCTCCAACGAGACCGGCAAGAACACCCGCCGCCGCCAGCGCGACGTGCTGCGCGAGCGCTTCGCCGAGATCACCGCGATGGACCGCGCCATCGGCACGCTGCGCACGCACCTGCGCGGCGCGGGCATGCGTGACAACACGCTCGTGTGGTATTGCGGCGACAACGGCACGCCGCCGGAGGCGGTCGCGACGGTGCCGTTCCGCGCGCAGAAGGGCAGCATCTACGAGGGCGGCATCCGCGTGCCCGGCCTGATCGAGTGGCCGGCGAAAATCCCGCGGCCCCGCGCGACCGACGTGAACGCCGTCACCACCGACATGCTGCCCACGCTCTGCGCGCTCGTGGGCGCGCCGCTCCCGCGCCGCCCGCTCGACGGCATCAACCTCGGGCCGCTGCTGGAGGGAAAAATGACCGCCCGCCCCGAGCCAATCTGTTTCTGGGAGACGCCCGTCGCGCGCGCGCCCGGCGCGCAGCCCTACATCGACCCCGAGCTGCAGAAGGGCACGTCGCACCATGCGAAGCTCGGACCCGACGGCACGCCGACGCGCAATTTCCAGAACTTCCGCCACCCGGCCGTGCGGCCGGAGGACTTCGCCGGCTCGCGCGCGATCGTCGACAATCGCTTCAAGCTCGTGCTCGACGCCGGCTCCCGCCGCGGCGGCGAGGCCAGCCGCGAGCTCTTCGATCTTCGCGCCGATCCGGCTGAGAAAAACAATATCATCGCCGCGCACCCGGCCGAGGCCGAGCGCCTCGCCGCCCGACTGCGCGCGTGGCAGCAGTCAGTGCTCGAGAGCTTGACCGGCGCCGACTACCGCTGACCCACTTCAATGAATTCGGATTTGACCACTGATGAGTTTCGCCAACGGGCGAAACTTTGGGCTTCCGCTTCGGCTCATCGCCTCCGCAACCGACCAAGGGGGCTGCTCATCGCAGCCCGTTTCGTTCGCCTGCGATTAGCAGGCGCCCAAGCTCAACTCTGGAGGCGATGAGCCGGAGGGGTGAAACGAAATTTCGCCTTCGGCGAAATTCCATCAGTGGTTCCCCACCAAACTTGCACGAAGCTTCTTTCTCCATGAAAACTCCCGCCCCCTCCCCCGCCCGCTCCCGTCGCGATTTTCTCCGCACCGCCGGCCTCGCCTTAGGCGCCGCGAGTTTCACCGCCAAATCCTACGCCGCCATCGCCGGCGCCAACGCGCGCATCAACGTCGCCGTGATCGGCGTGCGCAACCAAGGCACCGTCCACCTCAATTCCTTCTGCACGCTGAAGGACTCGCACAACGTCGCGATCCGGGCGCTCTGTGACACGGATGAGGCGCTGTGGCCCGCCGCGCTGAAACTCGTCGCCGAAAAATCCGGCGCCACGCCGACCACGCACTGGGACTTGCGCGCCGTGCTCGACGACAAGGCCGTCGATGTCGTCTCGATCGTGACGCCCAACCATTGGCACGCGCTCGCCACCGTGTGGGCCTGCCAGGCGGGCAAGCACGTCTACGTCGAGAAGCCCGCCTCGCACAACATCTGGGAAGGCCGCAAGATGATCGAGGCCGCGCGCAAATACGGCCGCATCATGCAGGTCGGCCTCAACAATCGCTCCGCGAAGAACGTCCGCGAGGCGATGGCGTTCCTGCACCGCGGCGGCATCGGCGACATCTACATGGCGCGCGCGCTCGTGTCGGTCGCCCGCGATTCCTACGGCGTCGCGCGCGACGGCACTCCGCCCGCGCCGTTCCACTACGACCAATGGCTCGGCCCCGCGCCGTGGCGCCCCTACAGCGAGAAGCGCAGCCATTACACGTGGCACTGGTATTGGGACACCGGCAACGGCGACACCGGCAACACCGGCCCGCACACCCTCGACATGGCCCGCTGGGGCCTCGGGAAAAACGAGCATCCCGTCGCCGCCTACTCCACGGGCGGGCTCTTCGGTTTCACCGCGCACGAGGGGAAGAACCCCGGCAAGCGCGTGTATGGCGACGTCGACACCTACGACGACGACCGCACCACGCAGGAGACGCCCAACACCCAGACCGCCGCGTTCACCTACGCCGACGGCAAGATCATCGAGCTCGCGACCCGCGGCCGCTATTCCAACGCCGAGGGCAGCGGCGCGCAGCCCGCCACCAATTTCTACTACGGCACCGAAGGCTGGCTCGAGCTCGGCAACCGCACGTGGCGCGCCTTCCGCCGCCGCGAGAAGCAGCCCTTCGCCCAGTCGGGCGAGGCCGAGCGCGATCGCGCCAACCACTGGGCCAACTACCTCGAGGCCCTGCGGGCCGGCAAAAAGGAGTCGCTCCACTGCGACATCCTCGACGGCCACCTCTCCACCTCGCTCTGCCACCTCGCCAACATCTCCTACCGCGTGGG
>JAEUHB010000244.1 GCA_016794665.1 Opitutaceae bacterium
TGGATCAGCGAGCTCCTGCCCAACATCGCGAAGATGGCGGACGACATCTGTATCATCCGCTCGATGAAGACCGACGCGATCAACCATGAGCCGGCCAACCAGCTCATGTATACGGGCTCGATGCAGAACGGCAAGGCGTCGATCGGCTCGTGGCTCGCCTACGGCCTCGGCTCGATGAACCAGGATCTACCCGCATTCGTCGTGCTCCACGCAAAGCACACCAGCCCCTTCTCCAACGTGCAGGCAATCTCGGCGCGGCTCTGGGGCAGCGGGTTCCTGCCCGGCAAGCACGCCGGCGTGTCCTTCCGCGGCAGCGGCGATCCCGTGCTCTACCTCAACGACGCCCCCGGCATCCCGCGCGAGCTCCGCCGCTCGATGCTCGACGGCCTTGAGCAGCTCAACCGCCGCAGCTACGAGGCCGTCGGGGATCCGGAAATCCAGACGCGCACGCAGCAATACGAGATGGCGTTCCGCATGCAGGCCAGCATCCCCGAGCTCGCCGATCTCTCGAAGGAGCCTGCGTCCACCTACGAGCTCTACGGCGAGGAAGCGCGCGTGCGCGGCAGTTTTGCCAGCTCGGCGCTGATGGCGCGGCGGCTCGTGGAGCGCGGGGTGCGCTTCGTGCAGATTTTCCACCGCGGCTGGGATCAGCACGGCAGCCTGCCACGCGACATCGCCGCGCAGTGCAAGGACGTCGACCGCCCCTGCTACGCGCTGGTGCAGGATTTGAAGCAGCGCGGCATGCTCGACGACACGCTGGTAATCTGGGGGGGCGAATTCGGCCGCACCGTCTACTGCCAGGGCACGCTCACCGAGACGAACTACGGCCGCGACCACCACCCACGCTGCTTCTCGATCTGGATGGCCGGCGGCGGCATCAAAGGCGGCGTGACCCACGGCGAGACCGACGAGATGTCCTACAACATCGTGAAAGATCCGGTGCACATCCGCGATCTGCACGCGACCATCCTGCACCTGATGGGCATCGAGCACGAAAAGTTCAGCTACAAGTTCCAGGGTCTCGACCAACGCCTCACGGGCGTGCTGCCGGCCCAGGTGGTGAAGGGGATTCTGGCGTAGCCGCGCCACCCTTGACGGATGGAAACAAACTCAGCCACCGCGCCGGCGCGGCGACCGCTGCGCCTGTGGCCCGCGATGGTGATTGGGTTGCTTGCGGCCGCTGCCGTCGCGTGGGTGCGCTGGCGCGAGGGGCTCTCGTTCCAGCAGCGCAACATGCAGACGATCGGCGTGGCGCTCGGGACGTTCGTGCTGCTCCTGCTCTGGTGGATCCTGGCATCGCGCGCCCCGCGTCGCCTGCGGGTGGGTGCGACGCTTGCGACGCTCGTGGTTGTTGCAGCTGGCGCGGGATTGTTCCGCGTTCGCGGCGTGAGCGGCGACCTCGTGCCGATTCTCGAATTTCGCTGGGGCAACGCGCGCCGCTACCCGAGCCCGGGGGCAGACGCGACGCAGCCGACCCCGCCACGCGAGGTCGTTTCCGGCCGCGCGGATTTCCCGCAGTTCCTCGGCCCTGAACGCACCGGTGTGCTCGCGGGCCCCGCGCTTGAGCCGGATTGGGCGGCGCGGCCGCCGCGCGAACTGTGGCGCATCGCCGTCGGCGCCGGTTGGTCGGGCTTCGCGATCGCAGGTAGCCGGGCGGTGACCCAGGAGCAACGCGGCACGCAGGAGTGTGTGACCTGCTACGACCTCGCGACCGGGAAGCTCCTGTGGAAACACGAGGACGCGACGCGCTATGCGACACCCATCGGCGGCGAGGGACCGCGCGCCACGCCGACGATAGCGGGCGGCACCGTTTTCACGCTGGGCGCGACGGGCCGCCTCAACGCCCTGGACCTCGCGACCGGCGCGCGGCGTTGGACACATGACCTGCCCGTCGAGACCGGCGCGACCATGCCGGAGTGGGGCTACTCGGGCTCGCCGCTCGTGCTCGATGGCCGCGTGGTCGTGAGCGCCGGCGGGCCCGGCGGAAAGTCGCTCCTGGCTTTTCGCGCCGAGGACGGCGAGCGCGTGTGGTCGGCGGGCGAGGCGGAGGCGGGCTACAGCGCCCCCTTTGTGGCGACGCTCGCGGGCCGGCGGCAGATCCTCGCGTTCAACCACCGCCGCATCTCAGCCCACGACGCGGGCGACGGCGCGCTGCTCTGGGAACACCCGATGGGCCGTGGCTACCCGCACGTCGCGGTGCCCGTGATCGCGGGCCCCGATCGCGTGATGTTTTCGGCGGGCTACGGCGTCGGCACCGAGCTCTTGGAAATCAAGCCGGCCCCGGGGGGCGCCGGTGGCTTCGCCGCCGAACGCGTGTGGCACTCGCTGAAGCTCAAGGCCAAGTTTGCGAACCCGTTTGCGCGCGATGGATTCCTCTATGGCCTCGACGACGGCATCCTCACGTGCCTCGACCTCCGCGACGGCGCGGTGAAATGGAAGGAGGGACGCTATGGCCACGGGCAGACCTTGCTGGTCGGCGACCTGCTCTTGCTCACCGCGGAGAACGGTGAACTTGTGCTGCTGCGCCCCACGCTCGAGGTCCCGAACGAGCTGCGGCGACACCGGGTGTTTTCCTCCAAGACGTGGAACCCGCCCGCCCTCGCCGGCGACCTGCTGCTCATGCGCAACGACCTCGAGGCCGTGGCACTCCGTCTGCCGCTGGCAGGGCGGTGAGCAGTAGTGTCTGAGGCGGCTCGCCTCAGTTGTGCCAACTCGGGGACGCGTTGCGATTCACCGGACCACGAGACGCTTCGTTTACGCCTGCGCCCCGCTCAAAACAGCGGCGCGTTGTTCTTCGGATCGTTGACGAGGGCCTCGAAGCGCGGGTCGCCGCGGAGGGGAAAATAGCGCGGGTGGCGCCGCATCTCGTGGACGCTCAATCCGCTGAACGGCATGAGAAACAGTTTTTCATATTCGGCGATCGCGCGGGATGTGTCGCCGAGCCAGGCATGGACGAAGGCAAGGGTGGAGGTCTTTTCGGCCGCAGACTGAGCGGGGCGAAGACGGGGATCCTGCAATTCGCCGAGCTGACGCACGCATTGCATCGCTTCGTCCTTGTGCCGGAGGACGGCGGCGACCTCGGCCGCCAGGCGCCAGGCCGCGAGATCGGTCCTTGCCTCCACGGCTCGGCGGAGCGCTTCGGCTTCGTGGGGCGCGAGCATCTCACTGGCGCGAGTCCGATCGCCGGAAGCAGCCAGGACCAAGGCGAGTCGAAGCACGTGCTGGATGGCTGCACGACCGCTTCCGTTTGTATCCTTGAGAAACCCGTGGAGCCGGGTAAACTCAGCCAAATCCCCCTTCTTTTCGGCCCAGTCCAGACGCTGCGTGATTCCCACGGATGAGTTCGCGATGTTGTCAGGGAGCGCTGCGATTACTGCGTCACCTTCGCGCACGGAGCCGCGGCTGCGAAAGATGGCGATGGCGATCCGTGCCGTGACCGTTGCAGAGTCCGGCTCATATTTCAGGATGCTCTGATATTCCAGGACGACTTCCTCGTAGCGCCGGCATCCTTCGAGCGGCCCGATCAAATTGTAACGGTAGCCGAGATAGGTGGGTTCGAGCGCGATCGATTTGCGCAGGTTGGCGACGGCCTCGAACAGCCGGCCTTGGCGAAATTGGATGACCTCAAGAAGGAAATAGCCCTCGGGATCATTCGGCAGCAAACGCACGTAGCGTTCGGCTTCCGCCGTCGCCCGTTCAAAATCGCCGAGCACCCACAAAGCGTAGCGGGCAAACGGCAGGATCGTAGCGGTGGAGTCGGGGGCGAGTCGCTTCAGGATTTCGTAGGTGGCGGTCGTCGTGCGGAGGCGTTCCTCCGTCAGATCGTAGTTCCGATAGATAAAGGTTTGGACGCGCAGCAGCCAGCCCCACGCTTCAATGAATTTCGGGTCGAGGTCCACCGCGGCTCGCATGTAGCGCTCGGTGTGTTCGTAGCCGGCCCGGCCTGAACCGCCCTCAAGAATGCCCTTGAGGTAAAGATCATAGGCCGCGGTATTTTCCGTCGGCCGGCGGGCGAGGAATTTTTTCTCCTCGGGAGTGAGGGTCGCCTTGAGTTCGGCGGCGATGGATTGCGCGAGTTCCGTTTGAATCGCGAAGATGTCGGTGAGTTTCTTGGTGTAGGGCTGGGGCGACCAGATCGGGACGTCCGTGCGGGCGTCGATGAGCTGGGCACTCACGCGCACGGCGTCGCCCGCGCGGCGCACACTGCCGGTGAGGATGTGGGCGACGCCCAGCTCGCGGGCGATTTCGGGAATCCGCTTCGTCGTGCCGCGGTAGCCGGAGACCGATTGAGCGGAAATGACGCGGAGTTCGCGGAGGCTGAGGAGATTGGAGAGCAGGTCCGCGTGCATGCCGTCGGCGAAGAACTCGTTTTCCTTGTCGGGGCTAAGGTTGGTGAAGGGGAGGACGGCGATGGATTTGTCGGTCACAGCCGGCGTGGCTTTGTCCGAGGAGGGCGGGCGCGTCCCTGCGCCCGCATCCGGCGATGGGCGCAAGGCCATGAAGCTCACGGCAACAGCGACGGCAGCGAGGGCAATCCATGCCGCCGCAGGGACGCGGCGGCTCACCGGCTGGCTTGCTGGGGACGCGACGTCCTCGCCGCGTTTTCCGGGGCGAGGGCGCCCCGGCTCCATCGCTGAGTCGTTACCGAGCAATTGCTTCACCCGCTCGACAAATGCCGGCGTCGCGGCGCCGTCGCGCAGGCGCGTCCACTGCACGCTGAGAAACACCTCGGGCACGAGCGCGCCGCGTTCCGTGGTGTCGTCGATGGCGACGGGGACGAGGAACGGCGTGCCGCGCGCAATGAGGCGCGAGCGCTCCTCGGCGAGGTGCCACTCGAGGCGGAAATAACCTTCGCGGCGCCGTTGGGTGCCCTGGGAAATCACCGGCAGGAACAGCGCGCAGTCGCGGATCTGCTGCTTGATCTTTTGATCCCAGGTGTCGCCGCCGCGGAGTTCGTTTTCATCGAACCACACCTCCAAGCCGGCGGCGCGCAGGGACTCGGTGATGCGCCGCGCTGCCCCCGCATCGTCGTGCGAATAGCTGACAAAGACGGCGCGCGAGGCGGGGGACGGGCTGCCGGGGATTTCCGACATGAAGCCGGCGCAAAATGCGGGTCCGGTGGGACGCTTGACAGTCGAAACGGGCCGGCTTTTGCGCTGTCGCGGAGGCAAACACGTTGTTGCCTCGGGGCGGAGCCGATGCATTTTTCCACCAGTGTCAGGCCTCTCCCCATCGAAGTCCCTCGTCGGCCTCCTGTGCATGGCGGCCGGGCCGCTGTTCGCCGCGGATACCCTGCCGGCGAACATCGAGTTCAACCGCGACGTCCGGCCGATCCTCGCCGACAACTGCTTTCATTGCCACGGGCCGGACGCCTCGCATCGCAAGGCCAAGCTCCGGCTCGATGTGCGCGAGGTCGCGTTGGAAAAGGACGCCTTCGTCCCGGGCAAGTCCGCCGAGAGCACCCTTGTCGAATTGATCAACTCGAAGGACCTGGAGGAGATCATGCCGCCGCCGGACTCGCACAAGAAACTCTCCGCGCGCGACAAGGCCGTGCTCGCCCGCTGGATCGATCAGGGCGCGGTGTATCAGAAGCACTGGGCCTACGAACCACCGGTGAAGGCCGCGACTCCCGCCGGTGCCAACGCCATCGACACGCTCGTTGCGCGCCGCCTCGCCGAGGTCGGTCTCGCGCCCGCGCCCGAGGCCGATCGCCGCACGCTCATCCGCCGGTTGCACGCGGACCTGCTCGGCCTGCCGCCGACACCGGCCGAGGTCGTGGCATTTGAAAATGACCGCGCGCCCGACGCCTATGCGCGGCTGGTCGAACGCGTGCTCGCGAGCCCGCACTACGGCGAGCGCATGGCCATCGGCTGGCTCGATGTCGTGCGCTTTGCCGACACCATCGGCTATCACAGCGACAACCCGCGCAACGTCTGGCCCTACCGCGACTGGGTGATCAACAGCTTCAATGCTAACAAGCGCTTCGACCGCTTCACGCTCGAGCAGATCGCGGGCGACCTGCTGCCCGACGCGTCGCAGGAGACGCGCGTGGGCTCCGCGTTCAACCGGCTGCTCCTCTCAACCGAAGAGGGCGGCGCGCAGCCCAAGGACTACGAGGCCCGCATGGTCGCCGACCGTGTGCGCGCCATCGGCACGGCGTGGCTGGGGCAGACCACCGGTTGCGCGCAGTGCCACGATCACAAGTTCGACCCGATCACCCAGCGCGACTTCTACGCGCTCGGCGCGTTCTTCTCGGACGTGAAGGAGGCGGCCATCGGCCGGCGCGAGGAGGGGATGCTCGTCGCCACCCCGCAACAGGAGAAACGCCTTGCCCAGCTTGAGGCTGCCGTGGTTGCGGCACGCCGGCCCGTGCAGCGGCGGGCGGCGGAGATCGACGCCGCGCAGGTGGAGTGGGAGGGCCGGGCGATTGCAGCCAGCGCTCCCCGCGAGGTCGCCGCCGCGCTCAAGAAGGAGGCCGCGCGGCGCACGGCCAAAGAGAAGGGCGCCGTGCGCGAGCACTACCGCGCTAAGGTCGCCACGGTGGGCAGCGCCGAACTCGACGCCCTCGCCGCCGCCGAACTGGCGCGGAAACAATACGCCGACGAACTGCCCCGCTGCCTTGTGACCGAGGCCCTGCCGCCCGCACAGCGCCGGAAGGTCCGCCTCCTGCCGCGCGGCAACTGGATGGACGAGAGCGGCGAGGTGATGACGCCGGCGCTGCCCTCGTATCTCCCGCGCGCCGGCTTCGAGGGTCGCGACCTCACGCGCCTCGACCTCGCGCGCTGGCTGGTCGCGCGCGAGAATCCGCTCACCGCGCGAGCGTTTGCGAATCGCCTCTGGCAGCAGCTCTTTGGCACGGCGCTCAGCCGTGTGCCGGCCGACCTCGGAGCGCAGGGCGAGACGCCGCTCAATGGCGCGCTGCTCGACTGGCTCGCGTGCGAGTTCATGGACTCCGGTTGGGATGTGAAGCACCTCGTGCGCACGATCGTGTCGAGCACGACCTACCGGCAGACCTCGGTGGCGACGCCCGCGCAGCTCGCCGCTGATCCGGAGAACCGCGAGTTTGCGCGGCAGGGACGGTTCCGCGTGGAGGCGGAGCTCGTGCGCGACCGGGCGCTCGCAGCCGCCGGCCTGCTTTCACCGCGCATCGGCGGGCCCAGTGTGAAACCCTACCAGCCCGCGCGCTACTGGGAGATGCTGAACTTTCCGACGCGCGACTACGTGCCAGACGCCGGCGAGGCGCAGCACCGCCGCGGGCTTTACGTCTGGTGGCAGCGCACCTTCCTGCACCCGAGCCTGCTCGCGTTCGATGCGCCGAGCCGGGAGGAGTGCGCCGCGGAGCGCACCCGATCGAATCTTCCCCAGCAGGCGCTCGTGCTCCTCAACGATCCGACGTATGTCGAGGCGGCGCGCGCCTTGGCGGGGCGCATCCTGGCCGAGGGCGGCGCCACGCCTGAAGCGCGGATCGCCCGGGCATGGCAACGCGCGCTGCAACGCGCGCCCCGCTCCGACGAGGTGCGGACCGCCGTGGAACTGATCGACGAGCACCTCCGCATTTACCGGGCCGATTCCAAGGCGGCCGACGCGCTGCTCGCCACCGGGGACGCGGTAGCGCCGTCCGGCATCGACCGCGCTGAACTGGCGGCATGGACGCATCTCGCACGCGTGCTGCTAAATCTCCACGAGTTCATCACGCGATCATGATCGCAGGCTCCGAAATGGTCTTTGCCCGTCGTAGCCCGCCTCGGGAGGGGCGGGACGGACCGCGCTCCAACTCCCGTCAGTCCCTGCTCTCACGAGCAAGGCTACCGCAATTCAGCCGCTCATGAACTTTTTCCCTACCCCCTTTCAAACCCGCCGTGCCTTCATTGGCCGCGTCTCGCAGGGCGTCGGCGCCGTGGCGCTCGCCTCCCTGCTTGGGAAAGGATCCTCATCGGTCCACGCGGCCGCGGCCCGTCCCGCCGCGCGGGGCGTGGTTCATCCGCTCCCACTGCCGCAAAAAGTGAAGCGCGTGATCTGGCTCACGATGGCGGGCGGGCCCTCGCAGTTCGAGACCTTCGACCCCAAGCCCAAGCTCGCCTCGATGCACGGCCAGCCGATGCCCGAGAGCATGACGCGCGGCCAGCAGCTCGCGCAGCTCCAAGGGCAGAAGCTCGTGTGCCACGGCCCGCAGTTCCCGTTCGCGAAGTTCGGGAAAAACCAGACCGAGATCAGCACGCTGCTGCCGCACCTCGGCGGAATCATCGACGATGTCTGCCTCATCCGCTCGATGACGACAGACGCCATCAACCACGATCCGGCGCACATGTTCATGAACACCGGCGCGCAGATCGCCGGCCGCCCGAGCATGGGCGCGTGGATCAACTACGGGCTCGGCAGCGAGGCGGAAAACCTGCCCGGTTTCGTCGTCATGGTCACCACCGGCCCCGGCCGCTCGCCGCAGCCGATCGCGACGCGCCAGTGGAGCAGCGGATTTCTCCCGACGAAGTTCCAAGGCGTGCAACTCCAGAGCCGCGGCGACGCCGTCCACTACCTGAACAACCCGGGCCGGGTCTCGCGCGCGCAGCAAGGCGCCGACATCGCCGCCATCAACGCGCTCAACCGCCAGCACGACGCCTTCGTCGCTGATCCCGAGATCGCCACGCGCATCGCGCAATACGAGCTGGCGTTCGCGATGCAGGCGAGCGTGCCGGAGCTCACGGACCTGCGGGGTGAGGATCCGCGGACGCTCGCGCTCTACGGCTGCACGCCAGGCGACGGTTCGTTTGCGAGCAACTGCCTGCTCGCGCGGCGGCTCGCCGAGCGCGGCGTCCGCTTCATCCAACTCTACCACCGCGACTGGGATCACCACAGTCAGCTCAACGAGGAGCTCCCGCTGCGCTGCAAGGAAACCGATCAGGCTGCCGCCGCACTCATCACCGATCTCAAGCGGCGCGGGATGCTCGACGAGACGCTCGTCGTGTGGACCGGCGAGTTTGGCCGCACGCCGATGTCGCAGGGTAACAAAGGTCCGACCGGCCGCGACCACCACAACAAGTCGATGTCGATGTGGCTCGCCGGCGGCGGGATCAAGCGTGGCCTCGTCTACGGCGCGACGGACGACCTCGGCTACGCCGCGACCGAGAATATCTGCACCGTCCACGACCTGCACGCGACGATGCTGCACCAGCTCGGCATCCGGCACGACGCGTTCAGCGTGAAATTCCAAGGCCTCGACGCGAAGCTCACCGGCGTCGAGGGCGCGAAGGTGATCGACGGAATTCTGGGGTAGTGTCCGGCCGAGTCCTGTCCGCGAGTCTCCCTTACACGTTGCAGAGCTGCACCGCCGCGCGCAGCGACGTGAGCGGATCGCGCTTCGGGAGGAATTCCTGGCCGACGAAGCCCTTGTAGCCGGTCGCCTTGATTGCGCGCATGATCGCGGGGTAGTTGAGCTCCTGGTTGTCGTGCGGCTCGAACTCGTTGCGGCCCGGGTTGCCCGCCGTGTGGTAGTGGGCGAAATGCGCGTGCTGCGCCTTGATGGTCGCGATCACGTCGCCCTCCATGATCTGCATGTGGTAGATGTCGTAGAGGAGCTTGAAGCGCTCCGAGCCGACGCGCTTCACGAGCTCGATGCCCCACGCGGACCGGTCGCACATGTAGTCCTTGTGGTTAACCTTTGAGTTGAGCAGCTCCATCACGAGCGTGACGCCGCGCTTTTCGGCGAGCGGCAGCAGGCGCTTGAGGCCGAGGGCGCAGTTCTCGAGGCCCTTCTCATCGGCGAGGCCCTCGCGGTTGCCGGAGAAACAGATGAGCTGGGTGAAGCCGGCGTCCGCGACCTCGCCGATGCGCTTGGTGTAGATCTCGACGAGGGTGTCGTGGTGCTCGACGCGGTTGAAGGCCTTGGCGATCCCGCCGACGGTCACACCCTGCGGCGTCTTGCCGGTCGGGAAGCTCACCATCGCGCAGTGCAGGCCGTGCTTGCGGAGTGTGGGAAAGTCCTCGGGGTTGAGCAGCTCGACGGACAGCAGGCCCATCTCCTTGGCCGCGGCGACGAGGGCATCGAGCGGGATTTGCTTGAAGCACCACTGGCAGACGGACTGCCGAATCGGGCCGGAGGCGACGGGCAGCGCGGCGGCGATCGCTGCTTTCGCCGCCTCGGCGGCGCGGGCGCGCGAAAGGGAGCCGGCCACGACGGCGGCGCCGGCGAGGTTGCGGAGGGCGATGCGGCGGGAAATGGGGGTGCGCATGGGGAGGGGGAGGACGGCGCGGACCTTCCGGCTGCCGGCGGATTTTGGCAAGCGCGCACGCGCCGCGAAAGCGCGGCCGAACGCGGGCTACTGCGCCGACGTTGAACCCGCGACCACGGGCCCGACCGCGAAGAACTCCACGCGGTGGTTCACCGCCGCATAGCCGTGCGCGCGAAGCTTGGCCTGCACGGTGTCAATCGCACGTTGCAGTTCCGCGGTCAGCTCGGGATCGATGGGGTCGACGCGATTCGTGGCCTTGCAGACAACGTGGTAGCGGGCCGGCCGATCGAGGGACAGCTCGTAAAGCACCGTGCCATTGTGAAAGAACGAGCGCTTCACCACGCCGAGATCCTCGAACGCCGCCATGCTGCGGTAAATCGTGACGAGGTCGCATTTGTCCGCGCCGACATCGCGGTGAATCTGCTCAATCGTCACCGGCCGGCCTTGCGCCGCGAGCGCGCGCAACATGGCGATCCGAGGCTGCGTGACTCGGCCGCCGGCCGAGTGAATTCGGGCTGTTACCGCTGCGATGAGCGCGGACTGGGGATCATCACCTGCTTGTCCGGCAAACGGATGGTTGGTCTGGGTTGAGGCGATCATGGCGGAGGCTGGAAGTTGCGAGCTAGACCCGCTCGCGCCGCTCAGCCAAGGTAAACCTTATTGAGCGTGCGATTGCGTTTGCCGTAGGCCCGAACGGTGGGATTGCGCGCGAGGCGCGCGTGTGTCACGTTCCCGTCCGATCCCATGGCCAATCCGGACTTCGCCGACATCGTCGCCCTCATCTGCAAGGAAGACCCGCGCTTCGACCGCCGGGCCTACGATTTCGTGCGCCTCGGGCTCGACCACACGGTGAAGGAAATCCGCCGGAAAGACGCTTCGCGCGCCGAGAAGAACCGCCACGTGAGCGGCCCGGAGCTGGCCGACGGCCTGCGGGCCTACGCCCTCGATCAATACGGCCCGCTCGCCAAGACCGTGCTCAACGCTTGGGGCGTGAAGCGGTGCCGGGACTTTGGCGACATCGTCTTCAACCTGATCGAGCACAGCGTGTTCTCCAAGACCGACAATGATCGGCCGGAGGATTTCGCGGGCGTGTTCGATTTCGACGAGGCGTTCGTGAAGCCCTTCCAGCCGGCGCGGCGCCCGCGCGGCGCCTCCGCGACCGAGGCTTTTGGCGCCGCCTGAGCCGAGCCGCCCTGCAAACGCATCGGCGCCCGCGATCGGCGCCGTCTTTCCTTTTCCATGCCCAAGCCCGCCACCGCCTCCGCTGATCTCCGTTTGCTCGAAGCCTTCTGGCGCGAGCCCGTCTCGCGCAGCGTCCTGCCCAACGGCCTCACGTTGATCGTCAAGCGCGACGCATCCGCGGCGCTCGCCTCCGTGCAGGTCTGGGTGAAGACGGGCAGCCTCCACGAGGGCGCGCACCTCGGCGCCGGCCTCTCGCACTACCTCGAGCACATGCTTTTCAAGGGCACCGAGCGCCGCGCCGGCCGCGAGATCAGCGCGACGGTGCAGGCGCATGGCGGCTACATCAACGCCTACACGACGTTCGACCGCACCGTCTACTACATCGACCTGCCGAGCGAGCACACGGGCGTCGCCATCGATCTGCTCGCCGACGCCGTGCTGCACTCGACGCTGCCCGCCGACGAGGTGGCGAAGGAAAAGGACGTCATCCTCCGCGAGATTGCGATGACCAAGGACGACCCGGACAACCGGCTCTGGGACGCGCTGTTCTCCACGGCATTTCGCGAGCATCCCTACCGCCAGCCCATCATCGGGCACCGTGATGTCTTCTCCGCCGTCACGCGCGACGATCTCGTCGGCTACTACCGTGCGCGCTATGTGCCCAACAACCTCGTGGTCGTTGTCGTCGGCGATGTCGATCCCGCGGCCGTGCGCGCCGACGTCGAGAAGCAGTTCGGACCGGCTCCGCGCGTGCGACTCGCCCCCGTGCTCGTGCCCGGGGAGCCCGCCCAGCTCGCGCCGCGCACGGAACACCGCTTCGAGGACGTCGAAATCGTGCGGGGCGTGCTGGCCTGGCCGATCCCCGGCCTCGCGCACGACGATTCCGGCGTGCTCGATCTGCTTGGGATGGCGCTCGGCCACGGCGACAGCTCGCTGCTTTGGCAGGAGGTCCGGGAAAAGGCCGGCCTCGTGCACACCATCGATGCCTCCGCGTGGAATCCGGGCACGACGGGGCTCTTCTGTGTTTCCTTCACATGCGATGCCGACAAGCGAGCGGACGCCGAGCACGCGATTCTCAAGTCAATCGCGGGGGCGGCCAAGCGAGGCTTCACGACGGCGCAGCTCAAGAAGTCCATGCGCCAGCTCGTCGTCGGCGAAATCAACACGCGCAAGACGATGAGCGGCCAGGCCTCGCGCCTCGGCGTCGGCGAGGTCGTCGTGGGCGACCTCGACTATAGCCGGTCGTATTTCGACCGGCTCGGCGAAGCCACGCCCGCCGCGGTGCGCGCCGCACTGCGGCGCTACCTCGTGCCAGACCGGCTCGTCGCCGTGTCGTCGAATCCGGCCGCCACCGGCATTCCCGCGGTGACCGCCGTGGAGTCCGGTGCGAAGCAACCGGATTTCACCGAGATCAAGCTGCCGAACGGCGCGCGCCTCCTGCTCCAACCCGAGCGCCGCCTGCCCAACCTCCACCTGCGCGTGCTCATGCAGGGCGGGCCGATGTTCGAGGTGGCGGGCAAGCGCGGCGCGACCGCGCTTTACTCGACGCTGCTCACGAAGGACACCCGCCGCCGCTCAGCCGCCCAGGTCGCCGAGTTCATCGAGCAAGTCGGCGGATCATTTTACCCATTCTGCGGCAACAACAGCGTGGGGCTCGCCGCCGAGGTGCTGCCGCCCGACGTCGATCGCGCGATCGCGCTCATCGCCGACGCGCTCCTGGCTCCCGTCTTCAAGGCGGCGACCTTCGCGACCGAACGCGACGCGCAAATCGCCGCGCTCCAACAGGACGACGACGATGTGGTCACGCTTGCG
>JAEUHB010000283.1 GCA_016794665.1 Opitutaceae bacterium
GTAGTAGGCGAAGAGCGAGACGTGGAAGGCGTTGATCTTCGCCATGCGGGCGATCTTCTCGGGGTCGTTGCCGTGGTGGGAGAGCGGGTGGTGGGGATCGGCGACGCCGGCCTCGGCCATGTAGGTGCGGTTGCTGGTCTCGCGCGCGAGCTGGAAGGTGATGACGCGCGTGATGTCGCCCTGGTAGGCGAGCACCTGGAGGTCGAGCATCAGCTTGGCGTGATCGGTGTAGGCGGCGGGGACACCGAGCGGGCGATCGAGGTCGGCGGGGAGGTTGTTCTTGGCGACGTCCGACTCGGCTTTCTGGATGCGGCGCTCGACCTCGCGGACGGTGTCGAGGTATTCGGAGACCTTGGCCTGATCGGCGGGGCCGAGGCGGCGCTTGAGGCTGGCGATATCCTCGGTGACCCAGTCGAGGAGGCTGGCGCGCTTGCGGAGTGCGGCGCGGCGCTCGGCGACGGTGCCGCCCTCGCCGAAGAGCCGCTCGAACACGACGCGCGGGTGCGCCTCGTAGGGGAGCGGGGTGGTGGGCGAGGACCACGAGAGGTTGTTCTGGTAGACGCACGCGTAGCCGTTGTCGCACTGGCCGGTGGTCTGGAGCATGTCCATCGCGAGCTCGAGCGAGGGGAGCTGCGTCTCCTGCCCGATCTGCTGAGCGGCGAGCTGGTCGGCGGTGGTGCCGAGGTAGTAGTCGTTGCTCTCGGTGTGCTTGGCCTTGGCGGCGCTGAGGAAGGAGGAGTTCGACGTGGCGTGCGAGCCGGGGTAGGCGTTGCGCAGCTCCATGTTCGTCAGGACCGTGAGGTGTTCGCGGTGCGGCGCGAGCGACTCGAGGATCGGCGAGAGCTTCGAGAGTGTGCCGTCGCCGGCGCGCGGGTCCCAGCGCGACTGGTCGCAGCCCATCGGCATGAAGACGTAGCCGAGGCGGCGGATGGGCTTGGCGGCGGTGCGCGCCGCGGCGGCTGATGCCGCCGGAATCATGGCGTCGAGCAAGGGCAGGGCGAGCGAGGCGCCCATGCCGCGGAGAAACGTGCGACGGGGCAGGGCGGTCTTGGTGATGAAGGTGCTCATGGGAAAAAGGCGGGAGGGGGAGAGAGAGGGAGAGATTGCTGGCGAGACTTGGTGCGAAATCGCGAGACTATCGGGCGGTTGGTGCGCTGCGCATCTGAAACGGCACGCTGTTCACGATGCCAAGGATGACGGATGAAAAACGAAAATCGTCCGCGCGCGCACGGCGCACGATTTCGCGGACGGCGGGCCCGTCGTGCGGCGAGACACCGCGGCCGAGCGCGAAGGTGAGGAGCTTCTCGGCGAGCGTCTCGGTGAACAGCTCTGGCCGCGACAACAGCGCGCGCTCAAGGCCGGCCACGCCCTCGAAGGTGCTGCCGTCCGCCATGCCGCCGCTGGCATCGACGGGGCGGTGCTCCTCCTCGGTGCGCCAGCGGCCCACGGCGTCGAAGTTCTCGAGCGCGAAACCGACCGGGTCCATGACGTTGTGGCAGCTCGCGCAGGCCGGATCCTCGCGGTGTTTGGCGAGGCGCGCGCGAATCGGGAGCGTCGCGGAGACGACGTTGTTGTCGAGTGCGGGGACATTGGGCGGCGGCGGCGGCGGCGGCGATCCGACGAGGTTGGACAGGATCCAATGGCCGCGGATTACGGGCGAGGTGCGCGTGGCGTAGGAGGTGACCGTCAGGATGCTCGCGTGGCGCAGGAGCCCGCCGCGCTGCCGCGCCGCATCGCCGGTGAACGACACCTTGCGGAACTGGCTGCCGAACACGTGCGGGATCTTGTAGTGGTGCGCGAGGCGCTCGTTGAGAAACGTGTAGTCGGCCCCCAGCAATTCGGTGACGGTGCGGTCTTCGCGGAAGATGCTCTCGACGAACAGCTCGGTCTCGCGGCGCATCGCCTGGCGGAGGTTGTCGTCAAAGTCGATGAAGCGGCGCGCGTCGGGCGTGATGGCCTCGAGGCCGCGGAGGTGCAGCCACTGCGTGGCGAAATTGGTGACGAGATTCTTCGCGCGATCATCGGCGAGCATGCGCCGGACTTGGTCTTTGAGCTTCGCCGCGTCGTGCAAATCGCCGCGCGTGGCGGCGTCGAGCAGCGCGTCGTCGGGCAGGCTGCTCCACAGGAAAAACGAGAGCCGCGAGGCCAGTTCGAGATCGCTGACGCGATAGGCGGCGCCGGCGGCGACACCCTTGGGATCGGCCTCGATGCGGAAGAGGAACTGCGGGCTCACGAGGATTGCGGTGAGCGCATGCTCGATGCCGGCCTCGAAGCCCGCGCCTTCGGCGGCACCGTCGCGGAAAAATTGGAGCGGGCGGCGGAGGTCTTCCTCGGTGACTGGGCGGCGGTAGGCGCGTCGGAGCAAGGGGGTTAGAATGGCGCGGGCGCGGGTTTCGTCTGATGCGGCTGATGAGAGCGACGCGGCACGGGAACCGAAGATGATTTTTCGGCTTGGCGTGTCGCCGGCGCCCTTGGCGTCGAAGGGCCCGGTGATCGTCACCTGAAACACCGCGGGCGCGGTGCGCGGGTGGCGGTGCATGTTGAAGCGCGAGGCGAAGGGCGCGCGCTCCGTCTCGAGGACGGCGGAGGGATCCTTGGGGAAGGTCACACCGACGTCGCGCGGGCCGGCCTTGACGGGGAGGCGGAACACGAGGTGGCGGTCGACCGCTTCGGCGTTCTTGTCGGCTCCGGGCGGCCTCACGGTCGCGACGGCGACGCGCGATCGGTCGATCAGCACCTCGATCTCGTGCGGACGGCGCAGGCCCTCGACCTGCTCGTTGCGATCACGCTGGAGGCGCACGGCGATCTCGTAGTCGCCGTCCTGCGGGAACAGGTAGGGAATCAAAATGCCGCCGCGCGTGCCGAGCGGCAGGCCCTCGACGTGCTCCTCCTGCGTGACATCGGGCCGCACGCGAAACGTGTCGCCGCCCGGGGCCTTGCGCGGCGTGCCGACGGCGAGGCGGGCGATTTTCTGCGCGGCGGAAACGTAGCGGTCGAGCAACGTGGGCGAGAGGTTGCCGACGGCGACGTTGTCGAATCCGTGGCTCGGCTCGTCGTTGGGCAGGAGCGCGGTCGCGTCGATGTTGACGCCGAGCAAATCGCGGACGGCGTTTTGGTATTCCGTGCGGTTGAGGCGGCGAAAGGTGTCGGTGCGGCCCGGATTCGGCAGCGCTGCCGCGGCGCGGTCGAGCGCGGTGGTGAGTGCAGCGATCGCGCCCTCGTATTCGGCGTCGGTCGGCCGCGCCTCCCCGAGCGGCGGCATCTGCCGGTGGGCGAGCTTGCGGGCGACATTTTCTCCGGTGGCGGGAATCGCGGCGAGTTTTTGCAGGTCGAGGCCTTCGAGGGAGAGGTCGCCCTTCTTCGTGCCGGCGTCGTGGCAGTCGATGCAGTATTTGTCCACGAGCGTGCGCACGGGATCGACGGCTCTGGTGTCCGCGGCCTGCGATAGTGCGGCGGCGCCGAGGGTGACGAGGCCTAGGGGGAGAAGACAGGCGGCGGACGACATGAATGCGCGGACGGGGTGGCGAGACAGGGTGCGTGAAAGTGGAGACACCGGCGCGCGCGGGCGAGGCAATTTGTGGGTCGCAGGGATTCGCCGGCCCTGGTGTTACGCGGCTGCATCCGAGCGCGTCATTGCTCAACCTCGACCGTATGAATTCCTGCCTCTCAGCTTGTCTCGTCGTCATGCTATTCGCCGGCGCCGCGGCGGCGCCGATCAACGCGGCGGACTCGGCCGCTCGCCGGACGTGGACCGTCGACGGCGTCCCGCGCGAGGCGCGCGTGCATGTGCCGGCGAACGCGCGAACCCAGCCCGCGCCCGTGGTCTTCGCCTTTCACGGCCACGGCGGATCGATGCAGAACGCCGCGCGGAGCTTTCGCTGCCACACGCTCTGGCCCGAGGCCATCGTCGTCTACCCGCAGGGTCTCAACACCCCCGGCCAGCTCACCGATCCCGAGGGTCGGCGCCCCGGTTGGCAGCCGGCCCCCGGCGATCAGGGCGACCGCGACCTCAAGTTTTTCGACGCGATGCTCGCGAGCCTGCGCGCCGATTTCCGCGTGGACGACAAACGCATCTACTCGACGGGCCACTCCAACGGCGGCGGCTTCACCTACCTGCTCTGGGCGGTGCGCGGCGACTTGTTTGCGGCGATGGCTCCCTCGAGCGCGACCGCCTCGCGCCGCTCGCCGCCGCTCAAGCCCAAGCCCGCGCTGCACGTGGCCGGGCGCAAGGACGAGCTCGTGAAGTTCGCATGGCAGGAACAGATGATCGCGACGGTTAAGCGCGTGAACCAGTGCGCCGCGGCGGGCGAGCCGTGGGAGAAAATCGCGACCAAGTTCGCCTCGCCGCTGGGCGCGCCGCTCGTGACCTACGTTCATCCCGGCGGCCACACGTTTTCCCCGGAGGCGCCGCCGCTGATCGTGGCGTTCTTCCGGCAGCATGCGAAGCCGTAGGGGTGGTGCGGCCGGCGGGCCACCGGCATTTGCATTGCGCGGGGCGGGCGAATCGTTTCGGTGCGGGCTTTCCTCATGAGCGCCGCCGCCGACTACTTCGACCAGACCCAGCAATTGCTCGCGAAGCTGCGGGCCACTCAGCTGCCCGCCGTCCAGCGCGCCGCCGACATCTGCGCCAACAGCATCGCGCGCGGCGGGCTCGTGTTCATGTTTGGCGCGGGCCACTCGCGCATGATGTGCGAGGAGATGGCGCCGCGGCAGGGCTGCTTCGTCGGTTTCTACTCGTGGGCCGAGCAGGCGGTCTCGCAACACTGCGCGACCGTCGGCATGAACGGCCTGCGCGGCCCGCTCTTCCTCGAGAAGATCGAGGGCTACGCCGAGCAGCTGCTCTCGGGTTTCAAGTTCGGCCCGCACGATGCGTTCATTGTCATCTCCACCTCGGGCATCCGCCCGCTGATTGTCGAGATGGCGCTCGGCGCAAAGAAACGCGGCCTGCCGGTGATCGGCATGGTATCGGTCGCGCACTGCTCGCAGTCGAAGCCAACGCACTCTTCCGGTAAGAAGCTGATCGATGTCGCCGACGTGGTGCTCGACAACCAGTGCCCCGCCGGCGACTGCGTGTCCGAGATCAAGGGCCTCGCCTGGCGCACGGGGCCGACCTCTACCGTCACCGGCGCGATGCTGATCAACATGCTGCGCTGCGAGACCGCCGAGCGCCTGGTCGCGCGCGGGCACCAGCCGGTGATGCTCCCGAGCCACCAGTTTGTCGGCAACGCCACCGCTCATGCCGCCGAGCAGCAGCTCGAGGCGTATTACGAGGGCTATCGCCGCAGCCTCGCGCACCTTTACGCATGAGCTGGGCGCTGGGCATCGACATCGGCGGCACCAATCTCAAGGCCGTCGCCGTCGCGTCCGATGGCGCCATGCTCCGCCGCGACGCCCTGCCCACCGGCGCGAGCGTGGGCACGGCCGCCGGCTGGATCGCCGCGGCGCGTTCGCTGGTCGATCAGTTTGCCCGGGCGCAGGGGAGTTCGCCGGCGCGCATCGGGTTCTCTACTTGCGGACTTGCGGCGCACGACGGCCGCAGCGTCGCGGACTGCCCCGGCAAGCTCGCGGGGATCGTGGGCGTTGACTGGACGGCCGCGCTGGGCCGCGACGAACTCGTGCCGGTGCTCAACGACGCGCATGCCGCGCTCGCCGGGGAGGCGTGGTGCGGCGCCGCCCGCGGCCGCCGCGACGTTGTGCTGCTCACGCTCGGCACGGGCATCGGCGGCGCGATCCTGAGCGAAGGCCGCCTGGTGCGCGGCGCCATCGGCCGCGCCGGCCACCTCGGGCACGTTTCCCTCGATCCGGAAGGACCCGCGAGCATCGTGGGCATGCCCGGCGCGATCGAGATGTTGTTTGGTGACGCGACCGTGCCGGCGCGCACGCGCGGGCGGTTTGCCTCCACTGCGGCCCTCGTCGCCGCGCATCAGGCCGGCGACGCCGAGGCGAGCGCGGTCTGGCTCCGCTCCGTGCGCGACCTCGCGTGCGCGATCGGTGGCTACATCAATGTCCTCGATCCCGAGATGATCGTGATCGGCGGCGGCATCGCGCAGGCCGGCGAAGCATTGTTTGCACCGCTGGCCGAGAACCTGAACCGCTACGAATGGCGGCCCCGCGGCCACCGCGTGCCCATCGTGCGCGCGGAGCTGGGCGAGTGGGCGGGCGCAATCGGCGCGGCGCGCAACGCGATGGGAGTTTGAACTATCGCGGATAACCGTCAGCGTTCCCGCCCATGCAATCCTGCCCCCTGCGCACCTCGGTCATCGGCAGCTACCCCTTCCCGAGCTGGCTGGAGTTTGCCAGCAAGCATCTCGCGGAGTTCGGCCGCACCGACGTAAGCGAGATCCAGGACGACGCGGTGATCGCGGCGGTGCACGATCAGGTGGACGCGGGCCTCGACGTGATCACGGACGGCGAGCAGACGCGGCTGGATTTCAACCTCTCGTTCTACGGCTTCATCGAGGGCATCGCGCTCGAGGGCGCGTCGCCGCGGCGCTTCGGCCCGCCGGCGCATGACCAGCGCGGACGTCACGCGATCACCGGCGAGCTGCGCGCGCCGCGCGGGCTCGGCGCGGTCGAGGAGTTCAAGCGGCTGCAGCGCCTCGCCCCCGCCGGGCCCGCGCTCAAGGCCAGCGTGCCCGGCCCCTACACGCTCAGCGGCCGCCTCGTGCCCAACGCGCAATATCCGGACCGCTGGGCCGTCGCGGAGGCGCTGCTTCCGCTCGTGCGCAAGGAACTCGAGGACCTCGTCGCCGCCGGCTGCCGCGAGGTGAGCGTGGATGAGCCCTCGATGAGCTGCTACGCGCACAAGGAGAACCCGCGGCGCTTCGTCGAGCTGTTCAACCGCACGGTCGAGTCGGTCGTCGGCCGCACGCGCGTCTGCACGCACCTTTGCTTCGGCAACTACAAGGGCCGCGCGATCGCGCCACGGCGTGTGGCGCCGATGTTCCCGGCCTTCCTCGACTTCAAGTGCGACGAGATGCACGTCGAGATGGCCAGCCGCGAGTTCGCCGAGATCGAGATTATCGCGCGGATCGCGGAGCGCATGGACGCGGCGGTGGGCATCGTCGATGTGAAGAGCTACTACGTGGAGACACCGGCCGACATCGCCGAGCGCGTGCGCCTGTGCCTGCGGCATGCGCCCGCGGAACGGCTGGTGTTCGCCCCCGATTGCGGGCTGAGCCAGACGGCCCGATGGGCCGCGCAACCCAAATTGAAGAACATGGTCGCCGGCGTGCGGCAGGTGCGGAAGGAACTGGGGTTGGCAAACGCCTGACGCGATGATCCGGCCCGCGCTGCAGGACGAAGCGTTCCTCGCCGATGTGGCTGACGCGCGCGCGCGTCTCGCCCCGGAGCGGCTCGCCCTCTGGTGGCTCGGGCAAAGCGGGTTCCTCGTGCTGCACGGCGGCGAGTTTCTCCTCTTCGATCCCTACCTCAGCGACTCGCTCACGAAAAAATACGCCGCCACCGATAAGCCCCACGTCCGCATGACCGAGCGCGTCGTGGATCCGGCGCGGCTGGGGTTTGTGAGCGTCGTGACCTCGACGCACAATCACACGGACCATCTCGACGCGGAGACGCTCGCGCCGCTGTTCGCAGCCGCGCCGCACGCGCGGCTCGTGTTGCCGGCGGCGAATGTCGCCTTCGCCGCGCAGCGCCTCGGGCCGTCGGCCGCGGCGCGCTTCGCCCCGTTGCGCGACGGCCAGCGCGTGCGCCTCGGCGGCTGGGAACTCGAGGCCGTGCCGGCGGCGCACGAGGAGCTGGCGCCGGAGTATGCCGGCTTCATCGCGCGCGCGGGGCGCCACGCCCTTTACCACAGCGGGGACACGGTGCGCTTTCTCGGCATGGCGGAACGTCTTCGCGGCGCGGCGATCGACGTGGCGCTGCTCCCGATCAACGGCCGCGCGCCGGAGCGGCGGGTGTCGGGCAACCTCGACGGCGTCGAGGCGGCGCAGCTCGCGCGCGACGTCGGCGCGCGCTGGGTGGTGCCGTGCCACTACGAGATGTTTGCGTTCAACACGGCGAGCCCCGCGGGATTCGCCGCGGAGTGCCACCGCCTCGGCCAGCCGCATGCCGTCCTCCGCGCGGGTGAACGCTGGACCTTGTCCTGAGCGCCGCCCAATTTTCCTCCACCCCACACCCCATGACGAAACGCTGGAGAATCGCCGGGATAAACTTCGACCACATGCACATGGGCGACCTCCTGCGCATGGCGCACGAGCATCCGCAGGCGGAAATCGTCGGGGTGTGCGA
>JAEUHB010000288.1 GCA_016794665.1 Opitutaceae bacterium
AAGACCGTGCCCGTCGGCCTGCTCGGCGCCGACTACCGGATCATCGATGGACGCTACCAGTTTGCGCGCGTGTTCGACGGTGAGAACTGGAACCCGCAAGCCAAGGCGCCGCTCACGCAGCCGGGCGTCAACGTGAAGGCCGGGGACTTCCTGCTCGCCGTCAACGGCCGCGATCTCACCGCGGGCGACGAGGTGTATTCGTTTTTCCTCGGCACCGCCGGCAAGCAAACCGTGCTGCGCGTCGGCCCCAACGCCGACGGTTCCGGCGCGCGCGATGTGACGGTCGTGCCCGTCGCGAATGAATCCTCGCTGCGCAACCTCGCGTGGATCGAGGGCAACCGCCGCAAGGTCGACGAGCTCAGCGGCGGCAAGCTCGCCTACATCTACGTGCCCGACACCGCGGTCGGCGGCTACACGAGCTTCAACCGCTACTTCTTCGCGCAGTCCGGCAAGCAGGGCGCGGTGATCGACGAGCGCTTCAACGGCGGCGGGTGGCTCGCGGACTACATCATCGAGCTGCTCCAGCGCCGGATGCTCAGCGCCAGCACGACGCGCGAGGGCAACCAAGTGCCGATGCCCGTCGCCGCGATCTTCGGGCCCAAGGCGATGATCGTGAATGAATTTGCCGGCTCCGGCGGCGACGCGCTGCCGTGGTATTTCAAGAAGGCGGGCCTCGGGCCGGTCGTCGGCATGCGCACGTGGGGCGGGCTCATCGGCATCGGCGGTTATCCCGTGCTCATGGATGGCGGCACGGTGACGGCGCCGCACTGGGGCATCTTCGGCCTCGACGGCCAGTGGGAGATGGAGAACCACGGCCTCGCGCCCGACATCGAGGTCGAACTCGACCCGAAGCTCGTGCGGCAGGGCCGCGACCCGCAGCTCGAGCGTGCCGTCGCCGTTGTGCTCGAGGCACTGGCGAAAAATCCCCCGGTCAAGCCGCGCGTGCCGGAGTTTCCGAAGTTCACGCCGAGGATTCCGGCTCAAAGGTAGGTCGGGGTTCATTCCCGACAGGATTTCGCGGCCGACGAGATCTCGGGGGACAAACCCCGACTTACATTGGCTGACGTTGACGCTCCCGCGTGTTTCCCGTCTGCTCGGTGGCAGACCCACCGAATCCATGACCCCGATTTCCCGCCTCCGCTGCGGTGTGCCCGCGTTGCTGGCCGCTGCGTTTGTTTCCTCCCTGTCGCTCGTCGCGCAGACCGTCCCCGTTGCACCGCGTGCTGTTGTGGTCGAAAAAGACACCGTCACGCTTTCCCCCTTCATCGTCTCCACCGAGACCGAGGCCGGCTGGTCCGCCAACGACACGCTCTCCGCCACGCGCACCAAGCAGGCGCTCAAGGACGTGCCCGTGAACATCGACGCGATCACCGCCGACTTCATGGAGGACCTCGGCCTGTTCAACGCCGACGAGGTCGCCAACTACGTCGCCGGCGCCTACGCCCCGCCCACGCTCGAGAACGACAACCAATCCGGCGCCATCGCGTTCCGCGGCCTCAGCGGCTCCACCGCCACGCGCAACTACTTCCGCTGGTATGTCCCGAGCGACACCTACAACGTCGAGCGCATCGACTTCGGCAAGGGCTCCAACTCGCTCATCTTCGGCGACGTCGAGCCCGGCGGGCAGGCCTCGGTCTTCACCAAGCGCGCACAGATGCGGAATTTCGGGACCTTCTACTCGAACTACAACAGCGATGGCGCCTACCGCTTCCAGCTCGACGTTAACCGCAGGTTCGCGCGCACCCTCGCGTTTCGCTTCAATGCCGTGCGCCGGCAGGAGCGCACATTTCAGGACGCGTCCACGTTCCAGCTCGAGGGCGAGACGATCACGACGACGTGGCAGCCGTTGAGAACCACGATTGTCCGCCTCGAGTATGAGCGCGGGAATTTTGAAAACGTCCGCGGCTTCGGCGGCGTGACCATCCGCGAGCAGTCCGCGCGCTCGCGTGCCTACACGACCGACCGCCTCCACTACACTTCCGATGGCGAGTGGATCAACCGCGCCGCGCTCCCCGCCGCGGATCGCGCCAACGGCCCCGCCGGCGGCTCGCCTTCGCTCGTCGAGGGCGGCTACTTCGATGTGTCGATGCGCAACGCCGCCGGCGCCATCATCGGCACCAAGCGCTTCGACGGCTACCCCAAGCACTACAACCTCCGCGGCTCCTTCGACCGCCAGAACCGCCCCTTCGATGTTTTTTCCGCGACGGTCGAGCAGCGCGTCGGCCCCGTCGGCCTCGAGGTCGCTTACAATTACCAGAAGCAGACCGCGATTCGGAACGACAACTTCTTCGCCAGCACGATCAGCGTCGACGTGAACGGCCGCCCCTACATCGAGACCGAGCTCGATGAGAAGCGCTTCGGGAACACGGTCCACTCGTTCCGCGGCACGGCCGTCTACCTCTTCGACAAGTGGAAGTGGATGCAGCAGCTCCTCGTCGCCAGCGCCGACTACCGCGAGGATCAGGTGACCAACTACCGCTTCAACACCTACAACACCTACAACGTCGACCGCGGCGGCACGCTCAACACCAACTCCGACCGCATCCGCCTCCGGCTCTTTCTCGACGATCCCCGCTTCTACTCGCGCGCGCTCTTCGACGCGATGAAGCCCGCGAACCTCCCGACCACGCCCACGATCACGCCCAAGTCGCTCGCGTCATTCCCGTCCGGCACGGGCTCGACCGACGGCACGCAGTGGCGCCAGGCCTCCGCAGTCGCGGTCTCCGCCAGCGGCCGCTACTTCAACGGCCGCGTGCTCACGCTGGTGGGCGCGCGCCACGATTGGAACCGCAATTACGAATACGAGGGCACGCGGACCTTTGGGAAATACAACGAGGAGATCGCTCCGCCCAAGAAGCAGGATGCCCTTGCCGGCGAATACGTGCAGAACAAGCAGCTTCGCCTCGAGAACACGAGCATGACGGGGGGCCTTACGGTCGTCCTGACCAAGGACCTGAATTTCTACGGCGTCTACTCGGAGTCGTTTCGTTTCCAGGGCCTGCGCACCTTTGACCGCGAGCGCTTCCCGCCGATCACCGGCGTGACCAAGGAGGTCGGGATCAAGGGCAGCTTTTGGAAGGACAAGGCGAGCGTGAACCTGGGCGTCTTCAACATCGACCGCCAGAACGTCGCGCTCAGTTGGAACGGCGTCACCGGGATCGATTTCACCACCGCCGAAATCGAGGACCTGATGAACCCGAACGACATCCGCCCCGGCGACCCACGCTACAAATACGGCGAGGAAGGCACCGCCAGCGCCGCGCGCTACTACAAGTCCACCGAGAATTCCCGTGGCGCCGACCTCACGCTCAACGTTCGCCCCGTGCGCGGCCTGCAACTCCGCTTCACGCTCGCGCGCACGCAGGTCACCGGCCTGCCCGACCTCGATCGCTTCCGCGGCTACTACCAGGCCGCCGTCCAGCGCACCGAGGCCGCGCGCGCCCCCGGCGGCAACCCCGCGATGGCCGAGCCCGCCGCGTTGCTCGCCGAGGCGAAAAACCTGCTCGACTCCCTCGACATCGATCAGAAGCCCACCGGGGCGAGGGCCTCGCCGTGGTCCGCCAGCTGGGTGATGGACTACGCGTTCCAGCGCGACGTGTGGGCGCCGCTGCGCGGCGTGCGCGTGGGCCTCAACGGCTCTTGGCGCGACGACTATCTCTTCGGCATCGCGGGCGGCCAGTCGCTCGCCGGCGGCGCGACGCACCTCGTGCACGGCTACATCATGCGCGATCAGCGAATCTGGAACCAGCAGGTGCGCGCCCGCCTCGGCTTCCGCAACATCCAGGACATCGAGAACGGCAAGCTGCGGAAGACGAGCTTCACGACGCTCGCCACCGGCCAGAACGTCTACCGTTACAGCTACGTCGTCCCGCTGCAGGTCGACGCGAGCCTGACGGTGCGGTTCTGAGTTTGGAAATGTGCCGCCCCTGTTGTTTTTGGTTAGCCACGGAAGCACCTCCGACTAGCGTCGCAATCTTGCCGGGTCACCCGTGCCGCTGCAGGTGCCTCGCATTCACCCCATGTTCCTGATCCTCTTCCTCGCCGTCTCCGGCGTCATCCTCGGCCTCGCCTATCGCTGGTATGGGCGCATCCTCGCGCGCTACCTTGGGCTGGACGACCGCGTGGCCACGCCGGCGCACGCCAAGCGCGACGGCCTCGATTTCGAGCCGGCGAGCCGCAACTGGCTCCTGCCGCAGCATTTTTCGGCCATCGCCGCGGCCGGCCCCATCGTGGGTCCGATTCTCGCCGGGACGATGTTCGGGTGGCTGCCGGCGTGGATCTGGATCATCGTGGGCGCGATCCTCGTCGGCGGCGTGCATGATCTCACCACGCTCGTCGCCTCGGTGCGGCACGACGCGAAGTCGATCGCGGAGGTCGTGAAGCGCTACATGAACCGGCGCTCCTACCTGCTCTTCCTGTCGTTCATCTGGGTCTCGCTCGTGTATGTGATCATCGCGTTCACGGACGTGACGGCGGGGACCTTTGTGCAAAAGGGCTCGACGGCTGACGCCGAGGCGCCGGGGCCGGCGGTGGCGACGTCGTCGATTCTTTACCTCGGGCTCGCGGTGGTCATGGGCCTCTGCATGCGGAAATTCAAATTGGGCGAGGGCAAGGCCCAGCTCATCTTTTTGCCACTCGTCGTCGGCGCGATTATCGTCGGCCCGATGCTGCCGCTCGACCTCGGCGCGCTCACGGGCGCGGCGCGGCCGCAGGTGATGTGGGACCACGTGCTGCTCGTCTACTGCTTCTTCGCGGCGCTCTCGCCGATGTGGCTGCTCATGCAGCCGCGCGGCGCGCTCGGCGGCTACTTCCTCTACGTGATCGTGATCGTGGGCGTGCTGGGTGTGTTGGTCGGCGGGCTCTCGGGCAACCTCAGCATCGCGGCGCCGGCGGTGTCGTCAGCAAACCTGTTCAGCTACAACGGCGCGACGCCGCCGCTCCTGCCGGTGCTGTTCATCACGATCGCGTGCGGCGCGTGCTCGGGCTTCCACTCGATCGTCGCGAGTGGCACGACCTCGAAGCAGCTCGACAAGGAATCCGACGCCAAGCCCGTCGCCTACGGCGGCATGCTGCTCGAGTCGTTCCTCGCGTGCATCTCGCTCGCTACGGTGATGATCCTCGCGAAGCCCACCGGCCGCCCTGACATCACCTACGCGGACGGCATCGGCATTTTCATGAACCAGGCGACCTTCGGGCTTATCCCGGTGGAGATGGCGCGCCAGTTCGGGCTGCTGTGCTTCGCGACGTTTGTCTTCGACACGCTGGACGCCTGCACCCGCCTCGCGCGCTACGTGCTGATGGAGCTGACCGGCTGGACGAGCAAGGCCGGCATGGTCGCCGCCACGGTGATCACGCTCGCGGGCCCCGCCATCGTGGTGAGCCTGCCGCCTGCGGTCGTGGGTGGGCAGGAGATTCCGCTGTGGCGCGCGTTCTGGGGCTTGTTCGGCAGCTCCAACCAGCTTCTCGCCGCGCTCGCGCTGCTGGGCGTGACGGTGTGGCTGAGCCGCAAGGGCAAGTCCGTGTGGTTCACGCTTGGGCCGACTATCTTCATGCTGGGCATGACGCTCTGGAGCCTCGCGCTCGCCGTAAAGGTCCACCTCGGCCGTCTCAAGGCCGGGGGCGTCGCAGCGGTGCACCACCTCGAATTCATGGTCGTGGTGCTGCTGATCGTGATGTCGGCGTGGATCGTGGTGGAGGCGATTTTGCTCACGCGCGGGCGGCAGGCGCCGCCGGCGGACCCGCTGATGCCGGAGCCAAAGGCGGCGTGAGGCGAGGGGCGCGGCGATGACCGACGAGAAGTCCGGCGCGCCCGGGAAAAAAATCTGCTGCGCGCCGGAGCGCGATCGCGGGCCGCAGGCCGCGGCAGCTGCGGCGTCCGTGTGCGGCCAAACCGGATCGACGGAGGGAATGCGGCTCATCCCCGGCGGCGAATTCCTGATGGGCACGGACGGCGACCACGGTTTCGCGGCGGACGGCGAGGGGCCGGCGCACGCGGTGGAGCTGGCGCCGTTTTTCCTCGATGCGACCTGCGTGACCAATGCGCAGTTCGCCGACTTCGTCGAGGCCACGCGCTACCGCACGGAGGCGGAGCGCTTCGGCTGGAGTTTTGTCTTCTTCGGCCATCTCACGCCCGCGCAGCTGGCGAGAAGCGTGCGCGTGCGCGTCGCCGGCAGCGAATGGTGGTGCCGCGTCGACGGCGCGACCTGGCGGCACCCTGAGGGGCCGGATTCCAATATCAAGAAACGCTGGTCGCATCCTGTCGTGCAGATCTCGTGGAACGACGCGTGCGCCTACGCCGCGTGGGCGGGCAAGCGTCTGCCGACCGAGGCCGAGTGGGAGTGCGCAGCGCGCGGCGGGCTTGTGCAGAAGAAATTCCCGTGGGGCGACGACCTCGAGCCGGAAGGCAGGCACCGGATGAATGTCTGGCAGGGGGTTTTTCCCACGCGCAACACGGAGGCCGACGGGCATTACGGCACCGCGCCCGCGCAGAGCTACCGCTGCAACGCCTACGGGCTCTATCAGATGACCGGCAACGTCTGGGAGTGGTGCTGGGATTGGTTTGATCCCGCGTATTACCGCTCGAGCCCGCGCGCGCATCCCACCGGCCCCGCGCATGGCGACCACCGTGTGATGCGCGGCGGCTCGTATCTCTGCCATGCGAGCTACTGCAACCGCTACCGCACCGACGCCCGCAGCCACAATGCGCCCGACAGCGCCGCGACGAATCTCGGCTTCCGTTGCGCGCGGGATGTTTGATGGCAAGCGCGTCCCCTTCCGGCAGCCCTGCTCGTGAGAGCGGGGGCCGGCGGGATCCTCCAGCGTTATTCGGTCCCGCCTCTCACGAGGCGGGCTACGGCAGTCCGCAGCGGACGCGATGCGCTCAGAACGTCACGTTGACGCCGAGCTTGTAGTCGCGGTCGAGCAGGCGGCTGCTGCGGATGAGGCCGTTGACGCCGTAGGAGAATTTCTCGGGCTCGCGGGTCAGGTTGCGGATGGAGCCCTGCACCGAGTAACGCTGGCTGATCCGGTAGCGGAGCTGCACGTCATACTGGCCGCGCGGATTGCGGTAGACGTCGTTCAGCAGGTTCGATCCGAGCGTGTAAATCTGCCGGTCGGCGTAGGAATAGGCGACGCGCGCGCTGAAGCCGTATTTCTCGTAGAAGAGCGTCACGTTGGTGATCTTGCTCGGCTGGCGGAAGAACGGGATGTCCTCGCCGGGGCGCGTCGGGATTTTTTCCTCGGAGCTGATGCGCGTGAAGTTGGCGTCGAGCCCGAAGCCGTCGAACGGCGAGGGCAGGAACTTGAACGGCTGGTAGAGGTTGAACTCGATGCCGGAGATGCGGCCGCTGTCGGCGTTGCGGCGGCTCGTGAGCGCGAGGCTCTCGAGCGAGATGCCGGAGTAGACCACGTTGCGCTGCGTCTCGGAGTATTGATAGATCGGGTCGTCGATTTCCTTGCGGAAACCGGCGATGGAGAAGATGCCGCTGCCGCGCAGATACCACTCGAGCGAAAGATCGTAGTTCTGGGAGTCGTAGGGCCCGAGGTTGGGATTGCCGACATTGACGGTGCCGCTGAAGGGGAACTGCGGGCTGAGCGCCGCCGCACCGAGGGCGTCGTAGCGGAAGGTCGCGAGCGGGCGTGCATCCTCGTAGGCGGGCCGGCCGATCGTGCGCGTCATCGCGGCGCGGAGGAGAAGCTGGTCGTTGAAGCGGAAGATGCCCTGGAGATTGGGGAAAAGCGTGTCGTAGGCGAAGCGGCCGGACTTCGGGAAACGCCCGAGCAGCGTGGTGCCGGCGGAGCGGGCCTCGACGGCACGGATGGTGGCGTCGGTCTTCTCCCAGCGCAGGCCGCCGAGAAGCGTCAGCTGGCCGAGCTTGATGTGGCCCATGCCGTAGCCCGCGAAGATGTGCTCGTCGATGTCGTAGTCGTCCTCGATGGAATTGGCGCCGGAGTCGGCGGGATCGAAGACCGTCTGCGCCGGATTCGCGCGGATGTAGTCCCACGTCGGGCCCGGGTTGAGCAGGAAACCGCTCGTGTAGCGGCCGTCGTAGACGGGCACGGCGGGCAGCGTGCCGATGGCGGTGAGGTTCCAGTTGCCGACCGGCACGCGGCGGACCGACTCAAGGTTCACGTTGCGCTCGCGCCGGAGATATTTGTAGCCGGTCTTCAGGTAGCTCGGGCGATCGAGATGCCGGCTGGTGTCCCAGCGCAGATCAACTTTGGCGGTGGAGGTCTTTTCGTCGACGAGGCCGGAGTCGTCACGCGTGCGGCGCAGGGTGTAGCGGGCCGGCACATCGACGTTGGGATCGATGTCCCAGCGGCGGAACTCGAACTCGCCGATGTCGAAGGCGATGTTGCCCGTGCCGCCGTTCGGGTTGCGGAACGCGAGCACGCGGTTGTAGGGCGTCTCCTCCTTGGCGGCCGAGTGGGTGATCATCGGCTCCAGGGTGAAGTCGCCGCGCACCCACTTGAACCCGCCGGACACGCTGAAGACGCCTTGCGTCTTCAGGCTGTCGAAATGCCGCCGCTCGGTGCGCGTGCCCGCGCCGGCAAACGTGCCGCTCGTGGGCGTCGTCAGCGTGGTTCGTGCCGCAGTGTTGTCGACGGAGTGGATGACTTCGACCGTCTCCTCCTTGCGCGAGGTGCGGCTGTAGCTGGGGCGCAGGTAGAATTGCAGCGAGGAGTCCGGGCGGAACTCGAGCGAGAGATTGCCGCCGGTGCGCGACTGCTCGCCGAACTCGGGTTTGATCTCGAAGCCGTTCGGGAGGTAGATGTTCGCTCCGTTGATCAGGCGCTGGTTCCAGGAGGACTGGACCCAGTGGTTGGAATAGTGGCGCTTCTCGTAGTTGAGGCCGGCGGCGAGGCCCCATTGTCTGCCGGGGCCAAAGGTGTCGGAAAACGAGACGCGCGCCTCGGCGTCGTTCTTGCGCGTGGTCTCGTTGCGGTTGCCCGAGAACGATCCGGCGAGGAAGCGGCCCTTGCGGTCAAACGCGCTCGCGGACTTCAGGTTGATCGTGCCGCCGAGGGCATTGGCATCCATGTCCGGTGTGGCGGACTTGATCACCTCGATCTGGGCGACCTGGCCGGTGCCGAGCGAGTCGAGCGGCACGGCGCGGCCGAGACGCGTGCCGCCGGGAGCGGCCATCACGGCGCCGTCGACGAGCACTTGGTTCAGGTTGGGCTCGATGCCGCGAATCGAGACGTAGCGACCCTCGCCCTGGTCGAGGGAGAGGTTGACGCCGGGGGCGCGCGCGACGGCCTCGGCCACGTTGCGATCCGGCAGGTTGCCGATCGAGTCGGCCGAGATGATTTCCGCGAGGTTGTCCATCGTGCGTTTCTGCTGGAGCGCCTTCGAGCGGCCCTCGCGGTAGCCTTCGACCATGACGGCGTCGAGGCGCACGACGTTGGCGTGGAAGGCGAGCTCCGCGTTCGTGGTGCCGGCGGCCGCGACGGTGACGCTGGCCGACACCGGTTCGTAGCCGAAATACTCCGCGGTCACCCGCTGCGCGCCGGCGGGGGCGTTGGGAAACGTGAAGCGCCCTTCGCGATCCGAGGTCGCGCTCTGGTCCGTGCCGGCGATGCGCACGGTGGCGCCGGCGAGATAGGCGCCGGTCTGTTGATCGAGCACGCGGCCGGTCAACTCGGCGGCACGGAGAAACGGGGCGGTCAGCAGCAGCGCGGCGGCAAACGGGGCGAGGCTCAGGGGAAACAAGCGACGGGTTTTCATGGTGGGTTCGGGGTAATGGACAGGAGGCAGCGAAAACGAAACCGGGTCAACGCCGGGGCGGCGCTTCTGCGGTTACAAATTGGAGCGCGTAGAGGCTGGTGCCGCGCATCCGCGCGACGAGCTGCACGGTGCGGCCGGCGAGGGCGGAGAGGTCCTTGGTCTTCTTGCCGTCGCGCGCGAGCCATTCGACTTCGTAGTCGATCTCGTCGCCGTTCACGTAGACGCACTCGTCGACGGAGAAGCCGGGGATGGGCGCGCCGCGTTCGTCGATGAAGCCGAACTGCGCGTAGCCGGCCGCGTCGGTGTCCACGTTGAGCACGAGGCGGTTTCCCGTGAAGCGCAGCGGCTTCGTCGTGAACGTGCCGCCGGTGTAGGGCGCATCCGCCGAGACGAAGCCGTCCACACGTTGCACAAGGCGGTGGATCACGTCGGGCGCCGGCGGGCCCTTCACGTGGGAATCGTGGTAGGAGGCGCGCGTGTAGGAATACTGCCAGAGCTGCGCGCCGCGGCGCACGAGGCCGTAGCCGATGTAGGAGCGCCGCACCGGGTAGCCGTCGGCGTCGCCGATCCCGAGGTAGGTCGGACGCGGGTGGCGCTGCCACGTGAGGCCGTCGCGGCTCACGGCGAGGTGGGTCTCGAGCAGGCCGGAGCCGCGCTGTTCGTCGGGCGCGCCGAGGACCTGCCGCTGCGGCGGCCCTTCCTTCGGGTAGTGGAAAAAGAAGAGG
>JAEUHB010000296.1 GCA_016794665.1 Opitutaceae bacterium
CGCCGGACTTGGATATCACGCAATTCCCCGCGGAGTTGTTGCCCGTCACCATCGCGCCGGGGGCGCCAGGCCGAGTCGCCAACCTCTCGACGCGCGCGCAGGTGGGGGTCGACGCCAACGTGCTAATCCCGGGCCTCGTAATCGGCGGGACCAGCGCGCGCACCATGCTGGTGCGGGCCGTTGGCCCGGGCCTTGCGCCATTCGGGGTGGCCGGCGCGCTGGCGGATCCCGTGCTCACCGTTTTTCGCGGGAGCACCGTGATCGCGAGCAACGACAACTGGCAGGAGCAAAGCGGTGCGGCCGCGGTGTCATCCGCCGCCGTGCAAGCGGGTGCATTCGCCCTGGCGGCCGGGAGCCGGGACAGCGCACTGTTGCTCACGGTCGAGCCCGGTGCCTACACGTTCCAAGTGTCCGGATCCAACCGCACGACCGGCGTGGCCTTGGTTGAAGTCTACGATGTCACGCCATGAGTCGGCGTCATCCCGGTGTTCCGACGCGGGAGCGAAGCGAGGGCGGAAATCGCTCCCGCTGGGAGGGCCAGCGGGTAGCGATAGTGCTGGGCTGTTTGTTGTTTGCCGTCGGAGCAACTGTGGGCCGGCTGTTGCCGCTCACCGATGAGGCGATGCCTGATGCGTCCGCTGTGTCCGCCGATACCACGCGGCGGACCGGCCGGTGGGGCGAAATCGAGGTCACGCCGTTCTGGCTGGAACCTCCGGATCTGGCCGCGAGTCAGTTCAGTGTTCCCGACCAGCGTCCGGTGTGGCGCCTCCCGGGTGAGAACCGCGCGTCGGTGACGGCGCTCCTTCAGCGCGCGGGGCTCGGGCCCGAAGTGATCGCCGCATTTCTCGCCCCGGGGACCTTTTTCGAGGAGCAAGGCGGGATCGCCATCCTGCCGAGCCTCGCGCAGCTCTACGCGATGGGTTTGCCGGCACGGCAGGTGATCTACGAACGCCTCGGGCAATTGCCGGGCAACCCCTACCACGAGTTCCCGCTGATGAGCGCCGCCGCGACGACGTCGTGGCTGGCAGGCCTTGAGCTGTCGGCCGAACAGCGCCACGCGTTTGTGAAGCTGCTGTGGCGGCGGGGCGCGCTCCTCGCATTCAGCGATCCTTCGGCGTTGGTTCAGCTCGCGAGCTCGTCGCGCGAGATCGCGGAAGTCACCCGGCTTTTCGGGCGCACCTCCGCGGTGCGCATCCGGGTGGGTCGCGGATCCGACGCCGCGGCGTTTCTCGACTATTGGAGTGCCGGTGGGCGCAACCGCGAGGCGTTGCCGCTGCTGCGTTCTCTGGCGGAGGGCCGCCTCGACGGGGCTGTCGACATCTCTCTGTTGTTGCCGCCGCTGTGTCGCGAGCGCCTCTACACCCACCCGGCATTGGGGGATGCGATAGGCGGCCAGCTGCCCGATTGCAATTGGACCACGCTGAGCTTCTTCGCCGCGACGCCGCGGCGCTTCCTGATGGATCCCAAAGCAGCCGGGCTGCAGTTCGAACAGAACTACGAAAACATCCCGGCCCTCTCCGCGCTCGGCGACGTGGCTTGCTTCGTCAACCACAGCGGCGGCATCGAGCACTCGTGCGTGCATATCGTGGATGACGTGGTCTTCACCAAGAACGGCGTTTCGCCGCTGGCCCCTTGGGTGCTGCAGCGGTTCGTCGAAACCGCGGCCTTCTATGGCGAACGCCTCGGCAACACGGTGAAGTTTTTCCGCCCAAAGGCGACGCCGCCCGGCCGGTGACCCGTGCACTCGCCGGGAATCATGGACGATTTTTCATGTTTGTCCCCCGCGTGGCTTAATCCGCCCGTGGCATGATGTGCGGTGCCCCACTTCCATGCTCACCTCTTTCAAACGCGTGACCCGATTCGTTAGGGCAGCATCGTTGTTCCTTTCAGGGACTGGAATGGCTGCGGCCCACGACGGCTCGCACGGCAACGCCGAGTTGGATGCGATGATCGCCCAATGGCGCGCGGAGCAGACCGCGAAACTCGGGGTGGCCCCGGGGGTCGCTGCCGCGCCCCCGGCGGGCTACGGGGCGGCGATGGCGGCTTCGTTCGGGGCGTTCAAGCCCCGCGTGCGCCACTACTGGGATGCGACCACGTTCTACATCGAGTCGGACAACGTCCCGCATCCGGATCTCAATCCCACGCCGATGGTCGGCATCACGTCCTGGCAGCAGCAGATTCCGCTGCCCGTTTCCTACTTCGCCGCCACGACAAGCCCCGAGCGCGATCCCGCGTCGATTGCGTTCGGCAAGCCCAACGTCTGGCGCCTTCCGGTGGTGCCAGTGCCGGCGGCCAATCCGATTCCGATCAACAACCAGAACTTTCTCCGCGGGGCGGTCGCCATCGGGGCCGACGGCATCGCGATCTTCAATCCCCGCAACAACGGCGGCCGCTTCTCCTATGAGATCGGGGAACTCGACCTCTACGGGGGCCATTGCGGTCTCGCGGACGACTATCACTACCACCTCGCTCCCGTCCACCTGCAGGCGTTGCTCGGCGTCGACAAGCCCGTCGCCTGGGCCCTCGATGGCTACCCGATCTACGGCTACACCGAGCCGGATGGCTCGCCCCGGCAACCGCTCGACGCCAACGGCGGCCACGACCACGGCCCATGGAGCTACCACTACCACGCGATCGGCAGCGCGGCCACGGGGCCGCAGAATCCCTACCTCCCGACCGCCTTCCGCGGCACCGTGATCAATTTCGGCGGCCAGGTCGACGGCCAGCCCACGGTGCAGGCCATGCGGCAGAACAACACCGGTGGCTACGTCGCCCAGGCGGTGCAGGGCGCGCGGATCATCTCCTTCAAGAATCCCGTCGCGCTGGAAACGGACGCCGGCGGGCACCTCGTCGAGGCGCCGACCGGCACGCCGTCCCCGGATCAGTTCCTGATGCGCGTCCAGGTGGGGACGACGACTTACGACGAGTGCTGGCGGCTCAACCGCCACCTGAATCCGAAGACGCTGACGATCACGTGGCGCCTGCCGTCGATCGCGCCGACCACCACGACCTACGCCAGCAACCTCAACCGGATCACGGCCTACCCGACCGGTTCGCCGAGCCTCCTGAAGCTGCCCGATACCGGCCAGACCATCGACGCGACTTCGACCTTCGGGGAGGATTCCGACTACACGATCAACCCGCCTGCCTACACCGACAACGGCGACGGCACGATCACTGATCGCGTGACCGGGCTGATGTGGCAAAAGACGGACCAGGGTGAAACCACGTGGGACAATGCGGTGACGCGCGCCGGCAGCGTGACGACGGGTGGCCATGGCGACTGGCGGCTCCCCACGCCGACGGAGCTGATGAGCATCATGCACTACAACGGCGGCGGAAATCCTGCGCTCAACACGACCTTCTTCCTGAGCAATCCCGCCGGTGCGGCCGAATATTGGTGGACGAGCGACACCTACGGCGCTGATGCGACGCGAGTCTGGAGCGTCAACGCCGGCGGCGGCCTCGGTCCCAAGCCCAAGAGCGAGACCATCAGTGCGGGCGGCACGTTGCGCTACCACGCGCGCTACGTGCGCGGCGCGAGACCGGGCAACGGCCACAACTACGTCAACAACCTCGATGGCACCATCACCGACACGGACACCGGCCTGATGTGGGCGCAGGTGCCAAGCGGGCCGGTCACCTGGCAAGGTGCGCTGAGCTACGCGGAGAACCTGACACTCGCCGGCTACACGGACTGGCGGGTGCCGAACATCAAAGAGCTTCAAACCCTGACGGACTACACCCTCGCGACCGCGACAACCGCGGCCACCGCCCAAGCCCCGATCAACCGCGTGCTGTTCCCTACTGCAACCACACCGGCCACGGCTTATTGGTCTTCGACTGCGTTGCGAGGCGGTGGCAATGCGCCGCCGACCAGCGCCTGGCTGATCGAGTTTGGTCTCAACAATACCATCCCAGCGGCAAACGGCCCCCAGCGAAATGCTCAGGGGATCATCAGCTACGAGGTGATGAGCTCGAGTTACCGGGTGTTTGCCGTGCGCGGGCCGGTCGCGGCCGATCCCGGCCCGGGCACCACCGGCACCGCGCGGCTCATCAACATCGCGACGCGCGCGAGCGTCGGCAGTGCAGCTGGCACGCCGATCGCGGGCTTCGTGATCGCGGGCGCCGCGCGCCCGATGATCGTGCGCGCTGTCGGCCCGTCGCTCGCGCGCTTCGGGGTCGCCGGGGCCCTCGCTGACCCGCGGCTCGGCGTGCTGAACGGCACCGTGACCGTCGCTGCGAATGACAACTGGCTGGCCGCCGACGCCGCGACGATGGCGGGGACGGGTGCGTTTGCGCTGACGGGCGGCAGCCGTGATGCCGCGCTCGTCGCCACCCTGCGTCCGGGGGCCTATACCGCGCCGGTGACGGCGGTCGATGACGGCGCGGGTGTGACCCTGCTCGAGGTCTACGATGCCGGCGGCGGAGCGGGAGGAATCGTGAACGCATCGACCCGTGCGTTTGTCGGGACGGGTGAGTCCGTTCTCATTCCCGGTTTTGTCGTCGGAGGCAGCGGCGCCCTGCGGCTGCTGGTGCGCGCCGTGGGCCCGGGCCTGGCGGGATTTGGCGTCGCGGGCGCGCTCGCGGATCCGACGCTGACGGTGTTTCGCGATGGCGTGGCGGTGGCGGTCAATGACAACTGGTCCAACGCCGTCAACCCGGCCGAGATCGCCGCGGCGGCGGCGGGCGTGGGGGCGTTTGCGCTGGCGGCCGGAAGTCGCGACGCCGCCGTGCTGATCACGCTGGCGCCCGGGGCCTACACCGCGGAGGTGAGCGGCGTCGGGGGCGCGACCGGCACGGCGCTCGTCGAGGTGTATGCACTGCCCTGAGCCATGATTGTCGAATGCACCGGCTCAGGCGGGGTCTCGGCGTCCTGCGGCAAGGACGCCGAGGCGGAGGAAGCGCGCGCTTCGGATTTGCATGAAGTCGTCCTGAGGGCCCGCGACGGCGACTTGGTGGCGCAATCGGAGCTGGTCCGCCGTTACTCGCGTCGTGTGTCCGGTTTCCTTCACGGCATACTGCGCGACCGGATTGCCGTCGAGGATCTCACGCAGATCACCTGGATAAAGGTGGTGCAACGCCTGCCGTCGTTGCGTGATCCAGCGACCTTTGAATCCTGGCTGTTCACCACGGCGCGAAACGCAGCGCTTGATTACATGAGGCGCATGCAGTGCCGTCCCGCCTCGGGGTGCGACGAAAACGCTCTCATCAACCTGCCGGCCGAGCGAGGGGGCGAAGGTGATTTCGATTTGCTAGAGGTGGTAGAGAAGAAGACGCGCTCTTGGACGCAGACGAACCGTCGCATTCTCCACGACTTGGTGATCGGGACGAGTTACCAGGATATGGCCGCGCGAGAGAGACTGAGCCTGGGTGCACTGAAGCTGCGAGTGCACCGGATTCGCAGGCTGCTGCGAGCTGAACTAGGTGCGATGCTGGCTGAAATCCGCAGCGTGCGGGCCTGAAAGGCCCCACGTTCCCGCAACATGAGGATTTCTTAATGAGAATCCACTTCGGGCGCTCATCAGAATGAGCTTAAATCCGGCGGATGAAACGCGCGTCCCGGCTGCTGTCGGTCTTTTGCCTGGCTGGTCTGCCGGCGATCCACGCGCATGTGATCGGCGACGCGGCGCATGATGCGCAAGCACGCCGGTTCGCGAAGGAATTCGCGCCGGTGCGCGTGGCGCTGCTGCGGCACGCGGTGGCGGAGCGTCCGCATTCGGTCGGCGGCGGCGCGGTCTCGCCGCTCGCGGAGATGTTTGGAAAGTTCTCGCCGGCGGTGCGCGTGCGCGCGGTCGGCGATGTCCTGCTCGTCGAGTCCAACGGACTGCCCGCGCACGGCATGATGACCGGCATCACCGCGTGGCAGCAGCAGGTGCCGCTGCCGCAGCCTTACGCTGGCGAGAATGCCTGGCGCATCCCGCTGCATCCGCAGCCCTCCCCGAATCCCGTCTCGATCAAGAACCGGTTCCTGCGCGGCGCCATCGCGCTCGCGGCGAACGGCATCCCGATCTTCAACCCGCAGAACAATCGCGGCGAGGTCTCCTTCGACATCGGCGAACTCGATCAGTGGGGCGGCCATTGCGGGCGCGCTGACGACTACCATTACCACATCGCGCCGCTGCACCTGCAGGCGTCCCTCGGGCCCGCGCTCCCCGTGGCATTCGCGCTCGATGGCTACCCGATCTACGGGCTCACGGAGCCCGATGGCGCTGCGCCGAGGGACCTCGATGCGTTCAACGGCCACGAGACAATCGCGCTCGGCTATCACTACCACGCGTCGAAAAAATATCCTTTCGTGAACGGCGGCTTCCACGGGGTCGTCGTCGAGCGCGACGAGCAAGTCGATCCTCAGCCCCGCGCGCAGGGCGTGCGGCCGGCGCTCACCGCCCTGCGCGGTGCGAAGATCGTCGGGTTTGAGGGCACGCCCGGGCCGACGCCGAGCACCCTTAGTTACACGGTGAACGGGAGTCCGGCCTCGGTGACCTACACCGCGATAGCCGACGGGCAGTGGAAATTTCAATTCGTCGCCCCAGACGGAACCGCGCGGGAGGAGATTTATCGCGCGGGCGACCGGGGCGCCGGCGGGGGCGACGGAAAGAAGAAGGGGAAGAAACGCGAATGAACACGAAACATCGGATCGGCATCGCCCTGATGTTGATGGCGACGGGCCTGAGGTTGCCCGCTGCCGAGCTGCGGCCGAACTTCGTCGTCATCATGGCTGAGGCGCAGGGCTGGGCCCAGACCTCCGTGCAGATGGACGACCGCTTGCCGGCGTCGAGGAGCGCGGTGTTCAAGACTCCTGCCGTCGAGCGACTGGCCCGTGAAGGCATGCGCTTCGCCTACGGCTACGCGCTGTCGCCGCGCTGCACGCCCTCGCGCGCGGCGCTCTTCACCGGTGTCAGCCCGGCGGCGTTGCGCATGACGTTCGTTGGCGCGGGCCGCAACGAAGGGCCGGTGCGGACGGCGTTGCTCCCGCCGGAGCCGCTGCTCGAGCTGCCGGTGGAAACGACCACCGTGGCCGAGGTGCTCAAGCCCGCGGGCTACACGGCGGCGCATTTCGGCAAGTGGCACGTCGGCCGCGCGGACCCCTCCCGCCATGGGTTCGACGCGAGCGACGGTCCGACCAGCAACGGCGGCCCGGATAACGTCGCGAGCCCGAATCCCAAGCAGGCCTACGGCATGACTGAGCGCGGCATCGCGTTCATGCGGCGGGCGCAGGAGGCGGGAAAGCCGTTTTACCTGCAGCTCTCGCATTACCCGAATCAGGAGCGCCGCGAAGGCGGTGGCCGCGATCGCGATACCGCCCGCGCCGACGCGGACGAAATTGACCAGACGGTGGCGCAGCTCCTGACCGCGCTCGATGCGCAGGGCCTCGCGAAAAACACCTACGTTTTCTACACCGCCGATCACGGCGGGCAGGGGCGCACCGGCAACGCCCCGCTGTCCGGCGGCAAGGGCGCCGTCACCGAGGGCGGACTGCGGGTGCCGTTTCTGATCCGCGGGCCGGGCATCGCGGGCGGGGTCTGCTCCCGGGTGCCCGTCACGGCGTGCGACATTTTGCCGACGATTGCGGCGCTGGCCGGAATCTCGGCGCCGCTGCCCGCGGCCGTCGAAGGCGGGAGCCTTGCCGCCGTTTTGCGCGACGCGCAGGGGCGCGGGTTGGTGGCGCGGCGGCGCGAGGAGCTTGTTTTCCATTTCCCGCACTACGATCTCGGCAACGGCGGCCCGGCGACGGCCATCCTGCTCGGCGGCTACAAGCTCGTGCGCAACTACGAGCGGAAAACCCGCCGCCTCTTTGACCTCGAGCGCGACCCGGGCGAGGAGCACGATCTCGCGGCGACGCGGCCGGACAAGGCCGACGAGCTCGAGGCCCGCCTGTCGGCCTACCTCCGGGACGTGGGTGCGCAGATGGCGCAGCCGAATCCCAACTACGATCCGGCCAGGGCCGGCGACGGCGCGGCTGAAGAACGCCGCGGCAAAGGCGGCAAACAGGGCAGGAAGCGCAACGACGAATGAAAACCTGCTGCGTGGCCTGGGTCCTGGCGATTACCGTCGCCGGATTTGCCGCCGAGGAGCCGCGTCGCGGTGGGAAAAAGGGCGGCGGCCAGGGAGGCGGCCGCCTGCCCACGCTGTTGTTTCGCACCGACGTGCCCGCGCGGCCCCTCGACGTGATCCTTGGCCGGCCGACGGCCGAGGGCGCGACGTTGAGCATCCTCAGCTACGAAGGCGCCGAGGGCTACGTGGCCTTTGGGCGCGAAGGCGGTGAGCTCACCGCGCGGACGGCGCCGCGTTCCCTGGCGAAGGGCCTGCCGGTTGAGATTCCCCTCACCGGGTTGCAGGCCGGCACGCGCTACGCCTACGAATTGCGTGTGCGCGGTGATGGCGCGGGCGAGTTTCACACGGCGCTGGCGGGTGCGTTCACCACGGCCCGCCCGCCGGGCACACCCTTCGTCTTCACCGTGCAGGCGGATCCGCACCTCGACGCCGGCACCGAGCCGGAAATCTACCGGAAGTCGCTCGCCAACGTCATCGCCGCACGGGCCGACTTCCACGTCGATCTCGGCGACACGTTCATGACGGACAAGCGCACCGATTTCCGCGAGGCGCTCCCGCAATACCTGGCGCAGCGCCATTATTTCAGCCTGGTCGGTCACGCGGTGCCGGTGTTCCTCGTGCTGGGCAACCATGACGGCGAGCAGCCGGGCAAGGGCGGGAGCGACGCGATGGCCCTCTGGTCGAATGCGCAGCGGAAAAAATATTTCCCGAATCCCGAGCCGGACGCCTTCTACACCGGGAATGTCACGCCGCACCCCAAGGCCGGCCTGCTTCAGAACTATTACGCCTTCGAGTGGGGCGACGCGCTCTTTGTCGCGCTCGATCCGTTCTGGTATTCGCAGGAGCGCGGGCGGGGCGGCAGCGGCGACAACTGGGGCCGCACGCTCGGCCGCGAGCAATACGAGTGGCTGCGCGGGACGCTCGAGCGCAGCCGGGCGCGGTTCACCTTAGTGTTTCTGCACCATCTCGTGGGCGGCGAGACGCGGGAGGGCCGCGGCGGATCGGAGGCAGCGGCGTATTTTGAGTGGGGCGGGCGCGATCTCGACGGCCGCGATGCGTTCGCACAAAAACGCCCCGGCTGGGCTGCGCCAATTCACGCTCTGCTCGTGCGTCGCGGAGGTGGTGTGGTCGTTTTTCACGGCCACGACCACCTCTACGCGCAGCAGGAACGCGATGGCGTGACCTATCAGCTCGTCCCGCAGCCCGGTCACCAGCGCTATGACAACACCCGCAGCGCTGCCGAATACGGCTACAAGAGCGGCGTGATCGCCGGCGCCTCGGGGATCCTGCGCGTCAGCGTCTCCCCGCAACGCGCGCTCGTCGAATACGTCCGCGCCTACCCCGACAGCGCCGAGACAGCGGCGCGCCGGAGCGGCGCCGTCACGCATCGTTACGAGATTGCGTCGCGGTAGGGGCGGGGACTCGACGGTGTTGTCCGCGAGGACTGCGCTACGGGTCGAGCCGCTCAGCCGCCGAGGTAGGCGGCCTTGAGTTGGGGGTCGGCGCGGAGCTGCTTGCTGTCGCCGTGCATCACGATGCGGCCGGTCTCGAGCGCGTAGGCGTAGGTCGAGATGTCGAGCGCGAGGTTTGCGTTCTGTTCGACGAGCAGAATCGTGATCCCGCGCTCGCGGTTAATCTCCACGATTTTCTCGAAGATGGTGCTGATGAGCCGGGGCGCGATGCCGAGCGAGGGCTCGTCGAGCATGAGGAACTTGGGGTTGCCCATCAGCGCGCGGCCGATGGCGAGCATCTGCTGCTCGCCGCCGGAGAGCGTGCCGGCGGTCTGGCGCAGGCGCTCCTTGAGGCGCGGGAAAATCGTGAACACGTAGTCGCGGTTCTTGGCGTTGAGCGCGGCGTCGTTTTGCAGGTAGGCGCCCATCGCGAGGTTTTCGTCGACGGTGAGATTGGAGAACACCATGCGGCCCTCGGGCACGTGGCAGAGGCCGCGCGCGACGATGTGGTGCGGCGCGACGGCGGAGATGTCCTCGCCGAGGAACGAAACCTGGCCCGACTTGGCGCGCAGGAGGCCGGAGATGGTGCGGAGCGTGGTGGTCTTGCCCGCGCCGTTGCCGCCGATGAGCGTGACAATCGCGCCGGGCTGAATCGTGAACGAGATGCCGGCGAGGGCGTTAATCGCACCGTAGGAGACGTGGAGATCGGTGACGGACAGCATGCGGAGTCAACCACTGATGAACACTGATGGACACTGATGCCTGAGCTGCAGGATCCAATAAGTGAGCATGAGTGAAGATAAGTGTTTCAAAAAAATGCCTCGGCTTATCAGTGGTGCGCGGCGGCGGTTTTGTGGTCCTCGCCGAGATAGGCCTCGATGACCTTCTTGTCGGCTTGGATCTCGGCGGGCGTGCCCTCGGCGATCTTCACGCCGTAGTCGAGGACCGCGATGCGCTGGCAGACGCCCATGACCACTTTCATCGAGTGCTCCACGAGGAGGATCGAGAGGTTGAACTGCTTTTGGATTTGCTGGATCAGGCGGATGAGCTCGACCTTTTCCGTCGGGTTCATGCCGGCGGCGGGCTCGTCGAGCAGGAGGAGCTTGGGCTTGGTCGCGAGGCCGCGCACGATCTCGAGGCGGCGCTGCTCGCCGTAAGGCAGGCTCTTCGCGGGCTCGTCGCGGAAACGGCGGAGGTTGAAAATCTCGAGCAACTCCTCGGCGCGCTTCTCGATCGCGGCCTCGTCGTGGCGGAAGGCGCCGAGGCGCAGCAGCGCGTGCGTGGGGTGCGTGGCCCGGTGGAGGTTGCAGGCGACGCGGACGTTGTCGAAGACCGAGAGCGAGCCGAAGAGCCGGATGTTCTGGAACGTCCTGGCGATGCCGCGCTCGACGATCTGGTTGACGCGGAGCCCGGCGACGCTCCGGCCGTTGAGTGAGACGGTGCCGCTGGTGGTCTGGTAGACCCCAGTGATGAGGTTGAAGACGGTGGTCTTGCCCGCGCCGTTGGGCCCGATGAGGCCGCAGAGCTCGTTCTCGCGCACGGTGAAGTCGAGAGCGTTGACGGCGGTGAGCCCGCCGAAACGGATCGTGGCCTGTTCGAGCTGCAGGAGGGGCGTGGCACTCATGGCGCGGGTGTCTTCTTTCGGCCGCCGGGCTTGATGTTCAGCAAGCCTTGCGGGCGGACGAGCATGAGCACGATCAGCAGCAGCGAGTAGATGATCATGCGGTATTCGGCGATGGGGCGGAGCAGCTCCGGGAGGAGCGTGAGCACGATGGCGGCCAAAATGACGCCGAGCGTGTTGCCCATGCCGCCGAGGATCACCATCACGACAATCTCGATGCTCTTCGTGAAATCAAATCCCGTGGGCGTGATCGTGAGCTTGAAGTGGCCGTAGAGGCCGCCGGCGATGCCGGCGAAAAACGCGCCGACGACGAAGGCCACGATTTTGTAGCGCGTGGTGTCGAGACCGACGGCCTCGCTCGCGATTTCGTCGTCGTGCGTGGCGAGGAAGCCGCGGCCGTAGGTCGAGTGCACGAGGCAGCTCACGGTGAAGACCGTGAGGGCGCCGAACGCCACGACCCAAAAGATCGTCGTGTAGGCGGGGATGCCGTTGAGGCCGAGCGCGCCGCCGAACTTTTCGACGTTCTGGAAGATCACGCGGATGATCTCGCCGAAGCCGAGCGTGACGAGCGCGAGGTAGTCGCCCTTGAGCCGGAGCGAGGGCACGCCGACGAGCAGGCCGGCGAATGCGGCGCAGAGGCCGCCCGCGAGGAGCGCGGCGGTGAACGCAACGCCACGTTGGATGACGCTGCCGCCCTCGGCCCCCAAAAACTGCGGCGCGAGGAACAGGCTGACAGCCGCCGCGAAGTAGGCGCCGACTGACATGAAGCCCGCGTGCCCGAGCGAGAACTGGCCCGTGTAGCCGTTCACGAGGTTGAGCGAGACGGCGAGGATGATGTTGATCCC
>JAEUHB010000307.1 GCA_016794665.1 Opitutaceae bacterium
TCGCGGGCAAACCGGTGCACGGCGTTCACGGATTTTTCGACCAGCCGTTGCGTGGTGGCGATGCGCGCGCGCAACGCCCGGATGCCGAGCTCGGCTGCCTGGCCCAGCGCCGCCAGCTCGACGTTGATGCCGACGAGTGTCTGGACGACTTCGTCATGCAGCTCGCGGCTGATCTCGCGCCGCTCCTCCTCCTGCGCCGACAGGATTTGCCGCGCGAGATGCCGCAGCTTTTTCTGCATGAACTGGGACTGCACGAAAAGCAGGTGGTAGCGCTCCCGGCCTTTCTTGACGGCCAACTCCCCGGCTTTGCGACGGACGACCTCACGCTTGAGCTGGCGGTTGCCCTTGGCCAGCGCAAGCGCGTGCAGGCGCAACGTCTCGGCGCGTTGCCGCAGCTGCAGGTTGGCGGCCTGCGTCGCGCGTTGGGCGGCTTCCATCGGGCTGAACGCCTGCGAGAGGAAGAGCTCCGACCGCTTGAAAGAGCCATCGGACCAGGCGGCGTAGTCCTGCAGCAAGGCCAGCCTGACCATGGCCTGCTGGTGGATGAGGGCCATGTCGCGCGGAGCGAGGCCCTCGGCCAGCGCCGCGCGCCCGAGTCCCTGGGCCCGGTCGCCGTTGTCGGGCTTTCGCTTGCCGAGGTGCGCGCGCAAGGCGGCGAGGTAGCGTTGCGCAAGGCCCGGATGCTTTTTCTTCATGGTCTGTTCGCCGCTTCATTGTTCCTGCGCGGAATCGTCCGCGCGCCGCCGGTCTCAATTCGGTTGCAGAGGCAGGGTATCGTCCCGTGGCGAATCTCCGTCCGAGGGCGATTAGACGCCCCTTCCGCCCAAATAGCGACGGGGTAAAACCCTGCCTGCGTGCAATGCGCGCGGAATTTTCCGGGGCCAGCGCGCACGGACCGGAACAACGCCCATTATTCACGGAATGACGTGGCCTGGGTTCCGTTTACCTCCGCGGCCTATTGCGGGGGGGGTATTCCGTCGCGTTTGAGGCGCGGCGTTTCTATCGTGTGGGGCTCGCCTCACCCGCACCCGCCCGGCAATCACGCCGCGGCTTCTCGTTTCGTGTTCGTGGCTGAACCTCCGCATGCAAAAAACCAACAAATCCGTCACGAAGCGCTTCAAGATCACCGCCTCCGGCAAGCTCCTGCGCCGCACGCCGGGCTTCCGCCACCTGCTCGGCAAGAAAAGCACCAAGGCCAAGCGCCGTGCCGCGCGCTACAAGCTCGTGGTCCCGGGTCACGCGGCCCCGTTGCTGCGCTGCATGCCGTTCGGGCAGTAGCCCGGGATTTGCGTGGGTGACCTCACACTCTCGCCTGCGATTCCGCCACCGCTGCTCGATCTGACGGTGCGCGTGGGCTGCAGCCTGGCCTACCAAGCCACGGGCCCGGCCTCGCTGCTGCTTAACTTGCAGCCGCTGCCGAACCGGAATCACGCGGTGATTTTCGAGGCGCTCGCGCTCGGCGCCGACTTGCCGGCCGAGCGGTTCACCGACAGCCACGGCAACAACGTCATCCGCGTGGCGCTTGCGCCCGGCGCCAATTTCTTCCGCCACGACGCGATCGTCGCGGTGGCGTCGCAACCCGACAACCACGACCTGCCCGCCGCCGCGCCGCAGGCGCCGCACGCGCTGCCGCCCGCCGTGCTCCGCTACGCGCTGCCGAGCCGGTATTGCGACTCGGACAAGCTGACCCATTTCGCCTGGGAGAAATTCGGCCAGATCGAGCACGGCCTGCCGCGCGTGCGGGCGATCAGCCAATGGGTGCATGAGAACATTGAGTATCGCTACCTGTCCGGCCGCGCGGACTTCTCCGCGTGGGATGTCCTGCAACGCGGCTACGGTGTGTGCCGCGACTTTGCGCACCTGGCGATCGCGCTGAACCGCACCTTCAATCTTCCCGCGCGCTACGTGACCGGGCACCTGCCCGACATCGGGTTTCCCGATCCGGACAACCACATGGATTTCCACGCCTACGCGGAAGTCTATGTCGGCGGACACTGGTTCACGACCGATGCTCGCTTCCATGTCCCGCGCATCGGCCGGATCAAAGTCTCGTGCGGGCAGGATGCCGTGGATGGCGCCTTCTCGACGATCTTCGGCGGCGCGACGCTCACTTATTTCCAAGTCTGGGCCTACCAAGTCGCGCGCGGCACGGTGGGCGTGGGCGACCCGCTCGATTTTTCCCGGCGGCTCGACAACCGCTGGACCGTGCAAACCGAGCCGCCGACTGCGGCGGGCGCGGCGTAGCGGTTCCTCCCCTGGCCGCGGCGATGGCGCGAGCGCCTCAGGCGGCGAGCATGGCCTGGATTTCGGCGTGCGTGGCGCGGCCGCTCGCCTGCACGACCGCCATCGCTGCGAGCACCTGCGCCTCGGTCGCGCTGCTCAACACGGACAACCCGACAAGCTGCTGGCGGATGTCGCCCTTGCGGTGGCCTGCAACGAAAATGTCGAGGGCGCCGTTGGTGCCCGCTTGCGACGGAGTGAGGGGATATTCGCGGTGATACATGGAGAATGGGGGAAGGGGTGGCGCGAGGTGGGAGCGGGACCGCGCCGAATGCGCGATGTTTACCCCGCCTCCACCACCTCGGCGGGTGGCGCCGCTGACTGGCCTTCGGCCGGCACCACGCCGCTTCCTTGCGGAACGCCGTCGCGCTTGCGCGCGACAAGCGGAAACAAAAACGCGTCGGCAGGCTCAGTGGTCCATGCCGCCGCCGGGGTGCGAGGTCGTCGCGCCGGCCGGCTCCCCGATTTCGGTGATCATGCACTCGGTGGTGAGCAGCAGGCCGGCGATCGACGCGGCGTTTTGCAGCGCGGCGCGCGTGACCTTGGTGGGGTCGACGACCCCGCCCTTGACGAGATCCCCGTATTCGCCGGTGGAGACGTTGTAGCCGTAGTTGCCCTTGCCGCCGGCGACAACGTTGACGACGACGGAGCCCTCGATGCCGGCGTTGGCGCAGAGCGTGCGGATGGGCGACTCGATGGCGCGGCGCACAATTTGGGCGCCGATGGCCTCGTCGCCCTCAAGCGTGAGGGCGAGCGTGGTGATGACCTTGGTGCACCGGAGCAGGGCGACGCCCCCGCCGGCGACGATGCCCTCCTCGACGGCCGCGCGGGTGGCATGGAGCGCGTCCTCCACGCGCGCCTTTTTTTCCTTCATCTCCACCTCGGTCGAGGCGCCGACGTGGACGACGGCGATGCCGCCCGCGAGCTTGGCGAGGCGCTCCTGCAGTTTCTCGCGATCGTAGTCGGAAGTGGTCTCGTCGATTTGGCGGCGGATTTGCCTAACGCGGGCCTGGACATCGGCGGTCTTGCCGCCCCCGGAGATGATCGTGGTGCTTTCCTTGTCGACCGTGATGCGCCTGGCGCGGCCGAGGTCGGCGAGGGTGATGCTCTCGAGCTTGAGGCCGAGGTCCTCGGTGATGCACTTGCCGCCGGTGAGGACGGCGATGTCCTCCATCATCTCCTTGCGGCGATCGCCGAAACCGGGCGCCTTGACGGCGCAGACGTGCAGCGTGCCGCGGAGTTTGTTGACGACGAGCGCGGCGAGCGCCTCGCCCTCGACCTCCTCGGCGATGATCACGAGCGGCTTGCCGGTCTTGGCGATCGTCTGGAGGAGCGGGAGGAGCTCCTGCAGCTGGGCAATCTTCTTCTCGTGGATGAGCACGTGGGCGTCCTCGAGCACGGCTTCCATGGTGGCGGCGTCGGTCGCGAAATACGACGAGAGGTAACCCTTGTCGAACTGCATGCCCTCGACGACATCAAGCGTCGTCGCGAGCGACTGCGCTTCCTCGACGGTGATGGTGCCGTCCTTGCCCACCTTGTCCATGGCGTCGGCGATGATGGTGCCGATCGCGTCGTCCCAGTTGGCGGAGACCGTGGCGACCTGGCGGATTTCCTCGCGGTCCTGGACCTTCTTGGAAATGCGCGCGAGTTCCACGACGGCGGCCTCGACGGCCTTGTCGATGCCGCGCTTCAGGTAGATGGGACTGGAACCGGCGGTGACGCTCTTGAGGCCCTCCTTGAAGATGGCTTCGGCGAGCACCGTGGCCGTGGTGGTGCCGTCGCCGGCGACGTCGCTGGTCTTGGAGGCGACTTCCTTCACCATCTGCGCGCCCATGTTTTCAAACGGATCGGAGAGCTCGATCTCCTTGGCGACGGTGACGCCGTCCTTGGTGACGGTCGGCGAGCCGAATTTTTTGTCGATGATCACGTTGCGGCCCTTGGGGCCGAGCGTGACCTTGACGGCACGGGACAGCAGTTCGATGCCGCGGAGAATTTTGTGACGGGCGGCCTCGTCGAAAAGTAGTTGTTTGGCGGGCATGAAATGAGGTGGTGAGTGGAGCGCGGAAAGTGGGGAGAGCGGAACGGCGTCGCGTTCAGGCGAGGAGGCCGAGGATGTCGTCCTCACGGACGAGGGTGTATTTCTTCCCGTCGAGTTTCACCTCGGCGCCGCCGTAGCTGGCGACAAGCACGGTGTCGCCGACCCTGACCGCGAAGGGCGTCGTCGTGCCGTCCTTGTTTTTCCGGCCGGAACCGAGGGCGATGACCTTGGCCTCCTGCGGTTTTTCCCGGGCGCTGTCCGGGATGACGATGCCGCCGCGGATCTGTTCCTTGTCCTCGGCGTGCCGGATAAGGATGCGATCGCCGACCGGATGGATTTTCAGGAGCTTCATGTGAGAAAGGTGGCGGTGCCGGCTGGAAGGGTGGGGACGAGGCGGGTCAGCGGTGGCGGGCGAGCTCCTCGGGCGTGGCGAGCTCGTAGCTGATTTTGCGCTCGGCGACCTCGCGGAGGGCGATGTCCTCCGGGGAGAGTTTCTCGAGCGACTCGATCAGGGCGCGGTTCCCGCGCTTGAGCTGCTTCACGCGGCGCGAGATCACGTTCACGAGGATGCAGGGATCGTCGATGACGAGGAGGGCAGCTTGCAGGTAATCGTCGCGCATGTTTTTTTGCCTGCCTTGTTCATGGCCGGTCCGACGATTCTAGAAACCGCCAGCCGCAAACGCGACGCCTATCTGCCCCGTCACCCGGTCACTCGGCCAAGCGGCTCGCGGGCCACGGGCTTCGGGCGGTAGTAGGTGTTTCAGCGCGCTCCAGCCGCGTGCGTCGCGGTTTTGACTCCGCGCGCCGGGTTGTCCACGGTCGCGCCACCATGAAAATCCCCCGCGCGCTCATCGCGTTTTCGCTCATGCTTGCGGCGGCGTTCGCCGCCGCCGCCGAAAAACGCCCCATCACGCCCCAGGATCTGTGGGCGATGAAGCGTGTCGGCGGCCCGGCGCTCTCGCCGGACGGCAAGGAGGTCGTCTTCACCGTGCAGGAGTGGTCGGTGGAGAAGAACCGGAGCACGTCCAACCTGTGGCTCGTGGCGGTCGCCGGGGGCGAGCCACGGCGGCTGACGACCGCGGCCACGTCCGATTCATCTCCGGCTTGGAGTCCCGACGGCTCGCGGATCGCGTTTCTTTCCAAGCGGGGCGACGACGAGAACAACGCCCTCTATGTGCTGCGCCGCGACGGCGGGGAGGCGGAGAAAATCCTCGAGCTGCCCTACGGCCTCGCGACGCCGCAGTGGATGCCAGACGGCAAGTCCGTCGTCGTGCAGACGCGCGTGATTCCGGAGCTCGTCGGCAAATGGGACAAGGCGGACATCGCCGCGATGAAGAAGGAGATCAAGCGCCGCAAGGACTCGAAGATGACCGCCAAGGTCACCGAGAACCGCCAGTATCGCTACTGGGATGCGTGGCTCACCGACAACCTCGCGAGCCGACTGCTCATCGTCGATGTCGCCGCGCGGGCCTTCCGCGATCTCACGCCGTCGCGCGATTATCTCTTCTCGAACAGCGGCGACGCGGCCTTCGACATCGCGCCCGACGGCCAGTCGATCGCGGTCACGATGAACACGACGCGGCCGCCGTTCCGCGACGACCACAACGGCGACATCTACCTGGTCGCGGCCGACGGAGCGTCCGAGCCGCGCAACCTCACGCCGGAGAGCAAGGGCGGCGACGGCACGCCCGTGTTTTCGCCCGACGGGAAATTCCTCGTCTTCACCCGCACGCCGACCGTGAGCCACAACGGGGAGAGCCGCCGCGTGTGGCGCCACGATCTTGCCACGGGAAAAAACACAGCGCTCACGGCGCAGCACGATTGGTCGTTCGACGAGATCAAGTTCTCGGGCGATGGCGCGCATCTCTGGCTCACGGCCGAGGAGAAAGGGGTGCTCCCGATCTTCCGGCTCGCGCTCGACGGGTCGGGGCCCCCGATCCCAATGTTCAAGGAGGCCACGGCGACCTCCATCGACGTCGTGGGCCGCACGGTGGTTTTCCTGAAGGACTCGAGCAATCGGCCCGCGGAGCTCTTCACGCTCAACGGCGACGGCTCGGCCAAGGCGCTCACCCGCTTCAACGAGAAACTCATGGCCCAGCTCGATCTCGGCAAACAGGAGAGCTACTGGTTCAAGGGCGCCAACGGCGCGGACATCCACGGCTGGCTCGTCTACCCGCCGGGCTTCGACACGGACAGGAAATACCCGCTCGTGCAGCTCATGCACGGCGGCCCGCACACGATGAACCGCGACTCATGGAGCTACCGCTGGAACACGCAGGTGTTTGCCGCCACGGGCGCCGTCGTCACGTGGGTGAACCGCCACGGTTCGACCGGCTTCGGCGAGAAATTTGCGATGAGCATTGTGAACGAATGGGGCGACAAGCCCTTTGAGGACATCATGCGCTCGACGGATTTCCTGCTGAAGAAGCTGCCCAACCTCGACCCCGACCGCATGGCCGCGGCGGGCGCGAGCTACGGCGGCTACATGGCCGCATGGGTGCTCGGCCACACGGATCGCTTCAGGTGCATCATCGACCACGCCGGCGTGAACAACTCCTACGCGCAATACGGCAGCGACGTGCCGCACGGCTTCCCGCGCGTGATGGGCGGCAAGCCGTGGGACAACCTCGAGGGCATGCAGCGGCAGAACCCGCTCTTCTACGCGAAGCACTTCAAGACCCCCACACTCGTGATCCACGGGGAGCTCGACTACCGCGTGCCCTACTACCAAGGCCTCGAGCTCTACGGCATCCTCCAGGCGATGGGCGTGCCCTCGCGCCTCGTTGTCTACCCCAACGAGAACCACTGGATCCTCACGCCGCAGAATGCGATCCACTGGCACTGGGAGATGCAGGACTGGCTCGCCCGGCACATCGGCGTGAAGCCGGCGCTGGCCAGGCCGTCGTTTGACCCCGAGGCGAAATAGCGGGAGCGGGCCCGGGCCGCGTCACTTCACCGCGGCCCACACGCGCTGCACGTCGTCGTAATCCTCGATCGCCTGCAGGAATTCGCCGACCTCCGCGCGCGCGGCTTCGTCGAGCTCCGGAAAGGTCTTCGCGATGTAGCCCAGCTCCGCGGTGATCACCGACCAGCCATTGTTCTTCAGCCACGTCGCCGTGGCGTGGACCCCGGTCCGGTCGGTCAGAAAGCGGGCGCCCGCGTGGCCCTCGGGGATGTCGTCGTTCTGCGCATGGGTCAGCGCTTCGAATTCGTTCGCGCTTGCCTCGATCGCGGCGGCCTCGAGGTCGGCCTTGGGGTCGGGGTGGTGGGCCTCGACGATGCCGACGTGGTCAAAGAGAAACTTGTTGCTGCCGCCGCCGCCCAGATGGCCGGAGCGAAAGAGCACGCGCATGTCGCTGGAGCTGCGGTTGTGGTTGTCGGTCATGACCTCCACAATCACGGGGACCTTGTGCGGGGCGTAGCCCTCGTAGACGACGTGCTCGAGGTTGCTGGAGTCGCCCCCGATGCCGGCGCCCTTGGCGATGGCGCGCTGGATCACGTCCCGGGTGACGCTGGCCTTCTTGGCCTTCTCGACCGCGGCGTGGAGCCGCGGATTGCCGTCGATGTCACCGCCGCCGAGCTTGGCGGCGACGGTCATCTCCTTGAAGAGTTTCTGGACAACCTGGCCTTTCTTCAGGTTGACGAGTGCGGGCTTCGCGTGGAGCCATTGACGTCCCATGTCGGCGAGATTGGGTAGGCGGGCGGGGGGCGGGCAATGCCGAAGTG
>JAEUHB010000375.1 GCA_016794665.1 Opitutaceae bacterium
CTCCCCCTTGAGCCCGACGGAAATCTGCGAGCCGAGATTTTGGTAGTTGGAGATGCGCGCGTAGCGCGGGGTGCCTTGCCCGTAGATTTCCGTGATGAGCGGCTTGTTCGCGATGTTCCGGATCACGGTGAACGCGGCGAAGCGGCGCGCGATGCGCCACTCGGCGTTCACGTTCAGCGTGAGATACTCGGGGTTGTAGGTGTAGGTGCCAGGGGCGACGCCGGCGCCAGTCACGGCGCCCAGGCGCTGGCGGCCGCGCTGGTTCCACGTGAGCTTCAGGTTCCAGCGCGGGCGGTTGAGGCTGAGGCCCCAGTTGATGCTCTCTCGCGTGAAGCCGCTGAAGTTCGCCGTCGAGGCGCCCTCGAGGTGCGACTTGGTGACGTTGAAGAACGCGAGCGTGCCGCCGGCCCACGCGGGGAGAAACGCGAGCGGCTGCTGGTAGTCGAACTCGAAGCCGGTCACGCGCGCGTCGCCGACGTTCTGCTTCGTGATTACGTCGTAGTCGAGGTAGTCGTCGTTCAGGCCAAACTCGGCGAGCAGCTCCGGCGTGGCGTCGGTGCGCGTGGTGCCGAAGAAGTCGCGGATGTTTTTCTGGAAGCCGGAAATCGCGACGCGGCCGCTGCGCTGGAAATAATACTCGAGCGCGACGTCGAAGTTGTCGGCGCTCCACGGCTTGAGGCCGGTGTTGACGACCGTGATCGTGCGCGCGGCCTCGGCCGCGGCGGGATCGGTGATCGCGGTGTTGGGGATGATTTCGTTGAAGTTGGGGCGGCCGATGGTGCGGGCGACGGCGGCGCGGGCCTGGAGGTTGGGCGTGAGGTGCCAGGTGGCGTTGAGGCTCGGGTAGAAGTCCGCGTAGTCGCGCTGCGCGTGGGCGCCGCGATCCTTGTATTGCAGGCGCGCGAGCTGCACGGCGTCGGTCGTGATCCGGATGGGGCGGCCGGCGGCGTCGCGGATCAGATTGCCCTCGGCGTCCTGCCGGTAGGTGGCGCGGATGTCCTGGAGGCGGCCGTAGCCGTCGTCCTCGGTGCGCTCGAAGCGCACGCCGCCGGTGAGCCCGAGGCGATCGCGGAAGAGGCGGGTGTCGAGGCGGAGGTAGGCGGCGGAGATGGTCTCGGTGATCTTGCGGGAGTTGGCGGTGTTGCTCGCGATGGCGCCGGCCTCGTCGAGGCGGAAATACTGCGGGCTCGCACGGTAGAGCTGCCAGAGTTTGTAGGGGCTCGGGCGCTGGAACGGCGCGAGTTCAAACGGCGCGTTGGCGCGCGAGTAAACCGGATCGACGAGGTCGTAGCGGGCGACGTTGTCGTCGGCGGTGAGCGTCGCGCCGTCGGGCCCGACGAAATTCCATGTGGGGGTCTCGCCGCGGATGTCGCGATCCTGCCGGCGCGCGGTGAGGCCGGCGCGGAGCTGGAGCGGCACGCGGAGGATGAAGTCGCGGCGGGCGTTGAGGTGCGCGCTCGCGACGGCGTCCTGGCTCGAGAGGCGGTTGCCGCCGGCGCTGACGAGCGTGTAGGACGCGAGCGAATGCAGATCAACGGGGGCGCCGGCCGTGGTCGTCGCGGTGATGGTGCCGGGGCCCTCGCGCACGGTGTTGATGGCGTCGTAGCGGAGGTTGAGGCTGCGCGCCTGCGTGCGCGCGCTGCTGAAGAAGCCGAAGTCGGTGTCGCGATACGTGTTGGTCGAGCGGGAGACGGCACCGCCGGCGTCGAGCTGCCAGACGAGGCCGGTGTGGCGGTATTTCACGCTGGTGTGCAGCGTGCGGTCGGTCTTGCGGCGGGCATTGGTGGTGAGGACGGACGAGCCGGCGCCGTTGGCGCTCTGCGCGAAGGTCGGCCCCCAGGCCAGCGGCGCGGTCGTGCTGGTGCCGGTGAGCGAGGTGGCCCACTGCTCGATGTTCTGGTGCATGTCGGCCGAGGTGAACTGCGCGCCGAGCGTGAGCATGCCGTGGCGGCCCACGCGCCAGTCGAGCGTCGTGCCAAACGACATGCGCTCCCAGTGCGTGGGCTGGTCGTTCACGGTGTGGCCGTTCAGGAACGGGTTCGTCGCCGTGCCGAAGTTCGACGCGCCGTTGTTCGGCCGCCAGATCGGCTGCGACATCTGCGTGCCGCTGTAGCGCTGCGTGTAGAAGCCGTTGAGCGTGATCCCAAAGTTGCGGGTGAACGGCGCGATGTAGGAAAAATCCACGCCCGGCAGCACGCGGCGGCCGGTCGACTGCGGCTGGCCGCCGGGGAGCTCGCGCAGCGTGAGCCAGTTGCTGTTCATGATCGCGCTCACGCGGTAGGTGAGCAGCGGCTTGCGGCGGTCAAACGCGCCCTTGTTCACGACGTTGACGGTGCCGCCCATCGCGTTGGCGGGCGAGTCGGGCGTGGGTGTCTTCGAGACCTCGACGCGCGCGATGTTGTTCATCATGAGCCCGCCGACCTCGATGTCGCGCGAGGCGCCCGAGGAGACGGCGCTCGCGACGGGGTTGCCGTCGACGAGGATCGGCGTGGTGTCCGAAGGCATGCCGCGGACGGAAATCGTGCGGGCGTCGAACGACGAGTAGTTCACGGTCACGCCGGGGACGAACTTGATGAACTCGCCGAGGTTGCCCTCGCCGGCGTCGCCGAACGCGTCGGCGTCGACGACGTTCTTGATGTTGGCGGCGACGCGCTGCTCGTGGTTCGCAATGTCGCTCGCGTTGAGATCGCGGCTGCTGGCGACGATGAACTCGTCGAGCTTGACGGTGGCGGCGTCGGCGGCGGTGGGGGCGCCGGCGCGCTGGAGGGAAAAATCCTGCGTCGTCACGCCGCCCGCGACGACCGTCACGGCGGCGGCCGGGGCGCTCAAGCCGGTGAACCGCACGGTGAGCGTGGCGGGGCCCGCGGGGACGCCGGTGAGACGGTATTCGCCGCTGGCGTTGGTGAACGCCTCGAGCCGCGTGCCCTCGACGGCCACGCGGGCTTGGTTGAGGTAGACGCCGGTGGTGGCGTTGAGCACGCGGCCCTCGATGGTGCCGTCCGCGGCGGTCAGGGCGGCGGCGGTGAGCAGGGCGGCGGCGAGAATACGGGCACGGAGGAGGAGCAGGAGTCGCATGGCGGGGTGAAAGGGGGCGGGGCGCGCGGCTGGAAAACGAAAGCCGCCGGCGCCCGCGGCGCGCGCGGGCGCCCGGCCCGGGCTCAATCGAAGATCGGGTAGAACGTGTTGAACGCCTTTTCGCCGAAGTGGCCGGGGTCGTTGAAGCGGCGGTGGCGGTCCAGCTTGTCGATCGTGGCCATCTCGTCGGCGGTGAGCGCGAAATCGAAGAGCGCGAGGTTCTCCGCGAGGCGCGCGGGATTCTGCGTCTTGGGGATCACGGCGCAGCCACGCTGCACGCCCCAGCGGAGCGCGATCTGCGCCGGAGTGCGGCGGTGGCGCGCGGCGATGGCGGCCACGGCGGGGTCCTTGAGCACGTTTTCGTTGGCCTGCGCCATGCCGATCGACTCGTAGCTCGGCGAGCCGAGCGGCGAGAACGCGGTGACGGCGATGTTCTCCTGCGCGCAGTAGCGCAGCATCCGCGGCTGCGCGAGATACGGGTGCAGCTCGATCTGGTGCACCGTCGGGCGGATGGCGGCGTAGCTGAGCACGTCGCGCAGCGCGGAGATGTTGAGGTTGCAGACGCCGATGCGCCGCACGAGGCCCGCGCGCACGAGGTCCTCCATCGCGCGCCACGTGTCGGCGTAGGGCACCTTGATCGGCTTCATCGCGGGCGACGCGGCCTTGGGATCGTGGAACCACTCGGGCGGGTAGCGCACGTCGAAGGGCACGAACGCCAGCGCGATCGGGAAATGCACGAGGTAGAGATCGAGATGGTCGAGCCGCAGGTCGCGCAGCGAGCGCTCGCAGGCGGCGCGCACGTGCTTCGGCTCGTGGTAGGTGTTCCAGAGCTTCGACGTGACCCACAGGTCCTCGCGGCGGCAGAGGCCGTCGCGCAGCGCGTTGGCGATGCCCTCGCCGGCCTGCGGCTCGTTGCCGTAGTCGCAGGCGCAGTCGAGGTGCCGGTAGCCGACGCGGATGGCCTCACGCGTGAGCGCGGGCGCGGCGGGCTTGGGCAGCTTCCAGAAACCGAGGCCGACGGCGGGAAACTTGCCGCCATCGGCGAGCGTGAGTGTGGGGGCGAGGGCTGGGGCGGAAGACATCGCGCGGGAGTTAGCGCATCCGCGGCGCGGGCGTCACGGCGGAAGTGGGGGCTGAAAAACCAGCCGCTCCTCGCCACGCGAAAATCACAGTCGAGAGGTAGAACATGAAGAACACGACCGAAAACCAGTAGAGCAAATCGAATGGCGCTCCGAGGTGGCAGAACAGCCAAGTGTTGTGCGCGATGTTCGTCGCGACGACGACCCCCGCCGCAATCAGGCCGACGTGCGCACGAGCAAGCACGAGCAGCGCGATGGTGGGATTGATTACTAGCAACGAGTGAAAGTAGATTGTGGAAGGAGGGGAAAGGCCTTCGATCTTCCACCCTTGCGTTGGAAAGTCCTTCACGAGCGCAGTGATGTTCTCGACCGACGCATAGATGAAGGCTACGGCATAAATCACTCGAAGGATGAAGGAGAGCCGTCGCATGGTTTCGCCGCGACGCAGCTCGCGCCGCCAACATAGGCACACTGCTGGGCGACAAACGCACCGTCAAGAAACCGAACGAAACGAGGCGGGCCGCTTCGTCCACGCTCAGCTCCTCATCGCGCTGCCGCGAACGCCGCGCGGATGGAATCGCCCCGGGTCGCGCGGTCGTCGGGACGACCGTCGCTACCGTCCAGCCGCCCCGCGCGCTTGATACGGTCCGTGCACGGATTGCACCGCGCCGTCCGGCTTGCGGTCATCGACCACGATCACCCGGTAGCTTGACCCGCCGGGCGCCACCCTAACGACCACGTGGCCCTGCGTGCCGGCGATCTTGCCGAACTGCTCCACCAGCCACGCGGTCTCCTTCTCGCCGTAGAGCTTCACCATGTTCTCGCGCCGGCCCGGCCAGTGGGTGTTCGTCATGAAGACGTCGCGCGGGAGCTAGCGCATCCGCGGCGCGGGCGTCACGGAAGTTTTTGGGTTCACTCCTCTTGCATCGGAGCCGCCAAAATACCGGTTAATCCCTTGGCAGTGGTAACACAGGGAATTTGGGCGCGCTGGGGCTTGGTCGCTTCTGCATTGCCGAGACCAACTCCTCAATCACCGGGATCGCGACAACCGTGCCATCATTGAGTATCCTGCACCGTATCACGACGACTTCATCTTTCTTCATGACGACAGCCAAGCCCTCCTCAACGGGCTGAAGAATCAAATCGGTCACTCCCTCCGGCAGCGCGACCTCCTCGCGCGTGGGCCAGTTGTTTGAATTGCGTCGCTGGACCAGAATGCGGCTCAACACCTCGAGGGCCGGCGGGGGAATTCGCACCTGAAACATGCCGCTTGCAGTGGAGCCCTTTTCTTGGGCGGCAGTCGCCATGAGAATCAAGCCCATCGCCGCGGCGGCGTCCGCTTTTTCCCTTGGCGAGGTCGGTTGTGAGATACAACCGCTAAGCAGGACGCACAGGCCAAGGGTGATTGAGACGGCATGCGTCATTTGCCCGCGAAACTATGAAGGCCGTAGAACTCCGCGAGCTAGAACGACGAGTGCGACACCGACGAGTCGTTCGTTCATGGGCGGACAAATAACGTGAAAGGCGTCCAATTGCGCGAGCGGGAAAGACAAGTGCAGTGCCGACGTGTGACGAAGCGCTCTGACAACTGTCGGCGACGAATGCGAGCGCCTCTACCGTCCAACCGCTCCCCGCGCTTGATACGGTCCGTGCACGGATTGCACCGCGCCGTCCGGCTTGCGGTCATCGACCACGGTCACCCGGTAGCTTGACCCGCCGGGCGCCACCCTAACGACCACGTGGCCCTGCGTGCTGGCGATCTTGCCGAACTGCTCCACCAGCCACGCGGCCTCCTTCTCGCCGTAGAGTTTCACCATGTGCTCGCGCCGGCCCGGCCAGTGGGTGTTCGTCATGAAGACGTCGCGCGGGCCCGGATAGATCTTTTCCGACAGCAGGCGGCGCAGCAGATCCGGCCCGGGCTGGCTCGACGCATACGTCGACAGGATGTGGACGCGCGGCTGGAGCACGCTGAGAAAAAACGTGTTCGCGCCATCCGGCGTGCCGTGGTGGTTGAGGTCATGCACGTCGACCGGCCCGGTCACCCAAGCGACGGCGGATTCCAGATCCGTCCACGCCGCCGCGGTAGGCGTGAGGTGGCCGGCCATGTCGCCGCCGTTGAAATACGCGAAGGCGCCATACGTGAGCCGGAAGGCGAGGCTGCAATTGTTCTCGTTCGGCAGCACGCCAGCGGGATAACGGCTGCGCGCCGTCGTGCCGGTGCCGGTCCAGACGCGCGCATTCGCGGCGATGTTGCGGACCTCGAACTGCGGGAACTCACGCGGCGACTTCCGCAGCACGATTTGATCGGCGCGCCCCGCCTCGAATCGCGCCACCTGCAGCCCCTGGTGATAGGCCTGCCATTTCAGGAACGCTCGGTAGTTGAGCATCATGGCGCCGCCGGAGGGCGCCGGGTAGTTGTAGTCGGGCCAGTCGCGATCAAGCAGCGTCCGGATCCGGATTGCGTCGCCGACATCGGTGATGCCGGTGAGTTGGTAGGCGCCGGACTTCGAGGCGGGCGAGTCCGGCAGCAGCGTGCCCATGTGATCGCCGTGGAAATGCGTGAGCGCCGCGTAGTCGAGCGCGCCGGCCGCGCCCTCGGGATGCACGCGACGGATGTAGGCCACGATGGCCTGGCCCGGCCGTTGCGACCGATCGGGCCGCTGCGGTGCATCGTAGTTGGGGTCGCGTTCACCCGTCCGGTTGACCGCGCCCGCATCGAGCAGGAGCGTCGTGCCATCGGGCAGGATGAAAAACGCGGCGTCCCCCGTGCCCGTGTTGATCGTGTGGATGTCGAGCATGCCGCGCTCCCCGCGCGGCAGCGGCTGCCCGACGGCGGGCTCGGCCGCGGTGGCCCGCAACGGCAGCAGCGCGCCAACGACGAAGGCCGCCGACCAAAGCCGAAAGCGAAGAGGCGGACGCAGCGGATTCATGCGGCAAAGGGGTTTCCGCCAGATGAACGCGGCGACGAGGCCTCGTCGAGCCTCGCCTAGGGTGAGCGGCTCGGTCGGCGCCACCGGCTCGCCCCATCGGGGCGCGAGGTCTCACCGCACCGCGCGGAACGCCGCGCGGATGAAATCGCCGCGGGTCGCGCGGCCGTCGGCGGAGGGCAGCGCGGCGGTGATGCCGGCGGCGCGGGCGAGCTTTTCCCAGCGGGCGGCGAGCGGGGCGTCGAGGACCTTGGCGAGGTC